>CAIYEN010000179.1 GCA_903925205.1 uncultured Opitutia bacterium | reverse complement strand
GTCGTGGCCCTGGAAGAAGACGCTGACCTTGTGCTTCACCATCAGCTGATGGATCGGGAGCTCCCAACCCGGGCGCTTCTCCTTGAAGGTACCTTCGCCCTTCTTGCCCTGGCCGCCCCATTCGTAGAGTTCGGCCTCGTCGACGCCGCCGCGGCCGGAGCCGAGGACGTGGTGGGCGAAGACGAACTTGTGCTTCGCCTTGCTGGTCTCGAGGGTCTTCTTGAGCCAATGGTACTGGGCGTCGCCGATGGTGATGCCCCACCAGTCGCGGTTCTTCTTGTCGTCGCCGCCCTTCTCGCCCTTGCCGCCTTTGCCGCCGAAGCCGCTATCCACGAGCGCCGGCGAGTGCCAGTAGTTATCGAGCAGGATGAAGAGTGCGTCGCCCCAAGTCCAAGAAGTGTAGCTCTTCAGCGGGCCGATGTCCTTGAACGGCTCGACCGGGCCGGAGTAGATTCCTTCGGTGCCGACGGTCGGGTAGAGCGAGTTACGGGCCTTCTGGACGCCGACCGCGACGTCGTGACGTTCGTCCTTCTGGGAGAAGTTGAAGAGCGAGCCCTGCTCGTGGTTACCGTTCATCAGGAAGACCTGACCCACGGAGCCCACCAGCCCGAGGAACGGACGCTGGAGGAGGTAAGGGATCTGGCAGTTGGCCTCGTTGATCGTGCGGACACGTTCGATCGAGAAGTCGTCGCCGATGCAGATATGGAAGTCCGGCTTGTCGGCCGCGGCGGTGACCAGCGTGCGTGCGTAGAGGTCCGGGTGGCTGGCCTGGGCGCGTTCCGGATGGGAGTCGCCTTGGAGCGTGAAGACGAAGGACGAACCTGGGGCCTTCTGCGTGGAGAAGCGGGCCTCTGCGCGCTGCGTGTAGTTGCCCGCTCCCGGCTTGCGGTAATTGAGGCGGTAGAAGTATTCCGTGTTCGGCGTGAGGCCGTCGATGACGACTTCCGTCGCCTTGCCGGCGGGCAGCGGGGTCACCGCCGTCTTGCGGGCGTACTTACCCTTCGCCATACCGATCTCGAGGAAGGCTTCGAGCGTCGAAGCCGGCACGAAGCTCGCCGTGATGGCCTTGTCGGTCGCGCGACCGAAGATCAACGAGACCTTGGAGAATTCCGCGAGGGATTCCGGGAGTACGTATTCGCCTTGGAAGACCGGCCCGCGGGCCTTGGAGGAATCATCGCCCCCGCCCTTGCCGCCTTTACCGCCTCCCTTCCCTTTCTTCTCCTGAGCGGAGACGGACGGCAGGAGCGTCCAGCCGAACGTCGCGGCCATCAGGCCGATGAATTGACGGCGCACCACCTGGCCGAAGGCGGGCTTATAGAACGGGTTGGGTTTTCCGGACGAGGGGTCTTCGGAGGACATGGGGTGAGAGTACGATGATAGAACGCCGGAGGGGAGGAGAAGTTGAGGGAGGCGGGTGGGTAAATTTTCAGGAAAATGCGGGGCTTAATGGAGGGTTAAGGTTGCGCGGCGCAAGGCGCCGCGCGGGGATCTGTTGACCCGTTGAACAGTGGGCCAGGGCGCGGGCCGCCGCAGGGCGGCCGAAGGTAGGGGCGCGACGGCGTCGCGAC
>CAIYEN010000178.1 GCA_903925205.1 uncultured Opitutia bacterium | reverse complement strand
GTCGGATCCAAGCCGGTCAAGATGAAGCCGCCGTAATTGCTCGTGGGGTCCGACTGCGGGCCGTTGAGGTCCGCAAAGCCCGTCATCGGCAGGAAGTAGAGGTCATACGGCGCGTTCACCGGATTCATTGCCCCCGCATACTGCACGCCACTGTTTGCAGAAGAATAGAAGCCGCCGACCCCTTCCCCATACTGGCCCACCATCGAAACGGTGCTGGTATCGGCGACGTTGGCTGAAGCGTACGGGAAGGCCGTGAGGACTCCGGCGGACTTCAGACCGATCTCCGTATAGGTCGTAAAGGGTGAGGCCTGCAGGAAGCCCTTCGAAACGGTCTTCACCCCGGTGCGGTTGTTATACTGCGAGACGCCGTCGTTCGAAAGACGCAGGCCGAACGCGAAAGTTCCGAACGCGCGCGGGGCCGCCGCCGCATCAGCGATGGTCTGCTGGAAGGGATACGGTGCATCCAGGCCATAGAGCTGCTGGAACTGGGCGGTGGTCGTGCCGACGAAACTGAAACGGACCGGCGAATATTTATAATTAGCGGGGTAGAAGTCGTAGTAGATGCCATCGCGGGCGACGGTCGTGTTATCGATGTTCTTGACCAACTGATAACGGAGGGACCCAGCGCCCGAGGGCGTCCCTGGCAAGGTCATCTGCCAACCGGAGCGACCACTCGCGACATAGCCTGGGGTAAGGTTGTAGGCGATGTTCGGGGCCCCAGTCGGAATATTTATCAGAGTCCCATCATTCATAGCAAAGACGCGGGTCTGACCGGGATCTAAAGTAATATCCGAACCACCGCCGATGCGGAGCGTCACGCCACCCGTAAAGTAGGAGCCCACGTGCTGCGTGACGCCGAAGCCGGCGCCGTCACTGCAGTTGATGTAAATCGGCAAGGACTGCCACTTGCAGTAGGCGTTAAAACTGGGGACCGTGAGACGGACGTTGAAGGGATTCCAGAGCGTGACGACGGGCTGGGCGATGAAGGCTGCACTGGAACCAGTGGACGAGGAGGCGAAGACATACTGAATACGGGCAATGAGGGGGTGGCGATGGATGCGCTCGTAATAACTATAGAGGTCGCCCGCGTTTAGCGCCCCTACGGGCTGGGGCGGGAGCATCGTGGTAACGCCCGCCAACTGCGGATCCGTATTGGTCACGTACTTGCGATAGTGTAGGCAAAAGTCAGTCAGGTAGGCCCAGCTGCGGATTGGCGGGAAGGACGAGAGGGCCGCGTACCCGCCGAAGTTCGTACCGCCATCGGAGGCCACGCCGGCGCCAGTGCCCCCAAGCGAACCGTAATCGGACCACCAATACATTAAGGCATGGCGACGGCGGTTACCGATGCCAGGTGGCAACAAGTTACCATTTACAGAAACTTCAGGCAACGGACGTTGGAACGCGAGGTCGTAATCCGGATCGCCACCATTGCGCGGGAGCTTGGCTGGCTTGAGGCGGAAGAGCGGCATCTTGCCCTGGCGACCCGAGTCGAGGACGTTGGCCCAATCCCAGGTTTCGGTGAAGAGCGAGAGGTCCTTGCGCAGACCACCGGTCGCCGTGTTCGTTAGCAGGCCTTCGCCGTAGAGACTGACGTCATGGAAACCAGCCTTGGCCAAGGGCGTCGGGGTCGCGTTCTTCAGCGCATCGGTCAGGCGCGAGGCGTCCGCAGGCGGTGGTAGCAGCGGTACGGTCGGCGTCGACAGCGGCTGATTAACGGGCATCGGCACGGCGTTCGCAATGAGCGCAGGATAGCCGATGGCTTCGAGGTCCGGCGCGCCGAAGGTCTTCGCACGCTGCGCCCAATCCAAATTATTAGACCCAGCCGAGGCCGTGGCGACGTTGGGGATGAGCAGTCGGACTTTCTGGTTCTCACCGCCGACCCACCAACAGAAATACCCCTGCGTACCATCCGTCGTCGAACTCGCGGGCTGGCCATCGACGAACGAAATCGGCGTCGCGTGAATCTGTCGGACCGCTTGCGGATCGGTCGCCGAACCGACGAGTGGGACGGTGCCAGCATTCGCCACCACGGAGGGCGGCGCGGGCGGCTTGACGGCCGTGCCGTTGGGCAAGGTGAACGTGGCATTGCCGTAGCCCATCTGATTCGAGAGCATCCAGCCCAGGAAACGGGCGGTCGGTGCCGAGGTGGTGTTGAAGGCCTTCAGCTTCGACGAGTAATCGGGCTTCTGCGGCCGGCCAGCGTAACGGCTATTCGCACGAATATCGTGGTCATTGCCTTCCCAGCTGCGCCAGACGCCCATCACGGGATACTCGAACGGGTCCGCACCTGGCGTGGAGACCGAGGAGATGGCGGGGTCGTCGTAGAGGGCGGCCGGGGCGGAGACACGCGTGTCGGGGCCGAGGCGTTCCTGCAGGGCCGCGCCCGCGAGTCGGACCGCCCCCATCGCATTGAGCCGAGCAACGGCTTCGGCCTGCTTAATGGTCGCCAACGAGGACTCGACCTTAAGGAAGGAGGCAAGCACAACGACCACCATCACCATCATGGTCATGATGACCATGGATAGGACGAGGGAGAACCCCTGCCGTGGGCGGGGAGACTGGAGGGGGGTAGACTTCACCGTAACGTTGCGAAAATTAAACAACCCCTCTGGCCGTGACCAGCGAATTACCCTATTTGAGCGAGAAAGACGTCCCGCCCCACCCTTCCCGGCGGCTTACTTTGCCGGGAGGGTCCGGTCCGCAAAATCGAGGTAATGCTGCCAGTCCTCGACCGTGACGTCGTGCTTCCCGGGGCGGTTGTGGTACCCGAGGTCCTTGCCGACGGCCACGCCGACGGCGGGCGACTCGGTCACCCCCAAGCCTTGGCGACCCAGGAGCTTAAAGACGGGCTCGGCATAGAGAGCGCCCAAGAACTCGCCCTTGGGATCCGACCAGCGGTCCTCAACGGCACTGGCAACGTAGAGGGGACGGGGGGCGATCAGCGCCAGGACGTAATGCTGGTCGAGCGGCATCCGGTCCTCGTGCTCAGCGTAGGTGACGTACTTGGGCGCGAACCAATGCGGGAAGCCACGGCCTGTAGAATCTCCGGCGATGACACCACCGGTCTCGCCGAAGATGCGCTTACCGAGCGCCGCACCGCCGCAACCGGACTCATTCGAGACGACGAGCGCGAAACGGGTGTCCTGCGCCCCCGCCCAAAGCGAGGCTTTGCCGAGGCGAGAGTGTCCGATCACCGCAACGCGCTTGGCATCGACGGCGGGGTTACACTCCAAAGCGTCGAGCGAGCGCGAGAGGCCCCACGCCCACGCCCCGATGCAGGCCCAATCGTTGTCCGCACGGACCGCGGCGGGATCTTTCGAAGCATAAGCGGCGCGGATGCCTTCCTTCCAACCTTCCGGATGATCGGGTTCGAAATCCCCGCAGTAGACCGTGGCCAAACCATAGCCACGGGCGATTAGGAGCTCGGCCTGCCAACGCGACGCCTGCAAACCGCGGCCTTTAGCGGTGGCGCGGTTGTTTGACGAGACCTCGGCCCACTGCTTTGACACCCACGTCGATGGAAGGATGACGGCGGGGTCATTCACGGTCGTGTGGTTGCCGCCGAAATTAAGGCCGAGAAAAACCGGCGAGGGCGCCTTCGCGCCGTTCGGCAAATACAGCAGCAAGTCGAAGACGAGGCCGTCCTTGCCGTTCGGGCGCACCTTGTACTGCGTCCGCGTCGCCTTACCCTCGAGCGCGTTCTTATCGGTCTCGACGACCTCGATGAGTGGCGCACCTTTCGGGGCGGCGGCTGCTGGGGTCACGCCGTAGATGTGGTCCTGCACGAGTTTCATGACCTCACCCCGGCGCGTCTCGTTCCATTCCTGCGCGGTGGTCACCTTATGGCCATCGTTCGCGATCAGCACATCGGGCACCGTATACGGCGGCACCTTCGCCTCATCATCAATCGCCGGAGGCATGACTGCGGCCAGGAACAGCAGGGGGAGGAGCATGGCGCGACTATGGAGGTCGCCAGATACAGTGCAAACGTGCAAATCGGCCTACGGCCTGTGCAAAGGTGCAAAGGTTTAAAGGTAGGGTCAGCACTGCGTGCTGTCCTTCTTCTTTTGGTAGGGTCAGCCCTGCGTGCTGACCTAGCTGCCAGCCTCTATCCGCCACCACCTTCCGCCGATACGGGCGCGACTGCGTCGCGTCCGTTCGCCAGTAGACGGTGAAGTTCTCCGTGTCTTTTGCCTCGAGGTAGGGGCAAGGCTTCGCCTTGACCTCCTCCACAGGAGGGCGCGGTAAACCACGCCCCTACCT
>CAIYEN010000177.1 GCA_903925205.1 uncultured Opitutia bacterium | reverse complement strand
TGACTTCCTCCTGGCTAAAGACTCCGAGCTGATTGGGCGGGCGGGCACCGTGGATTTGCATAAGATTATTTCTGGCAAGGCGACGGAGCCCTGCAAGCCCGCAGGCGACTCAGCGCCAGAAGTTACGACTGAAAGACCAAGCCGAGTAAATCAAGCCCGAGCAGCACCCCACCGCCCCCATAATCCCCACCGCGAGGAACCCGCGCCAAGCCGGCTCCTGGTGGGCATGTCCGAGGGCCATAAAGGCCAAGATGAACCCCCAGACCGGGACGGCACAGGCGGTCACCGGAAGCGCCAAGACGAAGCACATCGCACCAAAGACGTACGCCAAGGTGCGGAAGGTGCGCCGCCACCCGGCTCGGCCGCCGCCGAAAAGACGGAGCAACCCATGTACGGCGAAAGTGGTGACGAACGTGCCCACGAAGGCCGCCAAGGGGTAGACCGCCAAGGCGCGGATGAAATAGGTCAGGTTGAAGATCGCCGGGGCGGCGGTTTCTTTCATGCCGACCTTGCCGAGTAACAGCGGCCGCAAGCTGATCAGCACGCTCCACAGCGGAAACCCGACCAGCACCGCGGCGAGGCTGGCCCATAAGAGCCACTGGATAGGCGCGCGCATCCCGTCCGACGATACCGCGGCGGTGAACGTGGCTTGCGGGCGGAAGAGGACTGCCTTGAGCGTGGCCCACAGGGTCGCGAACTGCGGACGGGAACTCCAGCGCGAGACCTGCGCTTCCCACGGTAATGCAGGGGGCGGCGGCTCCAGTGAAGCCACGGCGCTCAGGCCGCTGGCGAACTCGGGCCGCTGACGCAACGCCACCCAACCCGCTTCCCCTGCCTGCCAGGAAAGGGTGTCCGGTGATAAGCGCCCCGTCGCCAAGCCCGCGAGGACCGCTGGGTAATCCAACTCGCCCAGACTCTGACCGCGGTCAGCGAGGTGGTAAGGCGAGGGGGACATGGGGCGGGAGAAAGTGGCGAGGGGGGCGGGACTCGAACCCGCGACCGGCGGCTTAGAAGGCTGCTGCTCTGAATCCAGCTGAGCTACCCCCTAGTGAAGACGAACCTAGGCGGCCGCCGACGAAGGAGCAAGCCGCCAAAGAACTAGCAGACCAGGTCTCTGAACTGGCTGAAGTCGGCCGAGAGCCCGCTGGGCATGCCCTTGTTGATCACCGAAACGGCGTCATGGGAATGCAGGGACTCTAGGTGCGAGCAGGCGATGACGAAATCGCGCACGCGGGCATCGTGGTCGAACTGCTCGAAGACGAGGCGGGCCGCGTCTTCAACAAACTTAGAGTAAGCGCCGTTGAGCTCGGCAAAGGCCTGTTCGTCTTCGCGCTTCACCATGACTTGGGTCTCGGTGTGAAGGCTGGCGAGGCAGAGGTCCTTCATGTCCTCCACGAAAAGGGACTTCCCCGGGGAGACCTCGGCGATGACCCGCGCCTTGGAGCGCTGGGAGTGCGGAATCCCGTACGTATCGCGCTCTTCGCGAGCGTGCTCGGTCAACTCGGCCGAGCACGGGCAGGCGGACGAATAGACAAAATCGAAATGCACGTAACGGCGCAGGCGATCGAGGTCGTCAATGGTGCCTTCGAGCGTCGCCTTGTAGTATTGCCAGCCTTCGAGGCCGGAACGTAGGGACTTCTGAACAATCGGGTAGCGGAACTCGACGAGGATGCGCGCGCGGCTGCACTCGAGGTCCTTCTTGTAGCGGACCAGCACTTCTTCGAGCAGTTCATGCGATAAGACGCGGTCCTTGAACTCGTAGAACGTGCGCATGATGCGCGACATGTTGATACCCTTGCGGTCGGCCGCGAGGGAGACGGACCCGGTCACCGTGCACTCAAGGGGCACCGGCTTGCCGTCGCGGGAGATAACCAGCATCGGCAGACGAAAACCCGCGATACCCACATGCTGGATCGGGACGTTGGCGCCCTGAATCAGGGACGCATCCTTGTTCTGCATGTCGGGCAACGTCGCCCGATAGGCATCATCCACCTTAAAGTTCCGGTCGTAGCGGCGCGATAAATCGCGGCTTCGGGCGGGCGGGTCGGAGCGGCGGCTCATAAGGTGGAGAGTGGCGGGAAAGCCCGCCTTAGCAAACGGACTGGAAAATTAACCCCTGCGCTGGAGCCACCTGCCGGATTTGAACCGGCGACATTCTCATTACGAATGAGATGCTCTACCAGCTGAGCTAAGGTGGCGGCGCAGAGGAACGCTCAACATGGGGAGGCCGAACTGAAAATCAAGCCTAGCCGTGACTGGAATGCCCTCGCCTCTCCGCAAAAACAGGCCAAATTGCCCCTGCAACCTATGCGTGCCGCCCTTATCGCCCGCCAATTTGACGTTCAAGGACGGCTCGTCACGGTCGAACCCTACGGCTCGGGCAACGTCAACGACACCTATTTGGCCATCTTCCGGACGACCTTTTCGGAGCAGCGGTTCATCGTCCAGCGCGTCCGTAAGGCCATCTTCCCCGACCCCGAGGCGATCATGCAGAACATGCGCGTCCTCACCGACCACTGCCATACCAAGCTCGAGGCCGAATCCGATGGCGCCGACCGTATCTGGCAGCTCCCGAAGATTATCCAGACCAAGGGCGGCGAAGACTGGGTGACCGATGCGAACGGGGACATCTGGCGCGCCATCTCGCAAATCGCCAGCGCTACGGCCTTCGAGAAGGTCCAAAACCCCGAGCACGCCTTCGAAGCGGGTTATGTCTTGGGCCACTTCCATCGCATGGTCAGCGACCTGCCGTGTGATCAGCTCCGCTACGCCCTGCCCGGCTTCCACGTGACGCCTGGCTACCTCGCCAAACTCGATGCCGCCTTGGCCACGCCGGAAGGCCAAGACCGCGTGCAAGCCTCACCGGAAGCCAAGCGGGCTTTGCGCTTCGTGGAGGAACGCCGCGCCCGCTGCAGCGTGCTGGAAAACGCTTTGAAATCAGGGGAATTACACCTGCGCACCACGCACGGTGACCCCAAGGTCGGTAACATCATGATTGATACCGCCACGGGTCGCGGCACGTGCATCGTGGACCTCGATACCGTGCAGCCAGGCCTCGTCCATTACGACATTGGCGATGCGACGCGCTCGGCCTGTAATCCCGCCGGCGAAGACGCACCTGACCTCGCGAGTGTCATCTTCGACCTCGACCTCTTCACCGCGATCTACCGGGGTTATCGCTCGCATGCCAAGGACTTCCTAAACCCCGCTGAGCTGAAGTACCTGTACGACTGCATTCACCTCATTCCCCTCGAACTCGGGATTCGCTTCTTGGCGGACCACGTCGCGGGCGATGTCTACTTTAAGGTCCGCTACCCCGGCCATAACCTGCGGCGCGCGCTCGTGCAGTTCAAGTTGGCGGAGAGCATCGAGGCGCGCGAAGGGGCCATCCGGAAGGTCCTCGGTGAAAGCTAACGATGCCCCCGCCTGCCCCTGAGTCTTCGTGGATGCTGTGGCTCGCCGGCGTGGGGTTGGCCTTGCTCATGGCGCGCGGGGCTTGGCGTGGGTATAAGCGGGGTCCGCTTAGGCAATTGGCTGGGCCCATCGCCCTCACGGTGGGCATCGCGCTCGGTTGGGCCTTGGGGCCTGAACTGGGCCATTCCCTGCTCCATGGGACTTCCTTCCCTTGGCTGCTGCGCGGGGCGGCCGGCGTCCTCGGTGTCACCTGCCTCACGGGCCTCTTGGTCTACGGTCTTGCTTGGTGGATGGGCAAACGCCCAGCGGGGGTGGATGAGGCCGAAAGCCCTGTGCTCGGAGCCATGGTCGGCTGCTGGACGGGCCTGCTCTATTTCACCCTCATGGTTTTAGCCTTGGCCACCGTCGCCTCGCTCCAAGAGCTCATCGGCGGGCCCCAAGCGGCTCAAACCCACCTTTGTATTCAGGCCCGGGATCAAATCGCCGATACCCCGGTCACCCACTGGCTCAAGGACTGGACCCCCCTGCCCGACCGGCAGAAACGCCTGATTATCCAAACCCGCCTGTTAATGGGTGATCCCGAGGCCCGGAAGCGCCTGATGGCCATGCCGGAAATGCGGGCCCTGGCTGCCCATACCTCCTTTTACCAAGCCTGGGAGGATAAGAAAGTTCGTGAGTTATTGAACAGCAAGGACTTAAGCGGATTCCTTGACCACCCGAAGGTTCGGGCCGTCTTAGCGGATGAGGCGTTCCAAAAGCAGGCCGATTCCTTAGATTTACCTGCTATTTTTGACCGGGCTTTGGCTATTCACAAGTAATTCACAGCGGGGTTTTTTTGTGGCAGAGGGTACCTAATTCCTTAGGTTTGAACTTCTCTCCCCAAAACTATGAAGCCGTTTCCCTTCCTCATTGCCGCTTTGGCGCTCACTCTGAACGCTCAGGACGCCAAGCCCAGCGCTGACCTGAAGCCGACGCTCGAAGTCGGTAAGGCTCCGGCTGCTGCCGCTGAGGCCGCTAAGTCCGACCAGAAGTTCTTCGCCCAAGTCTGGACCGCCACTTCCCCGCAGGAGTTCGTGAACTTCCAGCAGCGCATCCGCATCCTCGCCCAGCAGGTCGAAGAGTTCAAGCGCTCCCAGGTCTTCCTGGAAAACGCCCTCACCACCCCGGAACGCGAAGCCCGCAGCCACGAAATCGCCGCCAAGCAGGCTAAGCTCCAGGCCGACAACGAAGCCATGGGTAAGCTCTACGGCGGCTTCAGCATCCTCCGCCCGTACCAGCTCGTCCCGACCAAGGTCCTCTTCCTGACCCCCCTCTCCAACGACGAGTTCACCAAGGTTTCCGCCGCCAAGGACTTCAAGCCTGACTCCGTCCTCACCGTCGAAGACAAGAAATTCCTCGTCCGCGACACCATCACCGGTGCCGTCGAAGTCGAAACCTTCCAGGTCCTCCTCAAGCAGATCGCTGAAACCAAGAACCAGCTCCAGCAGCTCGTCGACCTCCAGCCTAAGCTGAAGACCGACGACGACAAGAAGAAGGCCGAAGAAGCCGTTAAGGCCACCCAGGAGCGCGTCAATAAGCTCTCCGAAGAATTCAAGAAGGTGCGCGGCTTCGACTACCCGTCCGAAAACGGCACCATCCCTGCTGAAGCCAAGCTCTTCGTCCAGATCACCGAAGCCGAAAAGGCCCAGTTCGACAAGGCCGCCGCTAAGCCGGAAGAAAAGAAGGCTGACGCCCCGAAGACCGAAGAAAAGGCCAAGTAACCCCTCTACCCCTACCCCCAAACAAATCACACTATGACCACCGCTACCGAAACCCCGGCGCCTCGCGTCGACAACAACCTGCTCCAGCACGACAATAAGGTCTTCCTTAAGTTCGTGACGATCAGCAGCCCCGACACGCTCGCTCGTTTCAACAACGACCTCAACGTGATGACGGGCCAGGCTCGCCGCATCCTCGAGCTCAACCAGCGCATCCAGACCTCCCTCACCACCGGTGAGAAGGACGCCATCACGAAGCTCCGCGACGGCGAGCTCGCCGACTTCAACCAGAAGGACGACATCTTCGCTAAGGTGTACGGCTTCAAGGTCGACTCCGTCGCCATCCGCCCGCACTTCATCCAGAACACCGCCATCCAGCTCATGACCCCCGTCACCGACGAGCAGGTCGCCGAGCTCCGCAAGAACCCTGAGTTCAAGGAAGCCGACATTCAGGCCCGCGGTAACGCCAAGATGGTGGTCCTCTCCAAGGTGACCGGTGACCACATTCCGGTGCTCAACAACAGCATCGAAGTGATCCAGGTTCAGCAGAACACCATCCTCCAGCTCCGCGCCGCCGAACAGGCTGCCACTGATGAAGCCGCCAAGGCCCGCATCAAGGAAGAGCTCGCCAAGGCGACCGACGTCCTCACCAAGAACGCTGAGTTCATGGGCAAGACCTACGGCGTGGTGACCAACAACCTCGTCTTCGACGTGCTGGAAGCCCACTTCTGGGTCGCCCTCACCCCGGACGAACTCAAGGCCTACGTCGCCGCCAATCACGGCACCGCCGCCCAGGCTCTCGCCGAAGCGACCGACGCCCCGAAGCTCGACAACAAGAAAGACAAGAAGAGCTCGTAAGAGTGCTTCCTGCCTAAACACGAAGCCCGCCGTCCGGCGGGCTTTTTTGTGCCTAGAAGAGCTCGCCCTGCTCGGGGCCCGTCGCTGGCTTAGCCTTCGGCGCCGCGGGCTTCACGGCTGGTTCCGTTCCCGCCTCCGACCCGGGAGCCAAGCCGTGCTTCGCCTGATAGCGTCGCAACGTCGAATGCATCTCCATGGCCTCCAGGAAGGCCGCGACGCCGCGGATGTCTTCCGTAGGGATAGCGCCGGGCTCAAAGGCGAAGTCGGTCTTAAAACGGACGAGCGATAGGTTAGAGCGGATGCGGTCGGCGTCGGATTTAATCTGCTCCCGGAAGCGCGCCGGCTCAATGGTCTCCACCGCTCCCAGCACGCCTTCCAAACCGCCGTACTGCTGTAGCCACTTGACCGCGGTCTTCGGTCCCACGCCCTTAAGACCTGGAATATTGTCCGAGGTATCTCCCACCAACGCGAGGTAATCGGCAATCAATGCCGGCGGCACGCCAAACTTTTCCTCCACCCCCGCGGCATCGAGTCGACGCCAGCCAAGGGCTGGATTCGCCGTGGGCGGGGGCGCGAGCTGGAGCACTTGGCCACCCACGCATTGCCCAAAATCCTTATCCGCGCTGACGATGATGCATTCGTCGCCCGCTCCGGCCAAACGGTGGACGGCCGTGGCAATCAGGTCATCTGCTTCCACGCCGCGCTCTTGCACCACCGTAAACCCCAACAAGGCCGTGAGCTTCTTGATCTCGGGCAACTGCAAGATGATGTCGGGTGGGGTGTCGTCGCGCTGGCCTTTATAATCCGGCAAAACGGCCAAGTGGCGATCCGAGCCCCCGAGGTCGAAGAAGACGACGCAACGGTCGGGTTTCTCGGTGTCGCGCAGGTCCTGCAGCGACTTGATCCAGCCGTGCAAGGCGCCCGTCGGGAATTGATCGGACTGCCGGCGGAGGTTCGAGCGCTCCATCGCAAAATGGCTCCGGAAGACTAGGTTGAAACCATCGACGAGGAGCCAGCGCATGGGAGGGAGTGTCTCCGACTCGTCGACTGCTTCCAGAAAAAAGCAGGCCCGCCATAAGGCGGGCCTGCGAAGGGCGAACTTCCGTTCAGCTTACTGGCCAGCAGCCGGAGCAGCCGGAGCGGCTTCGCGAGGCGACGAGTTCGTCGGGGTCGCTTCAACTGGCTCGCGGTAGACCGCACCACCTGGGGAGAGCACGACTGGGTTCTGGAAGACCGAGCCAGCGCGCATGCCAGGATAGCTGCTGCGGAGGGTCGCACCACCCGGGGAGACGAGGTTGGCCGTGACGAAGACCGTGAGGTTCTTCTTGGTCGTGGACTTGCCGCTGGAGCGGAAGGCCGCGCCGATGAGCGGGATGTCACCGAGGACCGGGACCTTGTCATTGACGGTCTTCACTTCTTCGCGGGTCAAGCCGCCGATGACGACCGTAGCGCCGTCAAAGACGGTGACGTCGGTCGAAACTTCACGGGTGGTGAAGATCGGCTGGAAGAAGCCCGAAGGAATGGTAACGGTCGTGGTGCCCGAGATTGCAACGGAGGTGCCGCCGTATTCAACGAAGCCTTCGAATTCAGTCACCTTAGGCTTGAGGTTGAGGGCGATCGAGTCGTCGGCACCGACGGTCGGGGTGACTTCGAGGGTCACGCCGACTTCCTGGACAGTGAAGTCCTGCGGGGTACCGGCCGTGATGGTCACACCAGCCGAGCCACCGCCGTTCTGGTTACCACCGGTCGAACCCACGTTCGACTGGGTGTCACCGTAGGACTGCGGGTAGCGGAGAAGCTGGGCAATCTTGATGATGGCGGTCTTACCGTCGAGGACGGTGAGGCTCGGGGCGGACATCAGGTCGGAACCGCTGCTCTGCTCGACGGCCTTGAGGAAGATCGAGAGGTCATAGGAACCGATGGTGCCAATCATGCCATTGTAGGCACCGGCGGCACCGCTCCAACCAGCCGCACCACCGAAGTTCGGCTCACGGCCACCGAAGTTGCCGGAAGGGAAGTTAGGCGGGTTGTTGGCGATAGGGGTCGAGGTGCCAGGCTGGGTAGCCGTGATTGTGCCGCCGTTGCCATCAGGCAAGGTGACCGTGCCGCCCGACACCGCGATGGTGCCAGGGTTGGAGACGGTGGCGGAACCGAAGACGTCATTGACCGAACGGAGGTTGGTCTGAGCGCGGATGGTCTGGACGCCGTTGACGGTCTTGGACAGGCGCAGGTTGGTGGTGAGTTCGTTCAGGGAAGACTCGGAGACTTCGATGAACTTGGACTCGATGTGGACCTGCTTGATGTCGGAGTAACGACGGAGGATGTTGCGGATGCGCTCCAGGTTCTTGCGATTCTGGGTCACGATCAGGGTCGTACCGTCGTAGTTGAGGACGGCACCGGTCACTTCGAACGACACACCGGAGCGGGTCAGGAAGTTCTTGATCCCTTCGTTACGCGGGTTGACGTCGGTCGCACCAGCACCGGCGGTCGCGCCACCGAATGGGCTCGCGGTCGCACCAGGGGTGCTGGAAGCCGGAGCGCCGGTACCAATACCGGTCATCTTGGTTTCCGCGGCGGAGCTCAGCGGGAAGAACTCGGTTTCGAGGTCGTTCGAACCAGAGTCCGGACGGATTTCGATGATACCCGAGTTAATCGTGTAGGTGAAGTTGACCTGCTTGGTGATGAGGTCGATGGCCTTCTCGAGGGTGACGTTACGGAGCGTCATGTTGACGGACGGATTCTTGCGGTCCGGGTCGATGACGAACATGTTCACGCCCTTGTTCTCCTTGTCGTACGACTGGGAGACGATGGTCAGCTGAGCGATGGCGCGGTCGAATGGCAGGTCACGGATATTGATTTCCGGAACGGTGATCGAGCGGAGCTTGTCGAGGACGGGGTCCGCAGTGGCGCTACCGCCGGCTACAGCGACTTCGCGGTTGTAGACTTCCGGGAGCTTCCAGCTTTCGTCGAGGAGCTCGAGGAGCTTGCCCTTGGAAACGTTGCGATTCCACTGGCCGGAGTTTTCGGAGAGGACCTGACGGATGCGAACCTGGAAGGCCTTGGACTCAGCGTTATTAGGCTGGTACTGGAGGATTTCGCGATAGGCGTCGAGGGCGCCAGCGTAGTCACCATAGAGGTAACGGGCACGTCCCTTGACGAGCAGCTCCTGCACCTTGTCGTCCTTGGCGCGGAGGCCAGGGGAGATTTCATCCACGCTGCGGTAAGCCGGGTCAGACTTCTTAGCAGCGAACTCCGCGCGGAGGCGGCGGGAGCTGGCGTCATCGGCACCGTTGAGGCGTTCGAATTCGCGGACAAAGGCGTCGGCCTTGTTCATCTCACGGGCATCCATCGCGAGGAAGGCGCGTCGGGAGATGATGGAGGACTTCACCGACTTGATGCGGTCGCTGACCGGCTTGGTCGCGATGTTGCGGGGAAGGTTGGCGGAAGCCTTGTCGAGGAGCGCGGTGGCTTCGTCGAGTTCACCCTTACGAACGGAGCTTTCGGCTTCGTCGATGAGCACCGAAGCCGCGTCGATTGCAGCCGCGTTGACCTTGGCGAGGCGCACCACTTCGGAGCGGGCGAGCTGGTCGGCACCCTGGTCGCCCGATTCGCGGCGGGAAACGATGTCCTGCTTCGCGAGGGCAATCTCGTCGCGCCAGTTCTGGGCAGCGGTGTTGTTCGGGAGAGCGCCATTGGCACCATCCAGAACCTTAAGCGCGCCAGCGTAGTCGCCCTGTTCGGCGGTCTGCTTAGCGAGGGCGATAGCCTGGGCGACTTCACGGTAGAGGTTGTCGTGGCTCGCGGCGACTTCGTCGAGCAACGTGGCGGGCTTAGCCGGGGCCACGGGGGCAGGCTGAGCGGCCTTGACCTTGGCGGCTTCGGCATCGGCCTTGGCCTTATCGGCAGCGGCGAGCGCAGCCTTGACGGAAGCAATGCCTTCCTTGGCAGCCTCGTCGTCCTTCGAAATCTTTTGGATCTGCTCGAACTTTTCGAGAGCGGCCTGCAGGTCGCCCTTCTCGCGAGCAGCCAGCGCCTCAGAGAGGAGCTGGGTCTTCTGCGTCACCGGATCTACGTCTTGAGCGACGAGAGAGCCGACAGCGACAGCGGCTGCGAGAGTGGCCCAAGCGAGCCGGTTGCGTTTTTGATTTTTCATCGGGGCGTCGGAGGTAAAGGGTTATTTTTTGGCTTTATCTTTGTTGGGGGAAGCAGGCTTGACCTCGGCGGGGATGGCCAGGGTCTCGGTAAAGGTTTTACGCCCCTTCTTAGGGTCGGGGATAAAGGTCTTATCAACGGTCACCGTCTTGTTAATCAAGTCAATGTCTTTGATGACGAAATCGGCACCCTTGTAGGTGAATTTATCGCCTTTCCGATGGCGCGCCCAGGTCGTGGTGGGGTTGTCCGTTGCCGCCAAGAGGATGTTAATGGTGTCCTTGAACTCAATCGGCTTGATATCGTCGATTTCGACCAAACGACCCACGGTCTTGTCGTCGAGGGTCAGGACGTTACGGGTGAAGCCGTCTGGCAACTTTTCGACCTTAAAGGAGACCGGCGTCACGGGGGTCTTGGGGTCGAGGGGCTGCTTCAGCTTGCAACGTTCGTAGTAGGTCTTCGTTTCGATGTTCTGGATCAAGAACTCGCGGTCGGCCTCCTTGCCCGAGCGCGGGGCCATGGTGGTGCTTAGGACGTACGGATAGGTCGGATGGCCAACCTTGACTAAAGCGATGCCAAATGGCGGCAAAGGGATGACTTTACGGCCAAGCGGGACGTACTCGGACTGGGCCGGGTCCCACGCAATGTCGATGGTCGTGAAGAGGTCGTAATCCCAACCATCGTCATTCTCCTCGGGAGCGAGCCAATCATTGACGGCGTCTTTCAGGGAGGCGCGGGGGGAGTTCGGGTAATCTCCGCCCTTGGGCGTTAAGGAGAGCTCGGGAATGGCTACCTGCCGTTCTTCTTCACTCGGAAGAAGCGGCTTAACGAGCTGCGGCGACCAGCCCTGGCTGAGCAGGCCCCAAGCGGTGACACCGGCGATCAGCAACAGCGACGCGCCGATAAAGAGGAAGAAGTCCTTGCGAGAATTCATGGAAAAGATCTCGGATTATTTCTTGGGTTCGCCCTCAGCGGCCGGCTTATCCTCAACCACGGTCAGGTAGTCGATTTGCACGGAGAATTGCGCAGGGGCTTGGCGGATGACGACCTTACGCTCCTCCTTAGGAGCGGGGGCGGCGGCCTTATTGTTACTGGCCGCAGCGGCGTCGGTGGTAAAGAAGCCTGGCAGGCTGCTTACCGCGGCCGGGGCCGTCGGAGCCGATGAGGAAACGACGGGGCTGGCGGAACCAAGGAGCTTTAGCATGTCGGCGTTCGGCGTACCCACTTCCACGGCAGTGACGGCGAACGGGCGGCCGCTGTTCCGAACCTTGTTGACGAAGGTACGCAGCGTGGCGGTCGTGCCGACGAAGCGGACGCGGAAGGAAAGGGTGTCGACGAGGCCAGGCTGACGGAAGGTGCGCGTCGGGGCGAACTCGTCGGTTTCGTTGCGGACAGTTTCAGGCTGAGCGAAGGTGCCGGCACCAGGCTTACCTTCGGCGATCTTTTCAAAGGTCTCGACCGCTTCGCGATCAATGGACTCGAGGAGAATCGGGGCGGGGGCACCCGCGGTCACTGGACGGGAGTCCGCCAGGGTCTTGTAAAGGAATTCGACGATGAGGCGCTGCTGGTCGACGCGGACGATATCGCGCTTAGGCGAAGTTCCCGGATTACGGATATAGCGACGGAAGCCGAATTCACACTTCTCGTTCGGAAGCATACGAATGTCACGGTCGGCGGCAAACTTGGTCCACTCGTCGACGGACTGCTTGATTTCCGAAGCCAACGCCGTGTTGGACATGTCCTTACCCGTGATACGGGACTCAGGGGCACCTGCGAGGAGGGCCTTGAGCTGCTCTTTCTGGGTGTTAAGGTCGGCTAAATCCTTGGTCGCCGCATCCACGTTCGCCGGCGTCAGGGAAACCGAGGAATTAAC
The DNA here is from genome assembly GCA_903925205.1 of uncultured Opitutia bacterium. Taxonomy (GTDB): domain Bacteria; phylum Verrucomicrobiota; class Verrucomicrobiia; order Opitutales; family UBA953; genus UBA953. The sequence continues at coordinate 15,389 of CAIYEN010000177.1, read as the reverse complement.
GGAAGGGAGCACGTGGCCATTCAGCAGGCCACGGCTCTTGGAGCGCTGCTGGTCCAGTTCCCGGGCGGTGGCGTTCTTAGCCGTGTACTTCCAATAGCTCGCACCGACACCGGCGACGAAGACGACGCCGACCGCAATGAGTGCGCTGTAGAAGAGTTTGTTCTGCTTAAAGTTTTCCATGACTTAGAGGGCTTTGTCCTTTTGGATGATCAGCGTGAAGGTGAGCTTAGGGACGTTGGCTTCCTTGTAGTCCGGCTTGATTTCGTCGGCGGGGATGTCCGCGATGAAAGCCGACTTCTTAAGGCTAGCCATCAAAGCGTTCTGCCGCTCGATCAATTCTCGTGCATTGAAGGTCTTCCCGGGGGCGACCTTGTCGAGCAGGATGCGGGCCGTGACGGTGACCTTAGTCACGGGAGGCGTTGGCGCCTTGGCCGGCTCGCCTTCGACGGCAGGGGCGGCCACACCAGGAACGTGGACCACGTGGATTTCTTCCACCCAAGTGTTTTTGCTCTGAGCAATCCGTGACTGGAGGTCGGTCAAGAAGGCTGGCCAGTTGGAGCGATTAACGACCACCGACTCCAGCAACTGGTTCGTGGCCAGCACCGTATGCGAGTCCTCGTGGGTCTTAATGATTGTGGACTGGTGACCGTTCAAGACGGAGGAACGAGCCTTCAGCAAATCAATCTGGGCGGAATTGTAGTCACCCGCGTCATCTAAAGCCAAGAAAATGGGCCAAGGGGCCAGCGCCGCGAGCAGCGCCGCAACAAAGAGCTTGGGCTTACGGGCGTCGAACGCAATCTGCGCCGCGATGTCGCGCGGGATCAAGTTAACGCCTGAGCTCTGAGGCAGAAGCAACGAAGCGGCTTCACCGATGACTTCGGAAATCTGGTGGATGTGCTGACGGAGGTAATCCGGATTGAGTTCCGGACCAGGCGTCAGGGCCGAAGAGGGATCAAACGGTTCGACGGGCAGACGAAGCGACTCGGTCAATTGCTCGGCCAAGCCGGGCACCAAGGATCCCCGACCAGTCAGAAGAATCCGGGTGGGCTGACGACCAGCGGCACCGCGGCGAACATTGATGAGCCGGCGGTTGATGTCTTGCGAGAGTCGACGGATGAAGCTCTGCGAATTGGCCTGCAACACCGCGACCTGCGGGTCCGACTCAGACAGGTGCACGACGCCAGAGTAGTAGCCGACCTTCACCGCTTCGGCGGTCGCGAAGGGCTGGCCCGTGTTATCGGAGACGCCCTGCGTGAGCAAGTTGCCGCCAATATTGGCGGACTGGATATTGGCACCACCGGGGCCAACGAAACTCAGCGAAGTCGAGCGGGCGCCGACATTGATGATGAGGACTTCCTCATTGGCCAAACCGCCGTGCAGCAGCGCGGCGCGGCTATCGAGGAGCGGCGCAGCTTGGATGGCGGAAGGGCGGAGACCGGTGGCGGAAACTAAGTTGGCAATGCGGGTGGCCACTTCCGTGCGGAGGGCAAAGAGGAGGACTTCCGCTTCAACGCCGTCGGAGGACATCACCTGGCTATCCCAGATGACTTCGTTCAACGGGTAAGGAATCGCGTTCTGAGCCTCGAAGGCGACAATCTGCGCCTGACGCTCGCGCTCGACCTGCGGCACCTTGAGCGACTTCTGCAGCAGCAGGAAGCTCGGCGCAATGATTGTGGCTTGGCCGGAAATCTTGTGAGCGTTAACGAGGTCTCCCAAGGCGGAGACGGCGGCATTCAACCAATCATCGTCGCCGAGGCCAGGGGCCAAGTCTTCGGCGAAGAACTGGTCCATGAATAGGCGGCCGGCTTCCTCACGGAAGGAGGAGACCGAGACGTGGGACGCGGCGAGGTTAACAATCAGGGCCTTCTTCTGGCTCATACGTACGTAAGGTTTGTTTAGGTGAAAACCGCTAAAATCTTAGCGGGTGGGCACATCCTCGCGGATGAACTCGGGGGAAGGCGGAACGACGGGGGAGTCGGAATAAAGGACGAGGTACTGCGGGCGAAGGATACCCGGAGTGGTGACGACGCCACGATCGGCGGCATCCTTAGCGGGGTCGAACTTAGCCTTGGCCTGGAGGTCCTTATGCAAGGCCCACTTCTGATCAGCCAAAACGAGGCCACGGGCATCAAAGAGCGGCTCCTCGTTGCCGGCGACTTCCAGCTGAACGTAATAGTAATCAGGCTCCTTCTTGAGGTTGTCGCGCTTCACGACGTCACCGGGGAGGTAGAACAAGACGGAGCGAGGCTGGTTCACTTCAATCGTCAGCACGGTCGCGGTGGAGCGGTAGTAGTTCCACTCCTCGGGTTTGGCAGAAGCCGTCTTGTAGATTTGGGTGACGGTGACCTTCACCTTATCAACCCACTTTTTATTGCTCAGCTTAGAGGCTTCCGCACCAGCCGTAGGCTTGGCCTCGGGCACGGTGTTGGCCTGAATTTCCACCTGCATCCGGTTCCAAGGGTTAACTTGGCCGCCGAGTTTGGTCTGCTGGAAAGTGACGCTACGGACAAAAACGGCGCTCTTACCGCTCGGAGCGGTATTGGCACCCGGTGCCGGTGCAGTCTGGGCAAAGGAGTAAGAGGTCAGGCTGACCATCGCCAACAAGAGGGCGCAAACGGCTTTGTAACGGGGCATGGGGAACAATGTCGTAAGGACGGCAAGGATGGTGGCAAACGCAAAAGCCCAGACGCTGGAACATTTGATTAATGCAAAACTCTTGCAATTAACAAGGGGGCCCTTAGCCCTCCTTCATCGTGGGTACCTTGCACCGATTTTTTGGGCTCCTTCTCGGCCTGAGCCTCCCCCTCGTAGGCTGGGCCAGCATCGAGGTGGAGCTAGTCAGTAGCTTCACAATTCCCAATGAATGGGTCGGAAAACTCACGGCCGGCACGCCTATCCCCCATTTAGCCCTCATTCCGAGCGGCGGGGAGCTCCATGGCTACACGATCAGCGCCAGCGATGCACGGGCGCTCGCCAAGGCAAAAGTGATCGTCGGCATCAACCCGCAGCTCGAGCCCTGGCTCGCCGACTGGGCTAAAGCAAACCAGCGCGAAAAAGACCTCCTTTGGCTCTCCCCTGCTCCCCTCCCCTCCGGCAGCCACCTCTGGATTGTCCCCGCAGAAGTAAAAACGATGATGCGTCGCCTTAAAAAGGGGCTGGATGCTGCTGGCATTGAAACATCGGAAGGCAATCTAGTTCAAGCACTTAAGGAAATTGAATCCGTCGAAAAGGATGTCTGGGATACCTTTGCGCCCTTGCTACCCCACGAGCGCCAATTCGTTACCCAGCACCCCGGTCTGGAGAAGTACGCAGAGGCCTTCGGGCTCAAGGTCGCCGGCAGTATCCTCGAAAGCGCTTCCGCCGAGTCCGCCGATCCCTCCGCCCGACATTACGCGGAACTACTAAAGTCCATCCGTACCCAGAAAGTCCGCGTGATCCTGTGCGACGAAGGGCAGAACCCCGCTGCCGCCCAGCAACTCGGCAAGGATGCCAGCCTGCCGCCGCCCACCGCCCTGACCTTTGAATACCTTCAAAAACGTGGCACCCCTGGCGACACTTGGGCCTCGATGATGCGGCTGAATGCCCGGAAATTGGCGGAGGCCCTCAAGCAGCCATGATGCCCCGACCTTGGTGGAGTCCTTTAAGCGATGCCTGTTTTGGGTTAATTCCGCGCGTGCCTTACGCCCGCCCCGACCGCGCCGATTGCCAAGGCATCGCCGTCGTGGCCCAGGGTCTCTCGGCCGCCGCCCGCCCGCACGGCCCGACCGCCTTCACCGATGCTTCGTTTAGCATTCCCTGTGGCTGCCGCACGGCGCTCATCGGCCCCAATGGTTCCGGCAAGTCCACACTGCTCCGGGTACTCGCCGGCCTGGTCCCTGCGGCCACCGGCTCGGTCCAAGTGCTCGGGGCGCCACCCCAACTGGGCCGCGCCCGCGTGGCTTACCTCGCCCAACGCCCGCGCTTGACGGACCCCTTTCCGCTCAAGCTTCGGCGCTTGGTGCAAATGGGTACCTACGCGCACCATGGGTGGTTCGAAGAATGCCACCATGGCGATGAAGCGGTCGACCGCGCCCTCCACCTACTGCAGCTCACCGAACTCGCCGACCGTCCCGTGCACACGCTCTCTGGGGGCCAACTTCAACGCGCCCTCCTCGCCCGCGCCACCGTGCAGGGCGCCGAGTTGCTCCTGCTCGACGAACCCTACGCCGCACTCGATCAGGCCAGCCGCGACATCGTCGAGGCGTTCCTCTTCGCGCCCACCGCGAACCTCACCATCGTGATGGCGACGCACGACCCCGCGGACTCGCAACGCTTCGACCGCATCCTCGAACTCCGCCAAGGCGCGTTGCGTACGGTCCACGCCTGCGCCGGGCACCCGCACCGCCATGCTTGAGTTCCTCCTCGAACCACTGCGCGAACCGTTCTTCCAACGCGCCCTCCTCGCCGTCGTTTTGAGCGCACTCACCTGCGCGTGTCTCGGCGCCTACGTCGTGCTGCGCCGCATGGCCTTCCTAAGCACCGCGCTCACCCACTCCATCCTCCCGGGCGTGGTCGGCGCCATCCTACTCGGGCTCTCCCCGTATCTCGGCGCCCTCACCGCCGCCTTGCTCACGGCCAGTGGCATCGCTTGGCTCTCGGCCCGCCGCGGCACCAGTGAAGACAGCGCGATCGGCGTGATGCTCTCCGTCATGTTCGCCGCAGGCATCGCGCTCATGTCGGCCGCACACGCTTGGCGCGATTTCACCGGCCTGCTCTTCGGCAGCGTCGTCTCGGTCGGTGCCACCGACCTACTCATCATCGGGCTAACCTCCGGCGGGATTCTTTTCACGCTCCGGGTTCTGCATAAGGAACTCGAACTGGCGGCGTTCGACGAAGAGTACGCGGAACTCATCGGCGCCCGCCCAGCCTGGCTCCGGGCCGTCCTGCTCATCCTCGTCGCGCTCGGCGCCGTCGCCTGCGTGCGCCTCGTCGGCGCCTTGCTCACGACAGCGCTGTTTGTCATTCCTTCCGCGACGGGCGTCCTGCTCGGACGCACGCTACCGCAGGTCATGGGCTGGGGCATCGCGTGCGCGCTCTTCGGCGGCATCAGCGGTCTCTACTTGTCGTACCACTGCACCGGCGTGCCCTCGGGCGCGGGGATCGTGCTGTGCTGCGCCGGACCGTATCTGGTCGCCCGCCTCCGCGCCCCGCGGGGCTAAGGCTTAAACGCGCGGGGGTCGCTCCGAAAGCGGCGGGCCCAAGACTTCCTGCGCGATGATCGCCCGGCGCAAGGCGTCGCGCGAAGAAAACTCCCGGCGGATTGCGCGATGGCCGTAGCGAATCAGCGGCTGCGTGATGACCGGCACCACGGAAGCCGCAGGCACCACCGGGGGAGCCTCCACCTCCGCCGCGGGCACGGAAGCCGGGGACTTCATCGTCCGCTTTCGTAAACGACGCGGCGGAGTTGCTGGCAACGGCGGCGGCGTCGGGGCGGCTTCCGCGGTCGCGGCAAAGAGGCGACCGATCACGAAGATCGCAATCCCACCCAGGATGAACGGCGTCAGCGTCACAGGGACTTAGACCTGCGGGGCGGCGGGCGGTTGATCGCCGCCGATGCCCTTACGCATGGCGGTGTCGGCCTTGAGGTTTTCGATCCGCTGGTAATCCATGTAACCCATGCGGCCAGAGCGCAGCGCATCCGCCAGCGCCTGCGGCACCATGGCTTCGGCTTCGACCACCCGGGCCCGCATCTCTTCGACGCGGGCACGCATTTCCTGTTCGAGCGCCACGGCCGCCGCGCGGCGGATTTCGGCCTGAGCCTGCGCCATATTCTTATTCGCGTTGGCCTGAGCTTCTTGGAGCATCGCCCCAATGTTGTCGCCCACATCCACGTCGGCGATGTCGATCGACATAATCTCGTAAGCGGTGTGCGCATCGAGGCCGCGCTCAAGCACCGTCTTCGAAATGCGGTCCGGATTCTCGAGGACGACTTTGTAGCTCTCGGAAGAACCGATGGTGGTCACGATGCCTTCGCCGACGCGGGCGATGATGGTTTCTTCCTGGGCCCCGCCGACAAAACGGTCGAGGTTGGTGCGCACGGTGACGCGCGCCTTGACCTTCACCTGGATGCCGTCCTTCGCCACGGCGTCGATGGTCGTACGGCCGCTGGCAGGGTTCGGGCAATCAATCACCTTTGGGCTAACGGAAGTGAGCACGGCCTCGAGCACGGACTTGTTCGTACCACGGGTTGCGATGTCGATGGCGCAGGCGCGGTTCCAATCGAGGTGCAGGCCGGCTTTCTGCGCGGCAATCAACGCCTGAACGGTCTGGACGATATTACCGCCCGCGAGGTAGTGCGCATCGATCTTCTCGACGTCCACCGAAAGGCCCGCCTTGGTCGCGGCGATCTTGGCATCGACGATGACCGTGTAAGGCACGCCCCGGAGGCGCATGCCGACGAGGTCGAAGAGCCCGACTTCGGCCCCCGCTAAACGGGCCCGGACCCAGACGGTCAGGAAAGACAGCAAGAAGAGGACGAGGATCAGCAGGGCGCCGGCGGCGACCCACATGACGATCGTGAGAATATCGGGAGGCATGGGGAGAGAAAGTTTAGCGAACACGGCGGACGGTGACGCGCCCGGCGCCGGCTTCGATGATGGTCACGGCGACGCCGCGTTCCACATAACCGTCGAGCGAGAACGCCTCGAGGAGGCGGCCTTCCACCTCGATGGTGCCCGAAGGTGCCAGCACCGTGGTAGCCAAGGCGGTCTTGCCAATGTATGGCGCGAACGAGGCGTTCGAGGGCACGGCCGCCCCATCGTTGCTGCTCACGTTGGTCATCGAGCGACCCACGCCGGTTTGCGGCAAGAGCCGACGGAAGGCGACAAACTCCAAGATGAAGAGGACGACGAAGACGGCGGCAAAGGCCAGACACACACCCCCGCCCGCCTCCGCTGAAAGGTAGATGCCCGTGAAAGACATCGCCGCACCCAGGAAGCCCAAAATAATGGTGGGCAAAAAGAACTCCGCCGCAATGAGGACCAGCCCACCGAGGAGTAAGCTAATGGGGAGGACCAGGGAGACTTCCCCTTGGGCTGTCAGAATCGCTAGCATGCCTTTAAGTTAGGTGTGCCTAGGGGGTTATCCATACTTTTTTGAACCCGTATTCTATAAAACAGGGGTGGAATTCCCGCCACCGCTCGGCATAACCTGTCTTATGAGCAAGAAAGCCCCCGCCCCGCGCCGCACCCATGTCAAAGAGGCCCACACGGTCATGCAGGAGGCGTTGCTCCATGTCGGCGGCTCGCCGGCGGCCGTCGGGGGCAAGAACGCCCAAGTCGCGGCGCACAAGCGCGTCGCCGCCGCCGTGGGGGTTTCGGCTTCGATGCTCTACAAGTGGCGCGAACCTGCCGAACGCGGCAGCGGCCACACGAACCCGCTCGAGCGCGTGGTCAAATTAATCACCGCCACCGGCGACGACCGGATCGTCGACTGGCTCGCTCAACAGGCCGGAGGCCATTTTGTGCGCGACGAAGCCGGAACGCCGAGCCCGATGCTGGCCCGGGACGCCAACGCCTTGGTGAAGGAATTCAGCGTGATCATCACCGAAGTCGTCAGCGCGGCGGAAGATGGCCGCATTCTGCCGGATGAATCCCAAGCGCTCCGGACGAAGTGGAACGCCCTACAGAAACGGACCGAAGCCTTCGTCCGGGCCTGCGAAAAGGGTGCCTACGGGACCTCTGCCTGACGATTGCACTTCACCTCGGTGCCGAGACGGCTATCGAAGAGCCCATGGCCGCCTACCCAATCCGACGCTACGGCGACCCTGTCCTCCGGGCCAAGGGCGCGCCCGTGCGCGAATTTGGCACGGCGCTCTGGGACTTGGGCGACGCCATGCTCGCATCGATGCGGGCCGCCAAAGGCATCGGCTTAGCCGCCCCGCAGGTCGGGCTCTCCTTACAGCTTTTCGTCGTCAATGTGCACGATGAAGACTTTAAGCCCACCTTGGACGGCAAGGCCGTGGACTCCGAGGAAATCATGCCGATGTTGTTCGCGAATGCGACCGTGACCGTGCCCGCGGGCGAAGGCGAAATCTACACCGAGGGGTGTTTGTCTTTCCCCGGCATCACGGGGGACGTCGAGCGCGTGGAAAAGGCCATCGTCCAGTTCCGCGACGCGGATGGTGCCCCGCACACCTTAGAATGTGAAGGCCTGCTGGCCCGCTGCGTGCAACACGAACACGACCACTGCCAGGGCGTGCTCTTCATCGACCGCATGACGCGGGCGCACCAACTCCTCACCGCCACCAAGGTGAAGAAGCTACAGCGCGCCACGGCGGCCGAACTGAAAGCCGCCAAGAAGCCCAAAGGCTGAAACGCCTTACTTACCAGCCGGCTTAGCTGGTTCCTCGAGCTTCAGGACGAGCTGACCAACGTCGGTCTTGTCCGCACCGGGCGAAGCGCTCGTGACCTTAAAGGACTTCACGAGGTTGCTGCCGCCATCGGTCGTGATGGTCCAAGATGCCTTGGCGCCGTCGAGCGAGGGTGCATCGCCACCGAGGACTTCCACCAAGGCCTGGCTCGCACCTACGCCGAGGTTACCGACCCGCACGCAGAGGTGACGCATGAGGGCGGCGCCCAGCGGGGAGCAGGTGCGATCATAGGAGAGCACCCAGTCGCCGGAACCCGCGAGGCGAGGAATGAAACTCTTCTCATCCTTCAAGGAAAGGGCAGCCGTGTAGACCTTCGGGAAAGCGTCCGCCGGGCCAGTCGTCGTGAGGTAGACCTCTGAGGCGATGACGCGCATTGTGAAAGCGTCGGCCATGCGAACGAAGAGTAACGAAGCCGAGTTATCGGCGGTCAGCGGGTAGACCTCCGCCCAGATGAGGGCGGCTTGACGGGGTGTCGTGGGCAACTTCCAATCGGACGCTAGCGTGGCGGGGCCATCACCCGCAGGGCAGGAGTAAGTGTAGCCAGTGGCCGGCACGGGCGACAGGGCCTTGGGATCAGCCTTATTCCAGGCCGCACGCAGCTGGTCGGTTAAGGCGGTGGTGCGGAGCGGCTTATTACCCTCGAGGACCGTAATCGCCCCCACGAGGTGCTGTTGCTTGAAGCCTTGGTCGCGGGCGATTTTCTGCAACCGTACCGCAGAAAGAGTGAGGGAGTAATTCCACAACGTCTGGGGCAGGTCGTTGTTCAGGTTGACGGTCTTCGTGACCTCGAGATGGCGAGTGCCAGCGATATTCCGCAAGCGCGTGAGCGAGGGCTGGGCTTGGGCCAACTGGGCACGGCCTTCGTCGATAATCTTCTGGGCGCGGGCCTTGACCTGTTCGGGAGTCTCCGCAAAGGCGCCTTTCGTTTCCAGGCGAGGAGCACCCATGATACTCGTGCCCTGCTGGACACGGGCTTGGCCGAGTTCGACTTGGCGCACAGCGCGACCCCACTCCGCACGTTCAGCGGTGTTGAGGTAGCGAGGTACCTCCGGGTCAGGAATGAGGGGGACGGGCGGAGGAGCCGTTTCGCCGGCGGCGAAGACTACAAGGCTGGCAAGGAGAGCTAACATGGGGTGGGTTAGGATTCGTCGAACTTACGGGCAAACAAAGCATCCATTTCGTCGAGGAGCGGGGATGCATCTTTACCCCTCGCAGAGAATCTTAAGACCGAACCCTGACCGGCCGCCAGCATCATTAGGCCCATGATGCTTTTTCCGTTAACGACCTCGTCGTCCTTAGAAACGGTGATTTCGACGTCGGGGTAGCGGTTGGCGAGACGGACAATCTGAGCCGCCGGGCGGGTATGGATGCCCATGCGGTTCTGGACGGTGAATTCGCGCACCTGCGCCTCGGAGGTTTCGGACATAGAAGGGGGTCTTTTCGCCGTTTTTGGCGATTAAAGAGAAAAGGGAGGGGGTACCCCCCTCGGTCAAGGCAAATCCCCCGCTCGGAGGGTTCGCTTGACCTTCCCCGCTAGAGCCCTCCAATCGTCCCAAACGAACTACCGTGGCCAAGCCCGCTGTCCTCACCCATCCGGAATCCCTGAAGAAGCCTGCCGGTCCTTCAGAATTCGCTAAACACCCCGTCAACGCGGCCCTCTCCAAGGCCGAGAAGGTGGCGCTCTACACCAAAATGGCACGTATCCGCCATTTCGAGCAGCGCTGCATTCGCACCTACCAGCAGGGTAAAATTGGGGGGTTTCTGCACTTGTATGTCGGCCAAGAGGCCGTCGCCGCTGGGACGATCTCCCTCCTTGGTAAGCACGACCATATCATCACGGGCTACCGGGACCACGGTCACGGCCTCATGGTCGGTATGAGCATGAATGAGTGCATGGCCGAGCTCACGGGCAAGGTCACCGGCTGTTCCCAAGGTAAGGGCGGCTCGATGCACTACTTCGCCCCCGACAAGAACTACTGGGGTGGCCACGGCATCGTCGGCGGCCAAGCCCCGCTCGGCACCGGCCTCGCCTACGCCGTGAAGTACAAGGGCCTCAAGGGTTGCTGCCTCGCTTACATGGGCGATGGCGCCGTCAACCAAGGGGCCGTCCACGAGGCCTACAACCTGGCGGCCCTCTGGGACCTGCCCATGATCTTCGTCATCGAGAACAATGGTTACTCGATGGGCACCTCCCAGGAACGCTCCACCGCCCACCCGGGTTGCTTGGCCAAGCGCGCCGAAGGCTACGGGATGGCCTGGGACGTCATCAACGGCCACGACGTCTACGAGGTCCGCGCCAAGACCGACGCCGCCGTCAAGCGCGCCCACGAGGAGTCCAAGCCAACGGTGCTCGAAATCTTCACCTACCGCTACTTCGGCCACTCGATGGCCGATCCAGACAAGACCTACCGCGACAAGGACGAGATTAAGGAGTACCGCGAGAAGAAGGACCCGGTCCTCCTCTTCGAGAATGAGCTTCTGGCCGAAGGCGTGCTGACGCCCGCCACCCGCGACGCCATCAACGAAGCCGCCATGGCCGAGGCCGATGTGGCCGCGGCCTTCGCCGAGGAATCGCCCGACCCCACGGTCGCCGACATCACCAAGCACATCTACTGGGAAGAGGACAACCGCGGGCCGAATTCGACCAGCCGCGGCACCATCATCTTCGAATAATCCCTTACCCGACCTATTTTCATGGCTGTTATTACCTACCGCGAGGCGCTCCGCGCCGCGATGCGCGAAGAGCTCCAACGCGACGAGAACGTCGTCGTGATGGGCGAAGAAGTCGCGCAGTTCAACGGTGCCTATAAGGTGACCGAAGGGCTCCTCAAGGAGTTCGGCCCGAAGCGCGTCGTTGACACCCCGATCTCGGAAGCGGGCTTCATCGGCCTCGGCATCGGCGCCTCCATGCTCGGCATCCGCCCGGTGATGGAACTGATGTTCTGGTCCTTCTCCTACGTGGCGTTCGACCAAATCGTCAATAACGCCGGCAACATCCGCTACATGTCCGGCGGCCTCATCAATTGCCCGATCGTCATCCGCGGTCCGGCCAACGGGGGCACTAACGTCGGCGCCACCCACTCGCACACACCCGAAGCCATCTTAGCTTCCCACCCGGGCATTAAGGTGGTCTGCCCGGCCACTCCGTACGACGCGAAGGGCCTCATGAAGGCGGCTATCCGCGATAACGATCCGGTCTACGTGATGGAGAACACCATCCTTTATAACGACAAGGGCGAGGTGCCCGACGAAGATTACATCGTCCCGCTCGGCGTCGCTGACGTTAAGCGCGTCGGCACCGACCTCACCATCGTGGCCCACGGCCGCGCGGTCATCACTTCCCTCAAGGCTGCCGAGATCCTCGAAAAGGAACACGGCGTCAGCGTCGAGGTCGTCGACCTCCGCTCCATCCGTCCGCTCGATGAGGAGACCATCCTCGCTTCGGTCCGCAAGACGCACCGCGCCTTGCTCGTCGAAGAGAATAAGCCTTTCTGTGGCGTCGACGCCCAGATCGCCTACCTCATCCAAGCCAAGGCCTTCGATGACCTCGATGCGCCCATCGGCCGCGTGTCTTCCATCGATGCCCCGCAGATTTACTGCAAGCGCATGGAAGATCAGCAGCTCCCCCACCCGGCTCGCGTCGTCGAGGCCGCCCTCAAGGTCCTCGCCTAATCCCCCACCCTTTTAACTACGATGGCTGAAATTATCGATATGCCCAAGTTGTCCGACACGATGTCGGTCGGTACCTTGGTGAAATGGAACATCAAAGAAGGCCAGAAGGTCGCCTTCGGTGACATCCTCGCGGAAGTCGAAACCGATAAAGCGACGATGGAGCTTTCCTGCACGGTGCCTGGCACGGTGCTGAAGATCTACGCCCCGGCTGGCTCGCAGCTCCCCGTCGGCGATCCGATTTGCGCCATCGGCAAGGAAGGCGAAGCCGCTCCCGACCCGAAGGGTAAGCCGGCCGCGCCGAAGGCCGCCGCCGCCCCCGCGCCGATTCCTGAAACCACGGGTATCCCGTGCGTGCCCGCCGCTCCGGCCGCCCACGCCGCTCCGGCACCTCAATCTGACGCGAGCCGCACCAGCGCTTCGCCCTACGCGCGTCGTATGGCCGAGAAGGCCGCCCTCAACGTCGCTGCCCTCGCTGGCACCGGCCCGGGTGGCCGCGTGGTCGCCCGTGACGTCGCCGCCGCCGCTGCCGCGCCGGTCTCCGCTGCACCTGCTGGCCCCGTCAACGTCGCCGTGGCTCCGCCCGCCGATGGCAAGGGCATCCAGCCCGACGCCGACCTCCCCGTGGGTGGCATGCGCGCGACCATCGCCCGCCGTCTTCTGGAATCCAAGAACACGGTGCCGCACTTCTACCTCGAGGTTGAAGTCGACGCCGCTCCGCTCATGGGCCTACGCGAAACGCTCAATAAGCGCCTCGCCGAACAAGGCGGCGAAACCGCCCTCAAGCTCTCGGTCAACGATTTCATCCTCAAGGCTTCCGCCGAAGCGCTCCGCCGCGTCCCTGCGGTCAACGCTTCCTGGGCCGGCACGAGCATCCGCCAACACTCGGCGGTGCACCTGTCCTTCGGCGTGGCCCTCGAAGACGGCCTCGTGACCCCAGTCATCCGCGACGCCCATGCGAAGTCGCTCCGCGACATCGCCACCGACGCGAAGGCGCTCATCGGCAAGGCCCGCTCCAAGAAGTTATCCCCCGCGGAGATGTCCGGTTCGACCTTCACGGTCACCAACCTCGGCATGTACGGCGTGACGGGCTTCTTCGGCATCATCAACGTGCCGAACGCCGCCATCCTCTCCGTCGGTGCCACGATCAAGAAGCCGGTGATCGACGCCAATGACCGCATCGTCATGGGTCACCGCATGGTGATCGGCCTCTCCGGCGACCACCGCGTGGTCGACGGCGCCAATGGCGCTCAGTTCCTCCAGGCGCTCAAGCAGATCCTGGAAGAGCCGACCCTCATCCTAATCTAACCGCTCCGGAGCCGACCAAGGCCCGGCCTCGCAAGGGGCCGGGCTTTTTGTTGTCAGGCAAACGTGCGCACCGACGACAGGCCGCCGTCAATGCGCAGGATTTGTCCGGTCATGAAGCGGGCCTGGTCGCCAAGGAGGTACTCGACGAGCGCCGCGGTCTCGTCCGCCGAACCGACCCGCTGCAAGGGGTGGCGCTTGCCGGCGGCTTCTTTCTTGAGGTCGGAGTTCAGCAAGGGCCCCGCGAGCGGCGTGTCGGTCAACGACGGCGCGACCGCGTTCACCCGGATGAGCGGCGCCCACTCGGCGGCGAGGCTGCGCGTGAGTCCTTCGACCGCACCTTTGGCGGAAGCGATGCTCGCATGCATCGGCATGCCTTGTGCGACGGCGACGGTCGAGAAGAGCACGACGGAGGCCTGTCCCGAAACCTTGAGGGCCGGCAACGCCGACTGGAGCGCGGCAATCGCACCCAGGACGTTGACGCGGTAGTCGCGCAGGAAATCTTCCTCCGTGAGGCGATGGAAGGGCTTCAAAGCGATCGTGCCCGGAAAATACACCAACCCATCGAGCTGGGCCGGCCAGACGAGCGGCGTGGGCGCCAAGGCATCAAAGGGCTGCACCGGTACGCCGAGTTCCGCCAGCGGGCCAGCCTTGCGCGCGGCGGCGTGCACGGCATGACCAGCCGCGAGGAGTCGCTGGACGGTGGCGAGGCCGATGCCGCTGTTACCGCCGATGATTGCAAAGGTCTTAGACATGCGGGCAAGTTTCGCGCCCGTAGTCCAAGGTCAAACCGACCGACGCTTTTCCCGGACAACAAAAAGGCCGGAGGCGAACCTCCGGCCTCATTAACCGAACGCCGTGGGCTTACTTGGCGGCTGGCGTACCAGCCGGCTTCGGCGCTGGGGGCGCGGGCTTACGGGCCTGCTTAGGATCCTGATTGGCGGCGAGTTGCTCGTCCGTGAACTTAGTCGCAATCCCCGCGGCCGGCACTTCAGCCTTAGCGGTCCAAGCGATGGCGTTCAGCACGAGCGTGCGCTGGTTATCATTGGCCCAGCCTTTATGGAAGTGGCCACCACAGAAACCAAACCCGCGACCGCCGTCCTTACGCTCCACGGCCCAAGCAACGACCTGCGGCTTCTTCTCTTCGAGGACGAGCTTGCGAACGTCGGGGTTGCCTTCGTGCGCGCCATCCTTGCGGTTCATGGTGCTCTCCGGCGCAAGGGCGGCGAGAATCGGCGTTACGCCTTCCATGCCATCACGAAAACGCATGTTGAAATACCACTCGTCGTTCGTGGCAAAGGGCTTCACGCCCCGGCTCGCGGGATGGTCCGGCAACGACTTGAAGTCGGCCAACCAGTGCGGGTTCACGGAGAAATGCGATTCGAAGTAACCGCCGAGCCAATCCTTGAATTCCTTAGCCCCCTTACCCGTCGAGGAACGGCCAGCGGGCGGCGGGCTCACCGGCTTGCCGTCCACGCTCAGCCAGCCTGCGCGTTCGTAGGCCGGCTCGACCGCGTAGTGGAGGCACACGAAGCCGCAACCCGCAGCCATCTTCTTCGCGAGCTGATCAAGGTGCGGAATCGCGGGGTGACCATCGCCGCCATCGGAGTAGATCACGATGGTGTCGGCCTTGGCGACCACGTCGTCGGCGGGCCACTTGCCGCCGAGGCTGACCGTGACGTTGACGCGGTCCGCCGCGCCTTGCTGGAGGCCCGCGGCCAATAACTGGATCCCGGCGTTATGCTCGTGCTCGCCAGGCCCGTGGCTAGGACGGCCCGCAATCATGAGGACGTTTTTCTTTTCTTCGGCTGACACGCTAGCGAGTCCGCCGCAAAGGACGAGCGCGCTGAGAAGGAGGGTCTTCTTCATGGGAGGTTAGGGTAAAAGAAAGGCCGCAGAGACATACATCCTGCGGCCTTAGGTAAGCGCTGGGTAAGGGTTACTTGGTTTCCTTGAGGATGAGGTCCTTGAACTGGACCACCATGGCGGGACCGGCGTGGAGCTG
>CAIYEN010000176.1 GCA_903925205.1 uncultured Opitutia bacterium | reverse complement strand
TTGACCGTTGGGTAGCGAGGATAGCCGACCAGTTGGACTTATGCGTTGGTCCTCGAACGGACGCGACGCAGTCGCGCCCCTACCTGACGCAGAAGAGAGCGGACGGACCTGACGCAGACGCTCCCTTGTCTGTATCGGGTTGCGTGCTTCGGGATGGTCGGGATGCTGGGGCGTATGAAGACGCTCCTCGGTCTGTTGTTCGCATTCACGTCGGTCTGCGCCGCCGAGACGCCGCCTTTCTTCGCGATGGACACGGCGGCCCGCGGCAAGCCCGAGGAGTGCGCACGGCTATTGTCTGAATTGGGCTATGCTGGTTTCGGGGGCACTCCCGCTACGGCTAAGGCCTACGCGGGCGAGCTCGCTAAGCGCCAGGTGGCGTTCACGAACGCCTACCATGTCACGAAGTTCTCGCACGAGTCGACGGACCTCCCGGCGGACCTCGTCCAGGCGATTACAGCCTTGGAGGGACTAGACACCACGCTGTGGCTAGGCATTCAACAGGTACAGTTGCCGGCCGGAATCAAAGCGGGCCCGACTTATGGCGACACGATTGCCGTACCCGCGCTGAAGAAGGCGCTGGTGCTCGCAAAGGCCAAGCACGTGAAAGTCTCGCTCTACCCACATACGGGCTTCTGGGCGGAGAGCGTGGACGCCTGTCTGCGTATTGCGAACGCAGTGGATGATCCCGACCTTGGCGTGACCTTTAACCTTTGCCACTGGCTCAAGGTCGAGGGCTCCGAGCGCGACCCGTTGCCGGTCATCAAGGCCGCATTGCCTCGTTTGAACTTCATCACCATTAATGGCGCCGATACGGGCGATACGCGTAAGCTCGGTTGGGATAAGTTAATCCAGCCTCTTGGTCGCGGTACGTACGACGTGAAGGCCTTCGTCGCCAACGCCCGCGCCGCTGGTTACCGCGGTCCCTTTGGTTTCCAAGGTTATGCCATCAAGATGGACTCGAAGGAACTCCTGAAGGAAACGATGGAAGCGTGGAAGGGGATGAAGTAAAGTGGGGATGGGGGATAGGGGATGGGGGATGGGCTGAAACGGGGGACCGGGAACCGGGTGTGAGGTAGGGACGCGACGCACTCGCGCCCCTACCCGATGCATAAGAGTGCGGTCGGGTTGGCGTACGGAGGCAACTAGGACCGCACGTGGTGCGGTCCCTACCCCAATAAAGAACCCCGGAGATCCGGGGTTCTTCTTTCGTTCATAAGCTAGCGCTTACTTGCCGTGCGCTTCCTTGAGGTGCTGCGCGAGCGGGTCGTAGCCGAAGTCTTTCTTGAGGTCGCGCCAGGTGGCGTGCACGTGATTGGCGTCGTTCTGGGTGTTATCCAGTTCCATCAGGAAGGTCGGGCCTTGGATGCTGTAGTAGTGGCCTTGGCCGACTTCCGTGCCACCGGCCCAAGCGAAGAAGACCTGGTCTTCGGGTAGCTTGGAGATATCGACGATTTCCTTGGCGGCGAAGTCATCGCGGGCGCGGCCGACGTATTCGTAGACGATCAGGCCGAGCAGTTTCTTCTGCTCAGGGGTGAGGGCGGAAAGGGCGATGCCCTTGTGCTTCAGGATGCCGTCGGCCTTCTGCTTATTGCCAGTGATGACGTCGGTCGGGACCTTGCCGGGGAGGAAAGCGGCCTTGCGTTGTTCGGCGGTCAGGGAGGCGGCGAGCTGGCGACCGAGGCTATCTTCCTTGTCGAGGAGTTCAAAGCCCACGAGGCCGGGGGTGTCTTCGCCGACGTGCTTGGTGGTCTTCTGCACTTGCCCCGGGTTGGTGCCGAGGAATGAAGGCGTCGAGCCGACGAGTTCACCGTCAACGATGGTGAAGTTCTGCGAGCAATGGTGGCCCTCCCAGCGGAAGCCCCAGGTACCCTTGGCGGCGGGTTGGCCGAAGATGGACACAAAGTAGTTCTCGGCGTCGCGCTTGTTGGCGCCCTTGCCCTCTTCGATGACGAAGAGTAGGTACTCAAGGGCCATGATGGATTCGACCTTCATGTGGCCACGCTGGCTGAGAGAGACGGAGAGCAGGGCCTGAGCGAAGTGGCGCTGACCAGGATTCATTTCCTTAATCGGCAGACCCTTGCGGACGGCTGGCACAAAGATCCAGTTAGTGCGCTCCGCATTGTCGAAGGCGAAGGTCGCCTTGCCACGCTGGGTATCATCGAGTGAGCCGAGGAAGGCGGTGGCGGCCTTGGACATTTCTTCGCCGGCGCCATGCCCGAAGGCGGCGGGGACGGTCAGGGCCAAGGCGGCTAGGACGGAGAGGAGGCGGGGTAAGCGACGCATGGGGGCTAATTAGGGGGAAGTGGGCGAAGGGGGCAAGGGTAAGAGCAAATGGGGGATAGGGGATAGGGGATAGGGGATGGGG
>CAIYEN010000175.1 GCA_903925205.1 uncultured Opitutia bacterium | reverse complement strand
GCCTCGGGCCTGGGCCGTCCCACCAAGACGGGCAGCTTCGGCGAGAGCATTGGCTACGCCACCGAGGCGCTTGCAAAACAGAGTGCAGAGAGCGCCAAGGCCCGTGCGGCGCGGCAGGACATGCTGATGAAGTACGGCATCGACCTTGCCACGCTCGATGTCGAAGAGCAGAAGAACCTTCTCGCTGCGGGGGCTAAGACCGCCGCCGCCACTTTGAAGGCTGCCACGCCCCTTAGTGTGACAGCCTACGGCGAGAGGCTCGTTGCCGTCTATCTGGACCCAAAGACTAACAGGACTTTCTATAGAGAAGTAAACCCTGAAGACGTCCAAGGTGTTGCTATATCTCGTGCGGCTCCGGGTACGCTCCCGCCTGCTTTGCGCGCGTCCGATCAGGGCGCTCCTACTGGCGCTCCTGCTGGTGCTCCCACTGGCGCTCCTGCTGTTGCTGTTGCTCCTGCTGTTGCTCCTGCTGGCGCTCCTGCTGGCGCTCCTGCTGGCGCTCCTGCTTTACGCGCGCCCGACCAAGGCGCTTCTGCCAAGCGGCCACCGTCTACCGCGTTTGCCAATCAAAATAATATTGACGGCTCTATGTTTGATGGGGGCACACCCGGCATAAAGTACGATATTGGTCCCTTCGGTAAGGCAACACCCACAGCAGGTCAGGAGCCTCCGGCCCGCATCACAGGCCCGTCGGGCAATCCACAAGAGTGGGACCCAATTAAACGGCAATACGTTGATGTGGCCGGAACCGACCGAGCCAGTCTAGAACAAGACGCGAAAGACATCGCCAAAAACCTCGGCATCCCGTATGTGCCGCCCAGCGTTCCCGTGGGGGTCTCGCCTAAAGTGCGGGACGCCCTTTTGAAATCGCAGCAAGATAGAGCTGATGCCGACCTTGCAAAGATCACTGAGGATATGAAACGAGGATATGCGGCTGCCGAAATGGCGGAAACTTTTGTTGCCCTGAACGACAGAACCGGGACGGGTCCCGACGTGGCGCTGATACCGAAGTTCCTGCGGGGGGCCGATCTTCAGACTATGGACGGCATGAACATCACTGCTTCCCTCAAGCAGGATCGTTTGCCAGGGCCGCAATCCAACTTCGATGCGGCGGGTTTGCGCAGCACAGTTCCAGGCATCGACAAAGACAGACGTACCAACACTGCTTATAGAGACCGCGTAAAAGTTTATAACGAACTCAACACTGAGTATGCGGAGTTTGCCACGGATTGGGTACAAAGCAACCACCACACAAAGGGCATGGACCTTGCGTGGTCCAGATACCTTAAAGACAACCCGCCCCTCGACCCCAAACGCCGCGCCGATGTTATTATAATAAAGCGCGAGCCTTGGCGGGAGTACATGAAGAGAACGTACTATGGCGAGGACAAGGCATCCGTTGCACCTGCCGCTGCACCTGCCGCTGCACCTGCCGCTGCGCCGGTAAAACGCTATAAGTTTATTGACGGAAAGATGGTGCTTCAGTGAGCATAAACGTTCCGGGTCCCGACGGCAGTATCGTTGAATTTCCTGACGGCACTTCTCAGGAAACCATCAACGCC
Organism: uncultured Opitutia bacterium; assembly: GCA_903925205.1. Classification (GTDB taxonomy): domain Bacteria; phylum Verrucomicrobiota; class Verrucomicrobiia; order Opitutales; family UBA953; genus UBA953. The sequence continues at coordinate 2,395 of CAIYEN010000175.1, read as the reverse complement.
GAGATGACGAAAGCCTTTGGCGACTATAAAGAGCCGACGGAACGTCCACCCTCGAACGTAGTTGCGCGTGACGCCGGGGGAACAACGGTTCACGTAGCGGACACGCCCGTGGAAGGCGTCGAGGTTGTTGCTGCCCGCAAGGTTAAGCCGCCGGTTGACGAGGCACCGCCTCCGCCACCGCGCAAGGAGACCACAGGGGAGTTCCTGAAGGGCACCCTTGGGGCCTTCGGAGAGGGCCTGACGCTCAACTACAGCGACGAAATGCAAGCGGCCTTGATTACCGGCCACACCTCGGGGCCGGAGTACGAAAAGGTCCGCGACGAGCTTCGCAACAAAGCGGCGTATTTTTCGCAACAGCACCCCATAACATCCGGCATAGCCAAGCTGGGCGGCGGCATTGCGCCCTTTTTAATCCCCGGCGTCGGCGAACTGGCGGCGTTTGGCCGCCTTGGCATGGCGGGTAAAGTGGGCGCGAACATGGCCCTGGGCGCTCTACAAGGCGGCGCGTCGGCCTACGGGGCGGCGGAAGATAAGGGTAGCGCGGAAGGGAAGTTCCAAACAGCCGAAGGTGCTTTGCTTGGCGGCGCTTTAGCGCCCGTTGCCATGGCCGCTCCCAGCGTTTTGCGTGGGCTCGGAATCATGCTTCGCCCAGCCACGGGCCAACGCGCCCGTGAAATAGCCCTCGACCTATCCACGAAGGCCCTTCAACAAGACCAGCAGGTGTTTCCGCTTACCCGGGCCCAGATAGACGCAGAAAGAGCGCAAGGCATACCAAGTGGGCGCGGAAAGATGCCGCCCGCACCGATGACCCCCGAAGCACGTATGCGCGCGGATCAAGATGCGGGTATACCATCCACTTACGGCGAGACGGCTGGCAGCAACACTGCGTCCCTGGCGGAGCAGGCCATGATAACGCCGGGTGCCGAAAGCAAACAATTGTTGGACGCCACTCTTCGGGCGCAGCAAGGCGCAAAGGGACGTGTCAAGTCAACCATCAACACCGCGTTGACTGGCGGTCAAAACTACGATGCGGCGCGGCGTGACATAGCGCAAGAGTTGCGGGAGATATACGCCTCGGCGTATGAACCCGCCTTCGTTAACCCCGCGACGGGCGCGGAACGCGAGGTCTCCAACTCCGCCATCACAAATATACTCGGCACGCGCACGGTGAGCCCCTTCTGGTCTGAAGCTGGAAAGCTGGCGCAAGGTGAGGCGGACAGGATAGCCGCGCAAACCGGCCTCCCGGCGGAAAGCCCCCTGCGGAACTTCCTAGTGCCTATCGAGGCTGCCGACGGTTCCATAACGGGGTACACCGTCAAACCGGGTCTGCGTCCCACCGTGCGCGCGCTGGACTACTTGAAACGTGCCATGGACGACGCAAGAGACGCGGGCTTCAGAAAAGGCGACTTGTCCGCCGAGCGCGCAAAACAGCTTCAGGACATTACAAAAAGTCTTACAGACGCCCTGGAAACGGCTGTTCCTGCATATGGCGATGCGTTGAAGCTGTATGGTGGAGGGGCCAAAGTTCGTAGTGCCCTCGACGCAGGCATGGGTAAAGGTTCTTGGTCCGTGGATGATGCGACCACGGACGCCGTGCGCTTGCGCTTGGAAGGTGACCCGGCGCGCAACATAAAGCCCATGTCCACTGCCGAGCGCGAAGCTCTGCGCGTGGGCTACGGAAGCATGTTGCTTAATGAGATACGCCAAGGTGCGAACAGCCGAAACGTGGCGGGCCGCATCATTAAAGACGATGGCCGCGTACAGAAACTGGAAATGCTTTTTGATGACCCCGCTGAGTTCGACGCTTTCCGCGCCGGTCTGGAGCGGGAGGCGGAACTCTTTTCGCAACGTGGGCGGCAACTTGGCGGCTCGGACACCGTGAGACGTTCGGTTGCCCGCGATGCCATTGCCAACGCCGTAGACGCGGGCGATTTCAACCGCGTGCCGGACCTTCTCAGGCAAGGTATTTCCGGCAACTGGCTCAATACGGGTCGCATCCTGTTGAACATGGCCCAACGCGCAGGCGGCGGTCCCGAGGTCTACGAGCAGATCGCCAACATCATGCGCACGGGTTCGCCAACCGAAGTGGCGCAGCTTATGCGGCAGATGTCCGAGCGTTCCGCGCGTGTCGCCCGAGAAGTAAGAGGTCAAGCGCGTCAAAGCTCTGGCATGGTGCGCGGCGAGGCCGCTATGTTGGGCCGTTCGCCCAGCTTGAGCGACGCGCAGGACCCCGAGGAGGCGGAACGCAATCTGCGGCCCGTGGAAAAGGACGAGGCTCCGCCTGTTGAGGCCCCGCCTGCCGAGGGCGTTGACGCAGAACCCGCGTCCTACACGCCGGACAACAACCCCGACGTGGATGAGTACATCCGCGCCATAACAGATGAGAAGGTCGAGG
>CAIYEN010000174.1 GCA_903925205.1 uncultured Opitutia bacterium | reverse complement strand
TTCGTGGCGAAGCGCCGCACGAGCGCGACTACCGTCCAAGCGACGAGCCTTGTCGGAGAGGTCGAAGGTCGTGATATCATCTTGGTCGATGACATGACCGAAACGGCGGGGACTTTGACCGCGGCGGCCGAATTGCTCAAGAAGAACGGGGCTCGCTCGGTTCGCGCGATGGTTTCGCACTGCATGATCCAAGAGATCGCCTACGAGCGGTTCCGCACGGGCGTCATCGATGAGGTTATCACGACGAATTCCGTGCCCATCGAGACCCGCGGTCTGCCAATCACGGTCCTATCCATCGCCCCGTTGCTTGCCGACGCCATTCGTCGCATCCACGGCAATAATAGCGTGACGGACCTTTTCCCAATCAAGGGCCACTGAGTTCGGCACTAGGCATAAAAAAGGCCGCCTCAGTCGAGGCGGCCTTTTTGTTTCCAGCGAGCCCGGTTACTTCTTCAGGAACTCGAGGATCAGCTGGGCTTGGTCGCCGGTGTGGCCTTTGTTGTCCGCATAGACGCACTTGCCGTCCTTGAAGAGGTAGGCGCAACGGCTAGCAAAACCCATGGTCGTAGGGACCTTGAACGCGGTGACCACTTTCTTTTCCTTGTCGGCGAGGAGTTGGAAGGGGAACTTCTGCTCGACGTGGAACTCCTTTTGGAGCTGTTCGCCATCGGTGCTGACGCCCAAGACCTTAACGCCGAGTTTGCTGAGGTCGGCCCAGCTGTCGCGGAGGGAGCAGCCTTGCTTAGTGCAACCACCCGTCTTGGCCTTCGGGTAGAAGTAGACGAGGAGGTAGCCCTTGGCACCTTCGGCGGCCACGTCGACCGGCTTGCCGTCCTGGTTGTTGCAGGTGACGGCGGGCAGGGCATCGCCGACCGCGAGGCGGTCCGCGGCACTACCGAGGAAGGGGAGGAGGGAGAGGAGCATGGTGGCGAGGGCTTTCATACCTAGATGAACTTGGGCCGTTCCCGGAAAAAAGCAAACGTCCCGAGGGTGTTTTCATGTCGCTTGTCACGACTTCCAGGGGCAATTTGCAGGTATGCTGACGGAAGTCCTCGCCACCATCCCGCACCGCCCGCCTTTCCTCTTCATCGATGAGATCAAAGAGGTCCGCGCGGACGGAGCTGTCTGTACCCGCACTTTCCGGGCGGATGAGCCTTTTTACGCCGGCCACTATCCAGGGAACCCGATCACCCCCGGGGTCCTTTTGTGCGAGTCGGTCTTTCAGGCCGGCGCGGTCTATCTGACCCGCAAGCTGCAGGCCGACGGCGGCGCGCCCGCCGGCAAGACGCCGGTGCTCTGTCGTATCGAGGAAGCTAAGTTTAAAGGAATGGTGAAGCCCGGTGACACGGTCGTCATTGAGGTGAAGCATGTGGAGACGCTGCAGCAGTTCCACTTCCTCACGGGCACGGTCCGGCGCGATGGCAAGGCCGTGTTGACCCTGCGTTTCGCGCTCGCCCTCGTCGACCAGCCCGCCTGAAATCACGCCATGTCGTTCCTCGGCCTCAGCGGCAAAACCTTCCTCGTCCTCGGCGTGGCCAACAAGAAGTCGGTCGCCTGGCACGTGGCCAAGACGCTGGAAGCCGAAGGTGCCAAAGTCGTCTATTCCGTCCGTTCGCAGGCTCGCTGGGATTCGCTCAAAGGCCTCCTGGACGGTAAGCCTACTTACCTCTGCGACCTGGAACGCGAGGAGGAAACCATCGCCCTCGCCGCAGCGGTCGGGCGCGACCACGGCCCCATTCATGGCGTCCTGCATAGCGTCGCCTTCGCCAATTTCTCCCGCGGGATGCAACCGTTCCATGAGACGGCCCGCGCCGATTTCCTCCAGGCCACAGCGATTTCCTGTTTCTCCTTGGTGGAGCTCGCCCGCGCGCTCAAGCCGCACCTCGCGAAGGACGCCTCGGTCGTCTCGATCGGGATCTCCTCACAAGTGACCGCCGCTAACTACGGTTACATGTCGCCCATCAAGGCAGCCTTGGAATCCGCCAGTCGTTTCCTGGCGAAGTCCTTCTCCGCGGACACCCGCGTGCGCTTTAATAGCGTCAACGCTGGCCCGCTTAAGACCAGCGCTAGCGCCGGCATTCCTGGCTACCTCGATAACTATCTCCACGCCGAAAAGATGACGCTGCGTAAGGAAGCGCTCAAGACGCAGGAAGTCGCGGATACCGCGGTTTGGTTGCTCTCGCCCCGCTCCAGTGGCGTCAATGGCCAAGGCATCGTCGTCGATGCTGGCATGGGCTTGAACTTCTTCGACGAAGAACTGGTCAAGGCCTCGGCCCGTCTTCTCTGAACGTGCAGTTCCAACGCTCAGTCCTGACTGGCCTCGTCGCCGAACTGCCTCCAGAGGTCTGGACCTCCGATGAGGTGGAGCGCCGTCTGGCGCCTTTGTATAGCCGCCTTAAACTCCCCGAAGGTCGCTTGGAATTAATGACGGGCATCCAGGAGCGCCGCTTCTGGCCGCAGGCCATTCGCCCCTCGGAAATCTCCGCACTGGCGGGGCGTCGCGCCCTGCAGGCCGCCGCGGTGGGTCCTGCGGACATAGACCTCTTGATCCATTCGTCGGTGTGCCGCGATCGCCTCGAGCCCTCGACGGCCGCTTACGTGCATGGCCTCCTCGGCCTCGGTCCGCAGGCCCAGATCCTCGACGTGTCGAATGCCTGCCTCGGCTTTCTTAATGCCGTGGTGCTCGCGGCGGGCTTAGTCGAGTCCGGACAGATTCGCCGCGCCTTGGTTTGCTCCGGCGAAAACGGTCGCCCACTCGTCGAGCGGACTATCCGTCTACTTAATGAAGACCTCACGTTGACGCGCGATGGGATTAAGCCGTACTTCGCCAACCTCACCATCGGGGCGGGCGGTGCCGCCGCCGTCGTTGCGCGCGATGACTTAGCCGGTGACGATGCGATTCGCTTGCTCGCGGGCGCGTGGGAAACCGATTCTTCCGCCAATGGTTTGTGCGAAGGCGATACGTCCTCCGACGAGCTGGATATGCGCACCGACTCGGAAGCGTTGCTCGCTGCGGGGGTCGGCCTTGCGCAGCGTTGCTGGGGTCGCTTTAAGGCCGAGAGCGGGTGGAACGAAACCACGCCCGATCGCATCATCACCCACCAAGTCGGCCGGCGGCATTCGTCCTTGCTCTTCGAGCGTCTCGGCTTGGATTCAGCGAAGGACTATCAATCGTTTAATCGCCTTGGCAACGTCGGGTCGGTCTCATTACCCGCGACGCTGGCCTTGGCCCGGGCGGAAGGGCGCGTTCGCCGCGGCGACAAGGCGGCCTTGCTGGGCATCGGTAGCGGGCTCGCTAGCCTCATGCTTGCTGTCGAATGCTAACCCCCGATCCAGCCGCCTTACCCGCCGAGGTGCAGGCCCTTTACCCCTTTGACGTCCAAAGCTGGGCCTCGCCTGACGGCGTCATGCGTTACGTGGACCATGGTCCCCGCGCGGGCCAGCCCGTTCTCTTGCTGCATGGGAACCCCTCTTGGTCCTTCCTGTGGCGGAACCTAGCCTTGGCTTTGGCGGCGAAGGGCTACCGGGTCATCGCCCCTGACCACCTCGGGATGGGCCTGTCGGCTCGCCCAGACCATTTCCTGCGCCTCGATGACCGGATCCGGGCTGTCCAGGGGCTCGTCGACCATCTAGGCCTGAAATCCTTCCATCTAGGGGTGCATGATTGGGGCGGTGCCATCGGCTTTGGCCTAGCGACCCGGATGCCAGACCGCCTTGGACGGATTCTCGTGACCAACACGGGGGCCTTCCTCTCGGACCGTATCCCCAAGCGGATTGCCCTGTGCCGTGCCCCTATAATCGGACGCCTCATTGCCCAGCATTTGGATGGGTTTGCCTGGCCAGCAACCTGGATGGCGGTCGAAAAGCCCCTTTCTAAGGCCGTTAAGGCAGGTTTCTTGGCCCCTTATGCGACGATTGCTAGCCGCCGAGCGGTCGCAGACTTCGTGGCCGACATCCCGATGGAGCGAGATCACCCCACCCGCCCCGTGCTGGCTGCGGTCGAAGCCGCCCTGCCAACCCTCCGGGGAAAGCCAATGCTGCTCCTCTGGGGGCTGCGCGACTTCTGTTTCGACCAATCGTTCTTGGCCGGCTTTGCCCAGCGCTTCCCGGAGGCCAAACAGCGACTTTTCCCGGACGCCGGCCATTATGTTTTAGAGGATAGCGGGGACGTCGGAATTCAGGCTGCCGTCGACTTCTTTACGGCGGCCTAAAAACTCCCGGTGGATGGCCTTGTGCCCAGGGTGCGAAAAGCCCTGTGAACAAGCGTTTCTTACGCCCCTTATAAGTTTTTGTAAGGGGTTGATAAATAGGTGTTTCGGCTGAGGTAAAAACATTCGTTCACCATTCGTTTCCTATTGCAGAAAACGGTGTGAAAAACAGGATTCTGAGACCCGCCGCACGGCGGGTTCTTTACCCCCATTTTACCACTAAAACATGAGCGATAATTCTGAGAAAAACCCGAACCGCGGTAAGCATGCCGGCAACGAGAGCTATGGCGCGGCCGACATCAAGCGCCTCAAGGGCCTGAAGGCCGTACGCGAACGCCCAGGTATGTACATTGGCGATACGAATGAGACGGGCTTACACCACTGCGTCTACGAAATCGTCGATAACTCCATCGACGAAGCCCTCGCCGGCTATTGCAAGAGTATCAAGGTCGAGATCCATGCGGATGGCTCGCTCTCCGTCGAAGACGATGGCCGCGGTATTCCCGTCGCGATGCACCCGGAGGAAAAAGTTCCGACGCTGGAACTCGTGCTGACGAACCTCCACGCTGGGGGTAAGTTTGATAAGGGTGCGTACCAGGTTTCGGGTGGTCTTAACGGGGTCGGTGCCAAGTGCGTCAACGCGCTCTCCGATAGCTTCATTGCCGAAGTCAGCCGCGAAGGCGAAGTGCACCAGATGAAGTTCAGTCGCGGGGAAGTCACCCAGTCGATCAAGGTCATCGGTAAGACGAAGCGCACGGGCACGAAGATTACTTTCCATCCTGATCCTGAAATTTTCGTCGCCACGCAAGAGTTCAAGTACGACACGCTCGTCCGCCGTATGCGTGAATTGGCCTTCCTGGTGCCGGGCATCACCGTTGAGATGAAGGATCAGCGCTCGAATCGTTCCGATAAATTCGAGTTCAAGGATGGTATCGCTGAGTACGTCTCGTTCCTTAATGCCAATGAAGAGCGTCTCTTTGAGAAGCCCATCCTAATTTCCGCGGAAGTCGACTTCACCGATTTGGCCAACCCCCGCGTGATGGCCGACGGCGAAAAGCCCAAGCCGGGCCAGCGCCGGATGACCCTCGATGTCGCCCTGCAATATAACGACCGCTACGACGAGATGGTCTTCAGCTACGCTAACTTGATCAACCAGCCGGAAGGCGGCACGCACTTGTCGGGTTTCCGCTCCGCGCTGACTCGCGTGATCAACCACTACGCGAAGTCCAATAACCTGATCAAGGATAAGGACGCCAAACTCAATGGCGACGACATGCGCGAAGGCCTCGTGGCCGTGATCTCCGTCAAACACCCCGACCCGAAGTTCCAGTCGCAGAACAAGACGCGCCTCACCAATCCCGAAGTCGAAGGCATCGTGACTTCCGTCGTGGGTGAGCAGCTGAAGTATTACCTCGAGCGCGACCCGAAGACCGGTCGTCGCATTGTCGATAAGTGCCTCAACGCCGCCCGTGCCCGCGAAGCCGCCCGTAAGGCGCGCGAGACGGTCCGTAAGTCCGCCATGTCCTCCGGCGGCCTCCCCGGCAAGCTGGCCGACTGCTCCGAAAGCGACCCGTCCGTCTGCGAACTCTACATCGTCGAAGGGGACTCCGCCGGTGGTTCCGCCAAGCAAGGCCGCGATCGTCGCTACCAGGCGATTCTGCCAATTAAGGGCAAGATCCTCAACGTCGAGAAGGCCCGCATCGATAAGATCCTCTCCAATGAGGAAATCCGTACCATCATCAAGGCCTGCGGTACCGGCATCGGCAAGCACGAGGGCGACGGCGCCTTCGACGTCACGAAGTGCCGCTACCACAAACTCGTCATTATGACGGACGCAGACGTCGACGGCTCGCACATCCGTACGCTCCTCCTGACGTTCCTCTACCGCCAGATGCCCGGCTTGATCGAGGCAGGCTATGTTTATATCGCTCAGCCGCCCCTCTACCGCATCAAGCGCAAGAAGCGTGAGCAGTACGTCGACAATGACCCGGAGCTCAATCGCATCCTCCTAGAGCTTGGCTCCGAGGACGTGAACCTGCTCCGCCTACGCGACAAGCACGTCTTCCCGGGGCAGAAGCTGGACAAGATTGTCGAGTCTCTCGCCCGCCTCGAGTCCCTGGGTGCCGCCATCGGTCGAACGGGTTGCCAGCTCGGCGCCTACCTCGACCAGCAGGACCACAAAACGCACACGCTTCCGCGCTTCATCGTCCGCACCCGGACGGGTAATGAGGAGACCTACGAGTTCCTCTTGGATACCGACGCTAAACAGGCCTACCTCCGCAAGGCCGGGGTCGAGGATTTCCTCGCCGACAAAATCGACCGCGAAAAGAAGCTCAAGGATGGCACGGTTGTGCAGGAGCGCGTCAACGTCATCGAAATCTTTGAGAATGACGCCATCACCAAGGTGCTCAAGGAATTGGAAACCCAGGGGATGGATGTGAAGCAGTTCACGCCCGGCGAGGAGCCGCGCTACAACCTGATTGATGGTTCGACGGCCGAGGAAGTCCCAGCGACCGAAGGCGAAGAAGAAGCCAAGGGCGAAGAGAAGCCCGCCAAGAAGATCGTCAAGAAGGCCGAGCCTATCCCCCTCGGCTCCATCCTCGAACTCATCGGCCAGATTCGCCAGTTCGGCCGCAAGGGCCTCACCATCCAGCGATACAAGGGCCTCGGCGAAATGAATCCGAAGCAGCTCTTTGAGACCACGATGGATCCGGCCAAACGCCGCTTCCTCAAGGTCGACATCGCGGATGCCGCCGAAGCCAATCGCGTCTTCGCCATGCTCATGGGCGAGGATGTTCCTTCCCGCCGAGCCTTCATCGAGGACAACGCGCTCAACACCTCGAACCTCGACGTCTAAGCCCACCCCGCACTCACCCTAGACCTCTTCGACAATGTATTCTGACAAAGAAAAGCTCACGTCCGCCAACATCACGGACATCATGCAGACGGCCTACATCGATTACTCGATGTCGGTCATCGTCTCCCGCGCCCTCCCGGACGCGCGCGACGGCCTCAAGCCCGTCCAGCGCCGTATCCTTTACGCGATGCTGCGGGAAGGCCTCGTCCACAACCGCCCGTTCGACAAGTGCGCGGGCGTCGTCGGCGAAGTGCTGAAGAACTACCACCCGCACGGCGATAGCTCGGTCTATGATACGCTCGTCCGCCTGGCCCAGAACTGGGTCATGCGTTACCAGCTGATCGAGCCGCAGGGCAACTTCGGGTCCGTCGACGGCGATCCGCCCGCGGCCTACCGTTATACGGAGTGCCGTCTCTCCGAAGTCTCCGCCGAACTCCTCGCCGACATCGATGAGGACACGGTCGACTTCATTCCGAACTATAAGGAGTCGACCACCGAGCCGACCGTCCTGCCGTGCGCCTTACCCCACCTGCTGATGAACGGTTCGACCGGCATTGCGGTCGGCATGACGACCAATATCCCGCCGCACAACTTGAGCGAACTCGTGGAGGCCACCTGCCTCATCATCGACAAGCCTAGCGCCACCGTCGAAGACCTAGAGAAGATTATCATCGGTCCAGACTTCCCGACGGGCGGTGTCATCAACGGTAAGGAAGGGATCAAGCAATACCTCCGTACCGGCCGTGGCATCATCCGCGTCCGCGGCGTTGCTCACACCGAGGAGATGAAGAACGGCAAGGAGCAGATCGTCCTCACCGAACTGCCTTATAACGTCAATCGGTCGTCCCTGGTTAAGCACATCGCTGACCTCTGCTCCGAGAAGGTCCTCGACGAAGTCTCCGACCTCCGCGACGAGTCCGACGAAAATACGCGCGTGGTCATCGAGCTTAAGCGCAACGAGAACCCGAAGGTCGTCATCAACAAGCTCTACAAGCACACCAACTTCGAGAACTCATTTGGCGTTATCTTGCTAGCCCTCGACAAGCGTCGGCCGAAGCAGATGAACATCCGCGAGTTGCTCGAGTGCTTCGTCGAGCACCGTCGCGACGTGGTCACCCGCCGCACGCGCTTCCGGCTTCGCAAGGCCGAAGACCGCGCCCACATTCTCGAAGGCTTCAAGATTGCCCTGCGCAACCTCGACGACTTCGTGAAAATCATTCGCGCGGCGTCCAACCGTGACGAAGCCCGCGTTAAGCTCATGGCCAAGTACGGCCTGAGCGAACGCCAAGCCGTGGCGATCCTTGACCTCCGTCTCTACCAACTGACGGGGCTGGAGCGCGACAAGATTGACGCCGAGTACCGCGAACTGATGGCGCTCGTCGAAGAGCTCCGTAGTATCCTCTCTAGCGAATTGAAGCTGCTCACCCTGATTAAAAAGGAACTGCGCGATGCGGCCAAGAAGCATATCGGGCCCCGCAAGACGAAGGTCACGGCCCAAGAAGGCGACTTGTCGATGGAAGACATCGTGGCCAACGAAGGCTGCGTGGTCACCGTTTCGCACGCCGGCTTCATCAAGCGTACGCCGGTCGCCCAATACCGCCTCCAGAAGCGTGGCGGCAAGGGCACCAAGGGGGCCGAACTCTCCAAGGCGGCTTCGGACGAGGACAGTGACTTCATTGAGCACCTCTTCACGGCCAACACCCACGACCATATCTTGTTCTTCATGAACAATGGTCGCGTGTACGTGGAGAAGGTCTATGAAATCGAAGAAGCCAACCGCGCGTCCCGCGGTAAGTCCATCGCTCGCTTGCTGGAGCTGAAGGACGACGAGAAGCTGGCCGCGATGGTCTGCGTCTCCAACTTCGAGGAAGGCAAATTCCTGATGATGTGCACGGCCAACGGCACGATCAAGAAGACCGAGATCTCGAAGTACGCTAACTACCGCAAGGGTGGTATCATCGGCATTAACATCGAGCACGGCGATCGCCTCATCTCCACGAAGCTAACCAATGGCGATAACGAGGTCGTGATGATCTCGCAGTCGGGCATGTCCATCCGCTTCCACGAGTCGGACGTCCGTTCGATGGGCCGCGACACCACTGGTGTCTCCGGCATGAAGCTCGATAGCGGTGATCAGGTGAAGGCGATGGAGGTCGTCGACGAAACCTGCACGCTCCTCGTCGTCGGCATCGACGGCATCGGCAAGCGCACGCCCTTCGACGATCCTGAAACCAAGGAGCCCGTCTACCGCAAGCAGTCCCGCGGCGGCAAGGGCGTCATCGCCATTAGCACCGATGTCGGTGTGGCCGGGGCCCTCAGCGTCCAGGAAGCCGACGAAGTCATGCTCCTCACGAAGGGTGGCCAGTCGATCCGCACCAAGGTGTCTGACATTCGCTGCACGGCCGGCCGCAATACCAAGGGCGTCCGCGTCATGCGCCTCAAGGAGGGTGAAGCACTGCTGGGCATCTCCAAGGTGGAGCGTTCCGACGAAGAGGAAGAAAACGCCGCCAAGCCACAGGCCTAAGCGGTCCGACAGACAAGCAGAAGGGGCGCCTGGTGGCGCCCCTTTTTTTGTGCCCAGTTCGGCGGCGCCTTAGGCCTTCTCCAGCGCCGCGATGCACTCCACGTGGCGCGTCTGCGGGAAGAGGTCGAAGGGCTTAGCCGAAATAACCTTCCAGCCCCGGCTGCAGAGGTACTTGAGGTCGCGGGCTTGGGTGTCCGGGGCACAGCTGATGTAGACGATGCGGCGCGGGTTGAACGCATGCAGCTGTTCAAGGAAGGGTTCATCGCATCCGCGGCGGGGCGGGTCGACGATGACGGCGGTCTCGGGGCCGCGGACGGGGACGTTAGCGAAGATTGATTCGGCCGAGCCGGCGATGAAGCGGCAGTTAAGGAAGCCGTTGAGGGTGGCGTTCTCCGCGGCCTTGCGGGCGGCTTCGGCGCTGACCTCGACGCCGTTGACGGATTCGAACTCCCGGGCGCCGGAGAGGGCGAAGAGCCCGGAGCCGCAATAGGTATCGACGAGGTGCTTAGCACCGGAGGCCTTGGCGAGGCGGATGGCGTGGCCGACGAAGTCCTCGAGCACCGAGGGGTTATTCTGGAAGAATTCCCCCGCGAGGAACTTCATCTTCACGCGGCCGACCTGTTCCGTCACCGTTTCGCGTGGGTCCGTCACGACGCCTTCTTGGCAGTCGCGGAAGAGCAGGGTGGCGCCGCGCTCGAAGCGACCCGGGTTGGCGCGGATGTCTTTGCGCGAGCGGGCGTAGGCCGCGTTGATCGCGTCGGTGGCGAGCGGGCACTTAGTCACGTCCACGACGCGCCGGGACGTGCCGGCGGCGAGGAAGCCAATCGGGAAGTCCGCCCGGCGCGGGGTCATGAAGTGCGGGGTAATCTTCGAGCGGTAACCGTATTGCTTCGGGGAAGGATGCGTCGGCTCGACTTCGACCGTCAGGCCGCCGAGGCGTTCGTAGACTTCGGCAACTTGCTTGCGCTTCCAGACGAGCTGTTCGGCGTAGGCCATGTTCTGGTACTGGCAGCCGCCGCATTCACCGAAGAGTTCGCAACGGGGCTGGACGCGAGAGGCCGACGGGATGATGACACGGACGAGGTCGCCGCGCGAAAAGTTGGCGGCGTTATGCCAGATGCGGGCCACGACCTTTTCGCCGGGAAGGGCGCCTGGCACGAAGACGACCCAGCCGTCGATGCGGCCGAGGCCGTCACCGAGGTTCGTGATGGTCGCGATGTCGACTTCCACCTCTTGGTGGTAGGTAAACTTACCTTCGCGGAATTTGGAGGAGTCGGGCTTGCGGCCCTGCGGTGCATCGGTGGCTTCTTCTTCGGACATGTGAGCAAACTCGGCTACCCGCCCGGAAGGTCGAGCCTTAACCCAGCCCCGCTGGTCCGCTGACGGCTTTCCTTGCCCTTTGCTCGGGAATCCTGCTTCATCCCGCCCGTGCCAGACGAGGTCATCCAAAGTCGCCAAAACCCCCGCATCCAAGCGGTCGCCCGCCTGCGCGACCGCCCCGAGCGGGAAGCCCGTGGGCTCTTCATTGCTGAAGGACTCCGCGAGCTCAGCCGGGCGCTGGAACGGAAGGTAGCGGTCCGCGAGGTCTATTTCTGCCCAGAACTGTTCCGTGGGGTCGAGGCGGCCGAGCTGGTCTCTGGCTGCCGCGCCGCGGGCATTGATTGCTGTGAGGTCGGCCGTTCGGCCTTCGAGAAGATCAGCGGCCGCGAAGGTCCCGATGGGCTCCTCGGCATCGCCCAGACCTGGGACTGTTCGCTGGAGCGCCTCCAGCTCTCGGCTAACCCTTTGCTTTTGGTTGCCGAATCGGTGGAGAAACCTGGCAATCTCGGGGCTTTATTGCGCACGGCGGATTCCGCTGGTTGCGACGCTTTGATCGTTTGCGACCCTATCACGGACCTCTTTAACCCGAACGTCGTACGCTCCTCCCAAGGGGCTGTGTTCTCGATTCCCGTGGCGGTGTGCTCCTCGGCGGAAGCCGTGGCTTGGATGCAGTCCAAGGGCATCCGCTCGCTGGCGACCTCGCCGGCGGCCACGAAGACCTTCTGGGACGTCGATTGCCGCGGTCCGAGCGCCCTGTTGCTGGGCTCCGAAAAGGACGGCCTCAGCGACTTCATGCTCGGTGCGGCCAACGAGAAGATTTCGATTCCGCAGGCGGGCCTGTCGGATTCCCTGAACGTGTCGATGGCGGCGGGCATTGTACTGTTCGAGGCCGTTCGGCAGCGCCGCAAATAAGTATGCACCGGACTTACCTCGTCGCGGCGGTCCTTTGTGCACTGGTTTCAGCCGCATGCTTCTTGGTCTTTGAGGCGACCCCGGCCACGTTGGATGCTCAGGGCTTCTTGCATGAGCCTTTTGGGCTGCTCCCCTTGGGGTGGTTGTTCGGGTTTGTGAGCGCTCTGCTGCTTGTGCTCGCGATGCTCCGCCGCAAATAAGAAGGCCGGGCGTGGGGCCCGGCCTTGCTTACAGGACTGACGATTCGCTTAGCCGATGGCCTTGGCGACCAGGTCGTCGAGCTTCTTGCCGTCGACGGCGAAGGCGCGGATACCTTCCGCGGTCTTTTCCGTGGCCATGGCGTCTTCATTGTGGTGCCAGCGGAATTCCTTCTCGCCCCAGGCCTTAGCGGCTTCGCCTTCGGCCTTGGCGGCGGCCTCGTCGAGGACCTTCGGCACGGCGGCCGCGTCCTTGGAGAGCTCGTCGAGGAGGTTTGGGGCGATGGTCAGGAGGTCGCAACCACAGAGGGCCTTGATTTGGCCACAGTTGCGGAAGGAGGCGCCCATGACTTCCGTCTTGATGCCGTTTCGCTTGTAATAGGCGAAGATGCGGCGGACGGACTGGACGCCGGGGTCGTTGGCGCCGGAGGAGGCGGCTTCGTTCCAATTCGCACCTTGGGCCTTCTTATGCCAGTCGTAGATGCGGCCGACGAACGGCGAGATCAGCTGGACCTTGGCGTCAGCGCAGGCGACGGCCTGGGCGAACGAGAAGAGCAGGGTGAGGTTGCAGCGGATGCCTTCCTTTTCGAGCTCCGCGGCGGCCTGGATGCCTTCCCAGGTGGAAGCCATTTTCACGAGGATACGCTCCTTGGGGATGCCCGCGGCTTTATAGAGGGCGATGAGTTCACGGGCCTTGGCGACCGTGGCGACCTTGTCGAAGGAGAGGCGGGCGTCGACTTCGGTGGAGACGCGGCCCGGGACAATCTTGAGGATTTCGGTGCCGAACGAGATGAGGAGCGCATCGACGGCGGCCTGGACGCCCTTGCTCTTGTTATCCTGTGCGGCCTTGACGAGCAGGGCCTGGTATTCCGGCATCTGGACGGCCTTGAGAATGAGGCTGGGGTTGGTCGTGGCATCCAAAGGCTGGAAAGCCTTCATGGCGGCGAAGTCGCCCGTGTCGGCGACGACCTTGGTGTGCTGGCGGAGTTGCTCGAGTGCGTTCATAAATAAGAGGGCGTCAGCGTGGTCGATGCCTGCTGAGTTGTCCAGCCAGAGAAGTGCCGCCGGCGGCAGCTCGGTCGGCCATCTCTCGCTTGTTTCCGTGGCCAGACTCCTCCACAGTGTCGTCATGCGCATTAAGGTCAGGCAGGCATTGTCGGCGGAGCAGCCCCTCGTGGGTGTGACGGTTTCCGGCTGGGTCCGGACACGCCGTGACTCCAAAGGCTTTTCCTTTGTGGAAGTAAACGACGGCTCTTGCTTCAAGAACCTCCAAGTGGTCGTTGAGCACGCGCTTCCGGGTGCGGATGACCTTAAAGACGCCCTGACCGGGTCCTCCGTCTCGATTGATGGTGAACTCGTGCCTTCGCCCGCTAAAGGTCAGAAGTGGGAACTCAAGGCCACGGCTTTCCGCTTAGTCGGTCGGGCCGATGAGTCGTTTCCGTTGCAGAAAAAGGGACATACCGTGGAGTTCCTGCGGACGATCCCGCACCTGCGCGCCCGCACGAACCGTCTCGGCTCAATCATGCGCGTGCGCAGCCGTATGGCCATGGCCGTCCATGGCTTTTTCCAGCAGCGCGGCTTCGCCTACGTCCACACCCCCATCATCACCGCGAGCGACTGCGAGGGCGCCGGCGAACTTTTCCGGGTCACCACGCTCGATCCAGCGGCGCCACCGAAGAAACCAGATGGGGCCATTGAGTGGTCGGCCGATTTCTTCGCGCGCCAATCGTACCTCACGGTCTCCGGCCAATTGGAAGGCGAGACTCTGGCTTGTGCGCTCGGCGATGTCTACACGTTTGGACCGACTTTCCGGGCCGAAAACTCTAACACCAGTCGGCATGCCAGCGAATTCTGGATGATCGAGCCGGAGATGGCTTTTTGCGACCTCGAGGGCGACATGCGTTGCGCCGAGGAACTCGTGAAACACCTAGTAAAGACGGCCTTGGAAGAGTGTTCCGACGAACTCGAATTCTTCAATGCCTACGTCGACAAGGGCCTCCTCGAGCGCCTGCGTTTTGTCGCGGAGCGGCCGTTTGCACGGGTCTCTTACACCGCGGCGGTGGACATCCTCTTGCAGTGCGGTCGGACCTTTGAATTCCCTGTCGTGTGGGGCGAGAACTTGCAGTCCGAGCATGAGCGCTACCTCACGGAGGTGCACTTCAAGAGCCCGTTGACCGTCTATAACTATCCGAAGACCGCGAAGCCCTTCTACATGCGGCAAAATGACGACGGTAAGACCGTCGCAGCCATGGATTTATTGGTGCCGGGCGTGGGTGAGATCGTCGGCGGCAGTCAGCGCGAAGAGCGTCTGGATCGCCTCGTCGCCGCGATGCAGGCGCACGGCCTCGACCTGGAGTCCTACGGCTGGTATATCGATACCCGCCGCTTCGGGTCCGTCCCCCACGCAGGGTTTGGGCTCGGTTTTGAGCGGCTGCTCATGTTTGTCACCGGCGAAGGTAATATCCGCGACGTCATCGCCTACCCGCGCACGCCTGGGCACGCGTAAGCGCTTACTTGGTGGCCGCGGGCTTGGGGAGCGTCCGGGTCAGCTCAAGGATGGCACGCCCCGTCACGCAATTGTGACGGACCATCTGTAGGTTGGCTTGGCCCGTCGTCGTGCCTTTGGCGGCGGCGTTGTCGGTATAAAGTACGGGCGAGGTCGAAGAGACGAGGCCGACCAGATTGCCAGCTTGATCGATGATTGGGCCCCCGCTGGAACCGCGGGCGTAGTCCGCCGTGATTTGCATAAAGACCGCCCCATTGCGATCCGCTCCGCCGAGACGACAATAGCGTGTCACAATCCCCTCGGAGAAGCAGCCGAAAGAATTGGCTGGGTGGCTATAACAATAGATGGCGGCGCCGGCACCGAGGTCATCACGGACGGGCAGGGCGGTCAGCCCTTTTGCGTTGATGCGGAGCAGGGCGACATCGTTATTCTTATTAGCAGCGAGTACCTCGGTGACCGCGAAGAAGCGGCCGTCCGCTGTCATGACGCCCATTGCTTCCGCCGTTTCCCCCGCGGCCACGTGGTGATTGGTGGCGATGACGCCGTCGGGGTCGACCACGACGCCGCTGGCGAGTGTGCAATGCCAGCGGGTGCATTTATCGCATTTATAGGCGCCGGTGATAAGGACGGACGCAGCTGCCGCCGTCCGGTACGCCTCTTCTCCTTCGAGCTTCTTGTCCCGCGCGGCGGGGAGCAGGCGAACGCTCGGGGCAGACGTGCGTTTGACCTGGGCTAAACGGGTTTCCTTGTTGAGGGGAGACTTGTTGCCTTCCGCCAGATTGGCGGTCGCCGTTTCGGCCTGCGTGAACAGCGCGCGGTCATCGGCCGCGGTATCGACGGATTGACCAGGCGGTGCAAAGGCAGCGCCAAGAAAGCAGAGCAGCGGGGCAAGGAGCATGGCCCGATTAAGGCGGAAGGTACGTCGCCTGACGAGCAAATCGCACCCGCTTCGTAGCGTATCCGTCACGTGCATACATCAGCGAGGAGCTGGGTCGGGTGGCAGACGGGACGAGGGAAAGGCCGGGTTCAGGCCAGGCGCGGCTGCGATCTCACCCGGGGAGCAGGGGCAGGAAATGGGTCGGGCGGGGGGGCGGGGGGGCGGAAGGAGGGCCGGTAAGACCAGTTTCGGGCCCCCGGGCCGGGCAGGATGATAGTCAAAAAAATGTAAAAAAAGTAAATACGCAACGTAAGTCACTGATTTTAAGATGTTTAACTTGTGTAATGATTGTGTGAAAAAAGACAAAAATCCGCTTGAATTCGGGCACCAAAGTCTTCACTGTCAGAACTCTTCTCCCCCTAGTGGGAGACTGTTCCTTGGATCGACCGGTGTTTAGCAAGGCCGCTTAAAAAAAGTGAGCTGAACCTAAAAAAAGACGTTGACGAAACATTCAGCGCCCTCACCGTCCGCCCTCCCACCTCATCACGAGGTGATCCCTTTCGGTTCTTTGAGAGTTCATTTTGTGCGACAATACGGCCTATCGTATTAGTCAAACCTTACACCTGGTGAACCCGGCGATAACTGATCGCGGGTTCTA
>CAIYEN010000173.1 GCA_903925205.1 uncultured Opitutia bacterium | reverse complement strand
GCGGTCAGGGCGAAGGCACGACCGCGAAGGTACGTAAGCCCACCACGCCAGGTACGGTCATTTCACCGCGCCTACGGATCCGGCTCTGAGACGGCTTATTCCGCGCCCCAGACCTTCTTAAGCACCGCGACCATCTCGGGGTCGTGGGCTTCGAGTTCCTTGCGGTTGTAAGGGAAGAAATCGTTCTGACCGAAGAACGCCTCGGTTGTTTCGGAGAAGTATTCCATCGGAGTTGTCATCGCGTAGGCTCGGACCCCTTCGGTGATCTTGCCCTGCCAGTTCTTACGGCTGACCTTGTCGTAGGACTTATTGGCCACGGCCTTGTCGTAGCAGGCTTTGATGGCGGGGTGGTTGAAGCCCAGGACCTGATCGTGATAAGCGTGGGCCAGCTCATGGAGCGTCAGTAGGGGCATGCGCTGGACCTCTTTGTCGAGGTTGGCGACACCCGAAAACTCCACGCCCTTGACCATCGCGGGGTTGCGGCCGTTCTGCGTTAGCCAGCCGGCACCCGGGTGGTATTCGGCGCCAGCGCCTTTACCGTAGGGAGGGGATAGCCACAGCGTCACCTTCTTCATCTGAGCGACCGCCTTGGGTGGGACCAGCCGTTCGACATCTTCCAACTGCTTGCCGATGAGCACGAGGCCTTTTTCGGTTTCAGCGCGTTTCTCGTCGGTCAGTAGTTCTAAGCGGATGAGGACGGACCATCCGCGGATGACGCGGGATTCGTAGCGAAGGGCGGGGGCGGGCGCAGCCGCGGAGGGAGTCGCGGGGGGGGCGGAATCGGCGGCCGGGGCCGATACGGCCAAGGCCAGCATCCAGGTGCATACAAAGAAACGGGGCATGCCATGGACGCATACCCCGTGACTTAAGCGTAGCAAGCCTGTGCTTAGCCTTCGCCGTTGGGGTCGTACAGGCCCTGCCGAATCACGAAACGGATGACCCCCGCGACGTCGTGGACGCCCAATTTACGCATCAAATTCGTACGATGGTTTTCGGCCGTCTTGGTGCTGATGTTCAGGAGCGCCGCCACCTCCTTGCTGGAGTTGCTCTTGGCTAGCAGCACCGCCACCTCACGTTCGCGGTCCGTGAGCGTGATCGCCATCTGGTCAATGCGTGACTCGGTATTCTTGAGAGCCGACAGCACCGCCTCATTGAATTCGGCGCTGAACCACGTCTGCCCGGCGGACAGGGCGTCCATGGCCTTACGCAGTTCGGAGAGCGGGGAGTTCTTGTTCACGTAACCGCGGACCCCTTCTTTGACCAATCCGCGGGCCATTTGCTTTTCGGACTTACCCGAGAAGACCAGGACGCTGAGACCTGGGATGGCATTGCGAAGGCGGTGGAGCACCTCGACCCCGCTGATATCAGGCAGGAGGATATCCAAGATCAGGATATCTGGTTTGAGGCGCAGCGCCAGCTCCACCCCGGCGGCACCATCGGCGGAAGCCCCAATCACCCGAAACTTACCCTTGGCCTGGAGCATTTCGGAGACGAGCTCGCGGATGGCGGTTTGGTCTTCGATGATGACGACGGTCTTCGCTTTGACCGAACTAGGCTTCATGGTGAGTTGCATGGTGTTTGTTTGGTTGGGCAGGGCGATAATAAATGAATAGAACCCTCCAAGGGGAATGCCTTTATTGTGAGGTATTTAGCCTAGCCGTTTATTCCGTCGCCGGGTCGACCAGCCCATGGCGAATGGCGAAGCGCACCAGCCCAGCGACATCGTGGACTCCGAGTTTACGCATCAAATTCGCTCGATGGTTCTCGGAGGTCTTGATGCTGATATTTAATTTAGCCGCGACTTCTTTGCTGCTGTTGCTTTGGGCGATGAGGACCGCGATCTCACGTTCCCGCGGCGTCAGCAGGTCGATCATGGAGTCGGCTTGCGTGGTGGGTTTGGCCAGCGCGTCGCGGACCGTCTTGCTGAACTGGTCATTGAACCACGTGTTCCCCTTGGCAACCTCGTCGAGGGCCTTGCGTAGTTCGGAAAGCGGGGAATTTTTGTTCACGAACCCATGGACGCCTTCCTGGATGAGCCCGCGGACGACTTGGGGCTCCTGCTTGGCGGAGAAGACGAGGATCCGCATCTTCGGGAGATTTCGACCGATGCGGCGCAGCACTTCGATGCCGCTGAGGCCTGGCATCATCACGTCGAGGATTAGGATGTCGGGGCGGAGGTTGAGGACCATGTCGAGGCCTTGATTGCCATCGGCCGCTGCCCCGAGGATGCGATACATGCCGCGGGTTTGGAGCATCTCGGTGGTCAGTTCGCGAATGGCAGTCTGGTCTTCGACGATGACGACCGTCTTGCGCGTATCGGGCGGCGGCAGGGGGATGGGCGGGAGCTGCGGACGCGGAGCCGGCGGCGTGGTGACGGGAGCCGGCGTGGGTAATTTTTTCTTGGATGAAGTCTTCATACGATGGGCACGAAGGGGGTCTCCTAGATTGCGAAATAATCCGCAAACGAAAGAGTGTGGGCTTTGTCTTCTATGAAAACACGTGATGGGTTTACCCTATTGATTAGTTTATTGGTGATGGCGGCTGCGGTGCTGACGGCGCTGACGCTGGCCGCTTTCCTGCACGTGAACGGGCGCGAAACGCGCTCCGCTGTGCAGCACGCGCAGTTGCGGGCCGCCGCGCTGGTGGGCGCACAGACGGCGCTCGGCGAACTGGCCGCGGCGAGCGGTCGCGATGTGGGTTTCACTTACGTGAATGGCGCCGACGGGTTGACGTTTGGTCGCGGGGCGGAGCGGGCGCGCGTGCGGACGTCGTTGGTCACCGAAGGCGCAGGTGTGCGGGTTACGGTGGCGGATGTTGCGCAACGTTGGGATGAACAAGCGGCGGCGGCGGCGGCACTGCGGGCGTCGCCTTGGATGCAGTCGCGCCTCGGTCGGCAGGCCTTGGCGGTGGGGCCATGGGGCCCGTCGCCGGCGGCTTCCACGGCCCTCGCCTTAGACGTCGGCGAGGAGGAACTCTATTATGCCGCCTTGAACCGCCGTCCCGCCGCCGGGGTGGGCTGGGGTTCGCTGGGTTTATTAACGGATGCGGCCCGGGGCGGGTGGCGGCGTAACCTGTCGGACCCCGCGAGCTTGGCTGCGGTCGTGGGGTGGGGCTTGGCGCCACGCTTGCTGGTGCCCGACGCGGCCTTTGCCGCTGATCCGGCCAAAGGCTTGGCGCCGTCGACGTTAGCGGCGCCGCCGTACGGGCTTTCGCATGCCCCCGTCTTGGTGGATTTTCGTTTGAGCCTCGGGTTCTTCAATTCCCGTTCCGATGGTCGGCATCGCTTGCGCTTCCATGGGTCTGGGCGCTGGTGGAATCCGTCGGCGGCCCCTTTGTTGGCTGATACGAATCATAACCTCTACCTCATCGAAATCGACGGCGCGCCCGAGGTCGAAGTGCGCAACGTCACTTCAGGGGCGCAGTTCACGGCTTACCTCGACGACTGCCTGCAGGCGGATTTTGGCATCTTCTCGCAAGGGCTCCGCGAACAGGGTCTGTGGCTCTGGGGGCAGGTCACGGATGCGCAAACCTATGGGATGGCTCGACGTGGGTTATTGCCCGGAGAGGTCTACGGATTCGTCACGCCGGATCCGCTGGTGCAACCTCAAGGACTCTCGCGGATTTTGACGAAGACCACTTGGCGGATGGATGACGCCGCGCATCCGGCCTCCTGGCGGCGTCCTTCCCCGGAGGTCTTTACGCCGACGGATCGGATTGAAATCGCCGTGCGTTTCCGTGGTCCGTTGACCTTGAAACTCCGGCCCGCCCATGGCCTGGCGCCCGTCGACCAAGCGATTCGCGAGTACCCCGCGCCCCCGCAAGTCGTCATCGCGAACATTCCGTTCCCCGATTTTCTAATCGAAACCACTGGGGCTGACTATTCGCGCGAAGACAGCGCGAGTTACACCATCGCGGAACGCCGCGCCTGCCTCCGCGCGAGCCTCAAGGAACGTCCGTCCGCCGAGTGGTTGGCCGGCGCCCGGAGCGGGCCTTTGTTGAAGCCGCAGTGGGACTTGGCTGACCCGGCCGATGCGGCTGAATGGGAGGTGGCCCATCCGCTCTTAGCGGCAGGGGACGAACGGGATTCACCGATAAGTCCAAGCGAGTCCTTCCTCTGGGATAAGTTCAGTAATGCCCACGCAGGCCAGGAGGTCGGCGCCTTTGCCCGTGTCGTCATGCGCGATGTCCCCGCTTCGCCGTTGAGTTCAGTCGGAGGTTTACACGCCTTAGTGCCGGCCGGCAGTCAGGCTTGGCAATTCTGGTTGGAGGCCGCGTTTGTCGCGGTCCCAAGTGTCACCGCCCAACCCGTTGCGATTTCGGATAACCCGCGCCTCGTGGCTTTGGATGCACGGGATAGCCTCACGCGCACGGATCTACTCTGGCCTGACATCGCCCCACGCTTGGGCATCGCCGGTGTCTTCAACGTCAACAGCCGCGACATTGATGCTTGGGAGCGTCTGCTGACGGCGGCTTCTTCGGCTTGGGTGTCCGATGTCGGTGGGCCATGGGAAACTCGCCCGTGGGTGGGTTCCTGGTGGGCGACGTTGCCCTCTGGCGCGCAGTTGGCACCCTATGGTTCATCCGTGCGCGTGAACCTGCCCGACGATGAGTTAGCCGCCTTGGCCCCAGCGGCCTTGGCGGAGGTTGGCGGGCAGCAGGGTATCCGGCAGCTTTCTCCCGCCGTCAGCCGACGTTGGGCGGAGGCCATCGTGGCGGCTCAGCCTACCCATGGCTGGCCCTATCCTAGCCTCGAGGCGTGGGCTCAGTCAGGTCTCTTAGAGAAATCCCTTAATACCGCGGGCGTGAATCAAGTCCTCGGCGTCGCGTTAGCCGAGGGCCCGGCGGCGTTGCGGGCAGGTCACTTCCTCCAAGCCTTAGCGCCGATACTGGCCGTCCGGGGGGACACCTTTTGCATCCGGTCGCGTGCGGTCAGCGACTCGGGCGATGCCGCCGTGGAAGTCGAATGGGTCGTGCAGCGCGTCCCGGAAGTGCAGGCCATACCAGCCCTGGGGCGGCGCTTCCGGGTAATTCGTGCCCGGATTCGTAACGGTTGAACTGGGGCGTGGGCTTGACTGGCAGGCAAAAGGGCTAAAATTAGCCACATGGAAAACAACCCGTTCATCGTCGACGTCGCTCCCGTGGAAGAGCGCGTCAGTTTCTACCGCCGCACGTATGTGCACGTCGCGGGGGCCTTGCTGGCTTTCGGGGCGCTCTTGGCGCTCTTCTTCGCTGGTTTCGACCAGCGCACCGGTATCGCCTTTACCTTGGCCACCAGCCTCTTCGGCATGATGCAGTCGCTGGGTGGTTGGAGCTGGTTACTCGTCATGGTCGCCTTCTGGATTGGCACCATGGTCGCCCAAGGCTTGGCCATGAACCGTGCGTCGGTGGCTTCGCAGTATGCCGGCCTCGGCCTCTACGTCTTGCTCGAAGCGCTGATCTTCATCCCGTTGCTGACGATTGTGCACCTTAAGACCGGTGGCCAGATGGCCCAGATTCTCTTGCCCGCCTGCAGCCTGACGGGTGCCTTGGTCGTCGGCCTGACCTTGTCGGTCTACATGACCAGCACGGACTTCTCCTTCTTGCGTACGATCATCGTCATCG
>CAIYEN010000172.1 GCA_903925205.1 uncultured Opitutia bacterium | reverse complement strand
GCCTTGGCCTTGGCCGTCGGCGTACCCCTAGTTTACGCCGTCAATAAAGGTAACGCTGGCCCAACCGACGTTGAGTTGAAGTTCAACCTTCCCGCCCCCGCACCGCTTTCCGCCGAAGACGAACTGAAGACCTTCCGCCTACCCGCCGGCTTCCGCATCGAACTCGTCGCCAGCGAACCGATGATCGAGACCCCGATTGCGATCAGCTTCGATGATCAAGGCCGCATGTTCGTCGTCGAGATGCGGGGCTACATGCGCGACCTCAACGGTACCACCGAAGATCAGCCGCTCAGTCGAGTCTCGTTACTGACCGATACCGATGGCGACGGCCGTATGGATGTGGTCACCCCCTTCCTCGATAAACTCGTGATGCCTCGCGGCGTGATGGCCGTCAACGGCGGCGCCCTCGTCGCCGAACCGCCGAATCTCTTTTTCTGCAAAGACACCAAGGGTACCGGCATCGCTGACGTCAAAACGGTGGTCACAGCCGACTTCGGCACCTTCGGTGGCCAGCCCGAGCACATGGCGAATACGCCCACCTGGGCCATGGATAACCGCATCTACGCGGCGGGCTACGGCGTCAGCTTCCGCTTCAACAAGGATACCTGGCAGCGCGGTTCCGGCTTGGGCCGCGGCCAATGGGGCCTCTGCCAAGACGATGCCGGACGCCTCTTCTTCAACAACAACTCTGATCTCCTGCGCGCCGACCTCCTCCCGGCTGCCGCGTTCGTCCGCAACCCACTCCTCCGCACCGCTTCTTCGGTTAACTTCCAGGTGATGAAGGATCAATCCGTCTACCCCTCACACCCGACACCGGGAGTGAACCGCGGCTACGACGCGAAGACCCTGCGCGAAGATGGCACCCTCGCCAAAGCCACCTCCACTTGCGGAGCCGTCATCTATCGTGGCGATGCTTTTCCCCCAGAATACCGGGGCGATGCCTTCGTGCCAGAGCCTTCCTCCAATCTGGTCAAGCGACTGAAGCTAACCGAGAAAGACGGCATCATCACGGCGACTGACGCCCACGCCGGCACGGAATTCCTCACCTCCACCGATGAACGTTTCCGCCCGGTGATGATGGCCAATGGCCCCGACGGCGCTCTCTATGTCGTCGATATGTATCGCGGCATGCTTCAGCACCCGGCCTTCCTGACGCACTACCTGATCGCCAACATCAAGGCCCGCAAACTCGAGACCCCTTTCAATCAGGGACGAATCTGGCGCATCGTCCGCACCGATAAGAACGTACCGACGAAGACAAAAATCCCGGCCGACACCGCGGCCCGCGTTAATCTCCTAACCCACACCAACGGCTGGGTACGCGACACCGCCCAACGCCTCCTGGTCGAATCCGCAGATATCAAAGCCGCCGACCCGCTCCGTGCCCAACTCGCCGACGCCAAACTTGCCGCTGTCGCCCGACTGCATGCACTCTGGACGCTCGAGGGTCTCAATGCTGTCACCCCCGCAGATGTTCGCGCCGCCCTCCGCGACCCTGACACCCAACTACGTGCCGCCGCCGTTCGCATGGCCCCGGCCGAGATGCTGGCCGAACTCTGCGCGCTCAAGGGCGAGCAGGAAGTCCTGGTGATTGCCCACCTGGCGATCCGTCTTTCCGGCGCGAACCTGCCCGACGCCGACAAGGCGCTCGCCGAACTGCTCGCCGCCCACGGCGATAACGCGCTCGTCCGCGAAGGCGCGCTCACCGGAGCCCGCGGCCGCGAAGTCACCCTCGCCAAGGCCGTCGCCGCGCTGGGCTCCGCCGCCAACCTCAAGCAGACCGGTCCGGTCCTCGATGGTTTCGCCACCCTGATCTCTCAGGCCGGCAAGGCCGGTCCTTTCGAAGGCATG
>CAIYEN010000171.1 GCA_903925205.1 uncultured Opitutia bacterium | reverse complement strand
TCATCCTTGGCCACGGCATCAAAAGCGGCCGGGGTCTGGCAAATCAGGTCGATGGCGAAAGACCCCGCGTGGCGAAGCACCGGATCCTTGTCGGCGTTTTCGCGAAGCATCGTCAGGACTTCTGGCAGGTACTTGTCGGCGGCGAGGCGGCCGGCCGCGATGGCGGCAAACGAACGCACGCGGAGCGAGGGGTCGAGAATCAACTTACCGAGGGGAAGGTCGTTACCCTTGAGCGGGGCTTCTTCGAGGACGCGGACGGCCTGGGCGCGGACTTCGGCATCGGCGTGGCTCAGCAGCGGGATAAGACGGTTAGCGGCGGCGACGCGGTCCGCTAAGGGGGCGACAGGCGTGGCCTTACCGTTAAAGGCTTCGCTCGGGGCAATCGCAGCGCCGCGGCGGGCGAGGATACCGAGCCCCCAGATGCCGTGAACGCGCTCGAGGGGATTTGCAGACTTCGTCGCGGCCTCAAAGCGGTCAGCAGCGTCGGGGCGACGGGTCAATTCGATCTGCGCGCGGAGACGGATGCGCTGGTCGTCATGCGCCAGTAACTTGGACAGTTCGGCGGAACTGCGTTTGGCGAAGCCTTCCTTGATGAGACTGGCCACGGTAGCGGCAGACTCTGGCTTCATCATCTTCTCAGCGGAGAGCGTGATGATCCGTCCCGCGTCATGCGATTCCCAGCCAGTGATGAAGTCGGACACCACGAGGCGGCCCTTCCAGTCGTACTCGACATCGGTGGCAGCGACCCCCCAAATCAGCTGGTGCGATTCGGTCATCTTCATGCCAGCGCCCGCAGGCTCGACCTTAAAGGACCAGATGCCCGAGGCACCCGCGGAACCACGGTAGTCGCAGATGTGGAAATGCTGGGCTTCCGCTTCGATATAGCCCGCGCCTGGGTGATAGGTCAGGCCAGACGGACCGGAAGTAATGTAAGCGGACGGAGGAATGATAAAGGAAGGTTGGACGGGGTTCTGCAGTTCCCAGACTTTTTCCGTCATCCAGCGGGAAGGCGGCCGTTGATCGAGGCCAATCTCGCGATGGAACGTGTGCATGGCCTGGTGCTCCATCTCCCAACCAGAGTCCGCGCCTTCGACGACATAGACGACGCGGGCTTGGTCACCTTGATCGGAGTTGTTGTCGACGGAGATGCCGTTACCGAAGTCATCGAAAGCAATCTCCTTCGGATTACGGAGACCGAAATGCACGACCTCGAATTGGGAGCCATCCGGCTCGAAGCGGAAGACCGCGCCGCGATTACGCGAATCGTACTTCTTGCCTTCCTTCGTGGTGAAGTTGAACCCGCGGTCACCGATGGTGCCCCACACGCGACCGTCGTAACCGATGGCGAAGCCGTTCATGTCATGGCCCGAAAGCGAGACGCGCACGCCGAAGCCGTCCTGTAAGACCTTACGCTGGCCTTCCGTGCCGTCTTGCTTGGTATCCTGCAGCATCCAGATGCGCGGAATACAGGCGAAGTAGACATTATCGTCCCATGCCAGCACCCCGGCGCCCGTGCCGTCGAGCACGTCATTAAACTTCTCGTCAAACATCTTCGACTTAGCAAAGACGCCGTCGCCCTGCTCATCGGTCAGGAAGCGAATCTTCTCGGACTTGGCCGTCATCCACTCGAGGGACTTTTTGCCGGCCCACTTCTGGTGCAGGGCAAGCCGATCGGCGGTGGTCTTGGCGGCAAGGTCATCGTGATACCAGAAGAGGTTATTCCGGTCATCTTCGACGCCGAAACGGAAGCGATGGGTCTCCGCGACATAAAGGCTACCGTCGTTAGCGAAGGCGATGGCCGTCGGCGAGGTCACGCCCGTTTCCTTATGACCACCGGTGACCTTGAAAGTCGCGCCTGGCTCGAGAGCGGCACTGCCTTCGCCCGCCACGCGCACGAGGTTGTTCGCCGCCTTAGGCTTCGGACGGCCGCCCGAAGAGAACTTCGGCTTATTATCAGAAGAAAACAAGAAGTGGTCGGCGGCGATAACGCCCCACGAGCCAGTTTCGTTATCCACGATACGGATGACGCCCTTCTTGCCCTTGAACTCAGCAATATCCCAGACGACCTCGGCGAGGGTCAGGCCATTCTTGCCGACGGCCTCGCGGACGACCTTGCCATTGATGAGAAGCTGGACCGCGGTCTTACCCGGGTGGTTACCACCCGCGATGAGGAACCCCAGGAAAGGATGCGTGAGTAGGATGTCCGGCGAGGTCAACGTGCCGGTCGCAGCATCGCCGCCATGCCCCGAGGTCACCAAGGCGTTGCCCCCATAATTACGGAACTCGCCGTTCACGCCATCGACCTTGCCCGCGACCGGGGCCAGGCCGAAGGCCGTTCCCGTCGTCTGCCAGCTATCGAAGCCATCGCCTTCAAAGGCTTGGATGACCTTCACGTCGGCCTGCAAGGTAGCGGCGCCAACAAAAAGGGATGCGAAAAGAAACGATGAGGACCTCATGGAGATAACGGGGAGTCACCCCAGAAAAAGGGATGTTCCCCCGAGGTCGAGGATGGCTTCAAAAAACTTGCCCGCTGGGCGCCAAAATCAGCGAATTCCGGACAGGACTTGAAATTTACCCCCGAAATGGGCCGGGTGCGTTAAAGCCCGCAGGCGCCCCGTCGCCTCACTGTCGCCCGAGGTCATGATACGTTCCATCGCCGCACCGGCTTGCTTCACGAAAAAGGCCTCCTGCCGCTCCCAGCGAACCGAGCGGAAACCATGGGCCACCAAGACTGGCTCCAACCGATCCCAGAGGACGTGGCAGGTTAAGTCTTGCGAGCCGAGGTTCTGCAAAATCGCCCCCGAGAGTTGGTGGCTGCGGTAGGCCCGGGCCGTGCCGGCGGGAGACCCCTCCAAGCACTGGGCAATCGTCTTACCGTAATCCAAGAGAATCACCGCACCGCGCCAACCGCCGCTGAGTAAACGCCCCAGTAAAGTTTCGGCGGCTAACGGTGCATCGAGTAACCAGCCCTCGGCCGCCAAGGGCAACGCG
>CAIYEN010000170.1 GCA_903925205.1 uncultured Opitutia bacterium | reverse complement strand
TCTCCACGGAGACTTTGAAGTCCCTCCACCACGACCGCGCCCGGGTCGCACGTTATGTCCAGAGCGAGGAGGCCAATGCCTGGATTGTCTTCGGCGGGTCGAAGCCCGTCATCGAATGGTTTGCGGAACAGCCCTTCCCCGCCCTCGCCATCTTCGGTCGTTCCAACGAAGTCCCCATCGCTAGCGTCGCGCCCGACATGGCCACCGCCGCGACGGCGGCGACGAAGCACCTGCTCCAGCTCGGTCACCGCCGCATCGTGAACCTCTGCCGCAAGCCGCGCCGCCTGCCCCAGCCCGGACAACCCGAACAGGCCTTCCTCGACGAGCTCAAGGCTGCGGGCGTGGCCGCCGGCGACTTCAACCTACCCGATTGGACCGAGACGCCCCAAGGGCTCCACGACCTGCTGTCCTCGCTCTTCCGCGTGACCCCACCGACGGCCCTGATCATCAACGAGGTGCCGCTCTACATGGCGGTGCAGCAGTTCCTCGCGCAAAAACAACTCCGGGTGCCGGAGGATGTCTCGCTCATCGCCGACAACGCCGACCCCACCTTTGCCTGGTTCCTCCCGAGCGTCGCACACATCAGCTGGTCACCTGAACCGATTGTCCGTCGCACCCTGCGTTGGGCAACGTCCGCCCAACGCGGCCGGGCCGACCGCAGCCAGATCCGCTACCCGGCCGAATTCATCCCGGGCGGCACGACGGCCAAGGCACGTTAATCAGCGGGCCTGCAGCTTGATCTGCTTCAGGGCCAAGCCGCGCTGTAAGGGTACGGCGAACCGCAAGACCTGCGGGCCAGCCGCCAATTCAATTTCTATCGGAGGCGTCTCGGCCCAAAGCCCCAAGGAATTCGGAATCGCTAAGGTGGCGAGTTTACGTCCGTCCACCGACAACTCGATGGCTTGTCCGGTATTGGGCGTCGCGGCCTGCAGAACGACCAGATACTTACCCGCCTGGCTAACCTCGAGCGGGTACTCGGCCCAAGTGTTGGGAGCGTTCTTCTCGAAATAGACCTGACGCCCACCCCCCGTGCTTTCGTGCACGCGGGCCCCGCCTAATTTACTGAAGGCTACAGCCGAAATTACGACGACCCCTGGACCCACCCGGCTCGCCGGAGCCTTATTGGCCACGGGTGCCGCTGGCTTAGTGGCGGGCTCACGTTCCGCTTCCGCGGCATTATCGCCTTCGCCGAACACGGGCTTGGCAAGGCGGAGTTCCTTCATCTGCGCAGCCAAGAGGGCCTTCAGGTTCGCCCACTTCTCCGCCCCGACGGAACCGGTGACGGCCGCCACCAACCAGCGCAGTCGCTCAATCCGGGTGAACTCGACACTTCGCGAACGGGAGGCAATCGCTTGCAAGAAATCAGGACCACTCAACCCATAGATGCGCGACTTCTCCCAGCCAGCGCCGTAATCGACTTTCCAACTGTTACCAGGCTGAGGCTGGGTCTCCGGGTAAGCGGTCTTAAACGCCACACAGGCGTGGCCCGGCTGCCCAACCCCGACCGCCGGAATCCCGAAGGCTTGGCACACCATGACGCCCCACGAGGAACGCGGGCCACACTTACCGCCGCCATCCAAGACGTCCTTGTAGTCGCCGTAAGGGTGCGGCGAGTTACCGTACTTTACTTCGCTGACGGTCTTCACGACCTGTTCCTTGGCCCGAAGATCCGGGCGCCACGTGTTGACGACCTGACGCGTCCACGCCAAATCGGCATCGGAGGCCGGCGAGGAAACGACCTGCATATACTCCCAGACGGAGTGATGGGCAAAACTGGGATAGAGTTCCTTCGCGAGGTAGGCCTGCTTGAAATGCTGGTAACGTTTCGCGGGGTCCGGGGGCGGCACTTGCTGACCTGCCCCATGATTCCCCTCGCCGGGAGGCAACAGGGCCGTGGCGATGGCCAACTTCAAAAACAGGCCGTCATGCGACTGGGGATCGGCATTCCAAAGCTGCGACCACAGCGCCAAGGTTTCTGTCTTAATCGGCGCCTTATCCTCATCGCGCTGTGTTAAGCCCAACGGGGTCGCCCCTTCCAAGCAGAGATGTAACGCGGCCGGATTATCCCACAGCCAGACGAGGAAAGCCTCTTGGGCACGGTCCTTTCGGAAAGCCTGCAGCGCGGGCGCACCTACCTTGCGGAGTAATTGATAACGCGAAAGGGCTAAACCGACACCCGCGGCCGATTCAAATTCCCGAAGGTCGGTCGAACTTTGAATCGACAAGGTCGACACCCGCTCAGCCAGGAGCGCTTGGAGCTTCGGCTGTTCCGCCACGAAATCCGTGGGTAACCCGGCGGCCCGCAACACACCCGTGAGGACAAGGAGGATGAGTAGTAGGGAACGCATAAGGTAACGGTTCAGCCGCACCCGCAACTACCGGTTCCGCAGCCACGCTTGGCGAGGAGGCGTTGCTCGATGGCGAGGGAGGTTGGGGTGATGGATAACCCGCCCAAGGCCGTGCAGCGCAGTTCACGTGGCATCTGGGCCGAGACGCGCTTGGCGGTGGCGATGACTTCGTCGAAAGGTATGACTTGATCAAAGCCCGCCAGGGCCATGTTCGCACAGGAGAGCGCATTGGCGGCCGCCATGACGTTTTTGCCGAGGCACGGGGCTTCGACACGGTTCGCGATGGGATCACAGATCAAGCCAATCATGCTCTGCATGGCCATGGAAGCGGCCGCACAGGCCTGCGGGGTGTCGCCGCCAGACAAAGTCACGAGCGCGGCGCCCGCCATGGCCGCGGCCGAACCGCCTTCAGCCTGACAGCCACCGACTTCCGCGGCAAAGGTCCAAGCGGTCGCGATAAACACCCCAATGAGCCCAGCGGCGAGGAAGGCGCGAGCGACGTCTTCGTCGGTCTGCTTCCGATCCTCGGCGAGCGCAATGACGATGCCGGGTAAAGCGGCACAGGCGCCGGCCGTCGGCATGGCGATGATGACGCCCATACTACTCTTCACTTCCATCATCGCCGTGACGTACATAATCCCGCGATTCAACGAACCGGCATCGAGCAAGCGGCCCGCCGCCAGCTCGCGAGCGAAACCGCCCGACTGGAAACCAAGGACGCGGTCTTCATACTGGGTGCCGGCTAGGCCTTGGGCGATCGAACGACGGAGGATGCGCACTAAGGCGACCATCTTCGCCAGGACTTCCGCCTCGGTCAGGCCACCACGCGCGGCTTCATAGGCGACGGCATGTTTCCAGAGCGGGGCGGGTGCCTTCGCATGAACGGCAAGGAGCTCGGCGCAGGTTCTGAATGGGACGTGACTGGAACGACTGGAAAGCACCGGCAAGACCGGGGAGAGGCGGCGGAGTGCACGTAGCTGGCCCTTGGCGAGCATCGCGGCCAACGGGGCTTCGGCTATCGGTCGAAGGTCCGCCAAGATAGCCAGAGAGCCCGAGCCAACCGCTTGGCAACGAATCGTGTCCGCAACGACGGGTGCCAAGGCATCCGCCAAGGCCGCCGTTGCGAGATCGGACCAAGCGAGTACGACATGGGCATCGCCGTGTAAAGAAACCGTCACGCCGTCGATCTCGATGACCTCCATCATGCCGCCGCCAGTGGAGATGGCCTTGAGGAAGTGCGTGCTGCGAGCGTTCTTCAACGTTAGGCGATAAGTATTCGGATGCTCGTCACGGACATCGACCGTCTCGATGCGCACCTTCACCCCGCCCGCTTGGATAATGCGCATGGAGTCGGGCAGGCGATCATCATCCGCCTCCCAGCCCATCAAGCCACCAAACAAGCCCATGTCGGAACCCTGCGTGTCATGCGTCGTCGGCAAGGAGCCATGCACATCAAACTCGACCAAGACCTCGGTTATTTCGCCACCCATGAGGTCACGACCCAGTCGGCCGATGCGCAAAGCCGCGGCACAATGTGAACTAGAGGGACCGCGCATCACGGGTCCGATAACATCATTAAAGATACTGACGAGCATGGAGAGGGGTACGGCTAAGGTTAACCGTGCCTCCACGATGACCGAGCGCACCCCGGGGTCAAACCCTCAAGGGCTCACCGCGCGATGTCTGGAAAGTCCGTGAAAAGCCCGTCCACCTTGGCCTCCTGGGTCAGGAAGCGGAAGTAATCCTTACCATCCGCGAAACCCTTGGGCAGAGCCTCCATCCGTAAGGTATAGGGATGGACCTTAAGGCCGACCGCATGGGCCCGTTCGACCAAGCCCGTAGGCTTGCGGCCTTCGGCAATCGCGGTAAGCGCCGGACCGATACCGTCGACAACCTGAGCGATGCCTTTCAAACCATCGTCGGTATCCAAGAGCGGTGTCTTGCCTCCCGTGAGCAAGATCAGCTGACCTTTCCAACCCAGTTCATGCCGGAGGCGCAGTAGTTCCGGATATTCGAAGCATTGGACGTAGCAGAGGTCCGTCTTGGTGGCGTAACCATAGCGTGCCAAGACCGCCAACATCGCCTTAGAAAGGTCCTGCCCTTCCTGACGGTGCCAGGCCGCGAGTTTCACTTCCGGATAGATTCCGACCTTACGGCCGGTGCTCTTGTTGAGACCCTGGATGAACGCAATTTCCTCCTCAAAGGTATTGATGCGAAACTCGCCCACGCCCGCTGGAAAACGGCCAGCATAAACTGCCTTGCCGCTCTTGGGATTAAAACGTTCCAGCACACGCAACTGGCGAACCTCCGCCAACGTGAAGTCGATGGCGTAGAAGTTACCATTCGCACGCTGCCGACCCGGAAAGCGGGTCGCGACATCGGTGGTACTGTCCAGCGTGACATCATGCTGCACAATCAAGGTCCCGTCCTTGGTCAGGACGAGGTCTTGCTCGAGGTAGTCGGCGCCCTGCGCATACGCAAAGGCCTTGGCGGCCAAGGTGTGCTCAGGCAGATAGCCGCTAGCACCGCGATGGGCAATGATGGTCGGCGCCGGCTCGGCCGCGACCAGCGTTGCACAAAAGAACGCGAGGAGTCCAGAGGCGGTTTTCATTTTACGAACGCCTGTAGGGCCTTGGCCTCCACCTCGCTCAGCTTGCCGCGATAGGCGACAGCGACGTCTTTCGGTTGATAGATGGTCTTGTACATGACCAAAGCGGCAAGGTAGGTGCCGTTGAAGTTAGGGTGTGAATTATCCGCTGCATGCAGGCGGTAGGGTTGCTTCGACTGGTAGTTACGCTCCCACGCATCGCCCACGGGGGCAAGGAGCGCAGCGTTGGCTTGGGCGACGTTACCATACCAGAGTCGAAGCCGCGCCTGCATCTCCGCCGGGTCCTTGCCGACGTTGGCGTTGTAATCCTTACCCTGAGTGACCCAGGAATCAGCATGACGGGCCCAGGTCTCGTAAAAGACGATGCGGGCCTGCGGGCTCTGGGCGCGAATGCGTTGGCAAAGCGCGGCGGCACTCTCGACGAAATCTTTGCGCACGGTCGGATTGACCTCCGCAAGGGCGGGTTCCTGGCTCTGTCCCTGCAGCACAACAACATCCCATTTACCTTCGTCAATGGCAGCGAGGCTCTTGGGCTGGACGGTGAGGTGCTGCTTAAAGGTCTGGCCGCCCGGGGTCTCCGACTTGATCACAGGGACCTTGCGGCCAGCACTCTTCACAACCTCGGCAAAGACATCGGGTAACTGATTCACGTGGGTGTAGCTATTGCCGATAAATAGCACCCGCGCGGGCTCCGCCGCCACGGCCGTGAGAAACGAAAAGCAGAAAAAGCCAAGCCATCCAAGGGTGCGCTGCATACACCCAAGTCACAGCAGCGCACCGCAAGGAGTCAACCCCTGCCCTTGCTTCCGTCGAAGATGTCACCAGCGTGTCCTCATGCGTCTCCCCGCGCTCCTCCTCCTGACTTCCCTGGCTGCCAGCTTAAGCCACGCCGCCGAACCCGCCCAAGGCCCCGCCCCCACCGAGTTCACGCGCTTCCATGCGGACGAAGCCGTCCAAGGAGTTGCCGTCGATGGTGAGCACCTGTACGTGATCGCTGACCACGCCCTCGGCAAATACCGGAAGTCCGATGGCGCCAAGGTCACCGCCTGGACCGCGCCAAAGGATTCCAAAATCAAGCACCTCAACGCGGGCGTGGTCATTGAGGGAAAACTGTACTGTGCCCACTCCAACTTCCCGTTGAAGCCCGACGAAAGCAGCGTGGAGATTTTCGATGCTGCGACACTCCAACCGACCGGTCGGCATGTGTTTACCAATCCACCAGGCTCCTTGACCTGGGCCATTCCCTATCAAGGCGGCTGGTTGACGTGCTTCGCGCACTACTCGCTGACGAGCGACAACGCCTTGAGCCGCATCGTGCAGTTCGACAAGGAATGGAAAGAGCTGCGTCGCTGGTCCTTCCCCGCCGAACTACTCAAGCGCTTCGCTCGCTCAAGTTCCTCGGGGGCTAGCCTAATCGGCGGCGAACGGCTGCTGGTCAGCGGGCACGATGCCCGCGAACTGTATGCCCTGACGCTACCACCCGAGGGCGGCGAAGCCCGCTGGGATGCGACTTGGGGCTTCGTGACCGCTGGTCAGGCCTTCGACGAAGACCGCGCCGCCGGCAGTAAGGAAAAGGGCTACGTGCTCTACTCCATTGAACGGAAGACCAAGGAAGTCGTCGGCGCCCGCTACCCCACACCAGCCCGCTGAGCCGCATGCGGCTTGTCAGCCCGACTGCGGCCCGCTAACTCCTTGCCCATGTTTCCCCTCTCCGGACTCGCCGACGAAGCGGCCGACGGCATGGACGGCCAAATCGCCGCCCACCGCGAACTGGGCTGGTCCGCCCTCGAGCTCCGCCTGCTGAACGGCAAGCAGTTCGCCAGCGCCGCGGTGACCGACGACGAGTTCGCCCGCGCACTGGATGCCATCGAGA
Organism: uncultured Opitutia bacterium; assembly: GCA_903925205.1. Classification (GTDB taxonomy): domain Bacteria; phylum Verrucomicrobiota; class Verrucomicrobiia; order Opitutales; family UBA953; genus UBA953. The sequence continues at coordinate 12,919 of CAIYEN010000170.1, read as the reverse complement.
ACGCGGGCATGCGCGTGAGTGGGTTCGCTTCCGCCATCGGCAACTGGAGCCGCCCCATCAATGGGGATTTCGCCGTCGACCTTGCTGACCTCCGCGTACTGATTCCCCGCATGCACCGTGCGCAGACGCGCTTCGTCCGTACGATGGGCTGGATGCAAGCCGGGACGTCGGACCAGGCCTGGCGCGATGAAGGCATCCGCCGTTACCGCGAGCTCGCCAAGCTCGCAGCCGACGCCGACATTGTCCTGTTGCACGAGAACTGCGAAGGCTGGGGCGGGACGTCGCCCGCGAACGCCCGGGTATTCCTTGAGGCCGTCGACCACCCCAATGTCCGTTACCTCTTCGACATCGGCAATACGGTCTCCTACGGCCTCCCCACCCTGCCCTTCTACGAGGCGGTGAAGCCCTTCATCGCGTACGTCCACGTCAAGGACGCCCGGCGCAACCCAGCGGGTGGGAAAAGTGATGCATTCACCTACCCAGGCCAAGGCGACGCCCTCGTGCGCGAGGTCCTCGCCGACTTATTACGCACGGGCTATACGGCCGGCATATCCATCGAGCCGCATGTGGCGAGCATCGTGCACCTCGGCGAAGGCACCAAGGCCGCGCCCGCAGAACGCTTTGCATCTTACGTGAAGTACGGGCGCGAACTTGAGGGCCTACTGAAGTCACTCGCCTAAAGCAAACGGGCGGCCACCAGGTGCATAACCCGATGACCGCCTGTGCGGCAGTTGCGACGAAAGGCAGCTTACTTGGCCGGGGTCGCGGCCCAGACCTTCACGTCGTCAATGCAGCCGTCCTTGCCCGCCACGCCAAACTCGAAGCGCGACTTGGTCGCGTGGGCGATGCCAGAGGACTTCAGGTAAGCGACCGGGGTACCATCCACCGTCATGCGCATTTCTTCGCCCACGGTCTCAACGACGAGGGTGATCCACTTGCCCGCTTCGAGCGATTGCTTTACCGGGAAGGTCGCCTGCCGACCGACGAGGAGCTTAGCGACTTCCGCCTTCTTGGCCGGGTCCTTCTTCATCTCGTAGATGTCGTTGCGCATATTGCCGTCCTTCTCATCGATGATGACCGCGGTGAACGACTTGTCCTTCGGGTTGAAGCGCAACTGGGCACGGCAAATATGGCCGTAGTGACAACCCGTGTACTTACGGTCGTCGAGCTCGACGTCGATCATGGTCGCGCCGTCGAAGCGGACCTTGAGTTCGATGACACTGTCCTTGGTCGGGACTTCGAGACCGTGCACCGCAGCGTGGGCGGTGACAGCTGGCTTGCCATCGGCGGCTGGGACATTCTTGTCGCGGGTCTGGGTACCCTTGAGGACGCCTTCGGCGACGGCGAAGGTCGGGACGACCTTGACCCAGCGCTTATCGGCTTCGCCTTTACCTTCGAAGTCATCGGAGAAGAGCAGTTCGCCCTTCTTGGCGATGGATTCTGCCGGAATGGCCGGGAGCTTCGCCGCAGCCGGAGCAGCTGGCTTAGGCGCGTCGGCCGCGAAGGCGGCCAAAGGAGCGAGGGCGAGAATGAGGAGGGATTTCATGGGTGTATGGAAAAACTCAACGGGCGAGGAGCTGGAACTCCTGGATGGCCCAAGGCTGATTATTCTGGGTGTCGGCGATGGTAACCTTGACGAACTTCACGGAAGCTTCCTTCGCGAAGTAGGTCTCCGATAGGCCCGGGAGGCCACGCGTACTGCCGAGGGCGACCCACTTCTTACCGTCGACGGAGCCTTCCACCTTGTAGGACTTGGGGGAGGCACTGGGGCGGGCGGAGTCGTCTAAGCGGAGACCAGCGACGGCCTTGGCTTCCGGCAGTTCAACTTGATACCACATGCCCTTCTTCTGGTTGGCCTTGGTCTCCCAACGGGTCTTCATATCCCCGTCGCAGCCCTTCTGCGCGAGTTCGAGTTCGTCGCTGGCGGTGACTTTCCACTCCGGTGCGGGCTTCACTACCTTAGGTAAGGCAGCCGCGAGGGTCTCAACCGTCCAAGGCTGTGCCACGGCAGCAACTTCCTTGCGCACGCGGGCAACGTCCGCAGTGGAAATCACGGCACCACGATTGCCAAAAGAGTTGCGGACATAAGAAGCCACGTCGGCGATCCACTTGTCGTCGTTCATCGGCATCGGGACCATCTGCGCATCGTAAGTCTTACCGGCGATTGGCCCCGACATACCGTTAAGTAGGACGCGGATGATGGCGTCGCGATGGCTCCGGACGTTTACGGAATTCGCCAAGGGCGGCGCAATGGTCAGGCCAGGCTTGGGTCCGTCCATGGGCATGCCCTTGCCGTCATAGCCGTGGCACGCGAAGCAGAGTTCGCGGTAGATGGCCTGACCGCGGACGAGTTGTTCATTCTCTTCCTTGGAGTAATCTCTACCCCCGACCGCATCGCTCCCAGTGAGCACCACCGCACCGAGTTCCTTCACGCCCTTGGACGTCGATGTCATGAGGGTCTGCTGGAGGAACTTAGAGCTGTCAGGCCAAGCCTTGACCTCGTTCGAGCCGAGGAGCTTCGCCGTCATGAGGAGCTGCAGCACCACCGCGGCATCCTTGTCGGCAGAGAGTTTACGGAACTCGGCGAGGAGGGTCTTATCGCCCGCCCGGACGAGGCTTTCGCCCGCGCGCAGGCCTTGGGCGCGGAGATGGGCGTCCGCATCGGTTAAGAAGGCCGTCACGACTTTAGCGTCGAGCGCACCGAGGCCTTCAAGCGTCCAGAGGGCGTGGGTGCGACCGAGGGCATCCTTACCCTGCAAGGCGAGTTCCGTGAGGGCCGGCACGACCGACTTGTCACCCTTCAGGACGAGGAGCTTCTGCGCGGTGTCGCGCCACCAGCCAATCGGGCTGCTGAGGTGGGCCACCAGCTGAGCCGGGGTTTCCTCGAGCATCCGCGGCTGCGGGCCGGGCTTAAAGTCATCGTGGACGAGGCGCCAAATACGGCCATGGCCGGCGACCTTGTCCATCGAGTATTGCTGGACGACCTTCCGCAGGTAGCTGCCTTCGCGCACCCAGTTGCCTTCCTGGATAATGCCGCGGTACATGTCGACGAGGTAGAGGCAGCCGTCGGGACCAACGGTCATGTTCACGATGCGGAAGTTCGGATCCGAAGAACGGATGAACTCGTCATGGCCATGCGGGTTGGAGAGGCGCGTGATGCCATCCTCGACCGCGACTTTGGCGCGACGGACGAGGCGGCCGACTGGCTCGGAGATGAGCACGTCACCACGGAAGTCCGCTGGGTAGCGATCGGTACGCACGACTTCCTGTCCACAGGAAGCGGTGAAGTGATTGAGCTTCTTATCCGGCAAGGTGCGACCAGCGCCACCTTGGTGGTCGGCGAGGCCGATGAGCGGCCAGACCTGCATGAAGTCGTCAGGGAACTGGCCCTTGAGGTCGTAAGCGCCGTAAAGGATCGGGGTCTGGAAATGCCAGAGGCCTTTCTCGCCGCCCGCATTACTCCACCAGATTTTACCTTGGTCATCTTGCGCCAAGCCCCACTGGCCGCCACCGTTCGGGATGGTTTCCTTGAGCGGGGACTGCGTACCATTCCAGCGGAGACGATAAGCGTTGTAGGTCTGGTACAGGTTATTGTCCAAGGCCCAGATCAAGCCGCTCTGCTGGTGCTCAAGGTTGCCACTCTTGGGTCCGCCCGCAAACCAGAGCTGCTTGGAATCGGCCACCCCCGTCCCCTTGGTGTCACGGTAGATGAAGATGTCCTGGGTGTCGGTCTCATTGATGAGGACGCGATCGTCGAGCGGGAGCACCATGCGCGGCAAGATGAGTTTGTCGCGGTAGATCAGGTGCTTGTCGAAGCGGCCGTCACGCTGAGTGCTCTCATGGCGGGAAACGACGCTGATGGGGTCGTGTTCATTCTTACCGTCGATTTCCTGCATGTAGGTGCGGAGCTCGGCGACATACATCCGGCCGTTGCCGTCGAAGGTGACGTTCACCGGCTCGCGGACGCCATCGCGCTCGCTCAGGACGAGCTCAAGGCGATAACCCTTGGGCAGCTGGATCGTCGCGAGTTCCTGCTCCGGGGTCAGTGCCTTCACTGCCGGCTGTGGGGTGAAATCAGGGACATAGACGGGCTGGTCAGCGGCAATCGCCAGGCCGTAGGCCGCCAAAAGAAAGAGGGACTTATTCATGATAAAGCGAAAGCGGCTCAGAAGCCTTGCCCCTTGACCAGCGTGCGCAGGACAAAGACGTCGTGGTTAGAAGTGACGAAGAGGGTCTTCCCATCTTCCCCCCAAGCGAGATTGGCCGTGGGTTGATGGAAAAGGATCGTGCCGAGGTGCTTACCTTCGGGAGTGAGGATGAGCACGCCGCCCGGACCGGTGGTCCAAAGGTTACCGCGCTCGTCGACCTTCAGGCCATCGCAACCGCCGGGGCGGTCCGCTTTCTTGAGTGGCTGCGCCACAAAGACGTCGCGTAAGCCCGTGCCGTCCAAGCCACAGGCGGTGACGCGGGTCTTAGCGTTGTCGGAGACAGCGAGATAAAGCGTCTTCTGGTCATTGCTCAGGGCGATGCCGTTCGGCCACTGGACTTCCTTCGTCACGAGCGAGACCTTGCCGTCGGTCGCAAGCTTATAGACGCCATGGAAGCCCTGCTCGGCCTTCTGCCCCTTCGGCAAACCGTAGGGCGGGTCGGTGAAGTAGACGGTGCCATCCGCGCCCACGACGAGGTCGTTGGGGCTATTGAACTTCTTGCCGTCGAACGTGGTCGCCAAGGGCTTGAACTTCCCATCACCGAGGGACTGGCCGACCCGACGGGCACCATGCTGGCAGAGCAAGAGGTTGCCCTTGGCGTCGACGGCCAGGCCGTTGGAGCCCTGGAGATCGGATGGCTCATCCGTACCGCTGGGCTGCAGGAAGACGGTCGGAGAATTCTCGCCACGCTTCCAGGCGTAGGCGGTGTTCTTCGGGACGTCCGAAAAGACGAAGCGGTCCTTGAACCACACGGGGCCTTCCGCCCAACCATAACCAGTGCCGACTTTTTCAATCTTCACATCGGACGCGACCAAGGCGTCCAGCGCAGGGTCGAGCTTGTCGACACGGGGAGCGGGGACTTCGGCCGCCCAAGCGACGGAAGCGAACAGCAGAAACGGGGCGAGGGCTTTCATGGCGGGGAATGGAAAGATTACTTCTTTTCGACCTTGAGGTAGTCGAGACCGAACATGTTTAGCGGCGTGGCCACGGGGTTCGGAGTCAGAATCTTGACCTCGAGCTTATGCTCGCCGGCGGTGAGTTCGTGCCGGCCACCATCGAGTTCACCGGTGGTGACGACTTCCTTAGGATTGTAGAGGTCAAGGCCACGGTCCGTGAGGAGCTTGCCGTCGAGGCGAAGCTCGAAGCGACCATAGTCATGGGCCTTGGTGCACACAAAAGTGAGCTGATAAAGGCCTTTCTCTGTAATCGGCAATGCGAGGGTTAGCGTGTCGCCGGGCTTACCGCCGGTCCAAAACAGGTGGTCGTTGCCGCTCCACCGGCTGGCCTTAAACGAAGTCATTAATTGGCTAGCAGTCCGACCGCCCGTGACGGCGAGGACTTTCAGGGCCTCCCCTTCCAAGGCGCCGTCAATCTTCCAGACGCCCGTGACGCGCGGAGCCAAGGGAGCCTTGCCATCCGGCGACTGCAGGTAGGCCACGAGCTCAATGACCTGCTGCGGCTGCAAAGCGTCGAAGAGGCCTTCGGGCATTAGCGACACGGCGAGGATCTCGCGCGAGGCGACTTCGGACTTCGCCACCGCAAGTTTCACGCCACCGGGCATGACGGTATTGAACACCTCAGCGGTTTCGGACTGCACGAGGCCGCTGACGGTATTGCCGGTCTTAAGTTTAAAGACGTTCAGTTGATAGTCCTTCCCGATGATTGCGTTCGGATCGAGGACGTTCTCGAGGAGGTAATCGAGGTTCGCGCGGTTCGAACCGGTGAGGCTAGGTCCGACTAGGTTCCCTTCCCCAAAGAGTTGGTGGCAGAGACCACAGCTCTGCTGGAAGAGTGCCTTCCCCGCGGCGAGGTCGGCGCGCCGCAGTGGCTTGGACTTCAAGAGGTCCACATACTTGGCCTTGTTCTTCGCAAAATCGGCCTTGGTGGCGTTCACGGCTCCGATGACGCGGGCGATCAGGGCATCGACCTGGGCGTCCTTCATCGACTTCAGTTGACGGATGGCGACGGGCGAAAGGACGGCCTTGTCGAGGGTACCCGCGGCAACGGCTTCCAACGTTTGCGTCGCAGCGATTGGATTAGCGATGAGCGCCGGCAACGCATCGGAGCGTTCTTCGGCGGTGAAGGCCTTGAAGCCCGCGATGAGGGCCGGGACGGTCGCCTCGTTGCCTAAGGTCGCAAGGGCTTGGATGACCTGACGGCGCAAGGGGCCGCTGACAGCGGCGTCGGTGAGGCAAGCATGGAGCACCGGTGCCGCCGCGCGGTCACGGGACTGGACCAGGACGGACAGGGCCCGCTGACGAGCCGGAGCGGGTGCTTTGGCGTCGGCCAGTTGATCACGGAAATAAGCGCGGCTAGATTCGTCTCCTGCGAGGGCATCCAACTCGTTCACCAAGGAGAGGAGCTGGGGCGAAGCCTGCACACGCAGGGCCTTGGCTTGAGCGGCCCATTCCACGGGCGCCTTAAAGGCTCCCCCCTGCCGCACACCCGCGACGAGGCCTTCCAGCAGACGCTCACGCAAAGCCGGATCGGCCTGCTGAGCCGCCAGCCCCAAGAGGCGTTCACGACCCGCAGCGTCCGTGGAGAGTCGACGATAGATGAACTCGGTAACCTTCGGAATCTTGGAAGCCTGGACCAAGGCCATGCCTTGCGCGGCGTCCGCCCCCACCAGCGGTTCGATGCCGTACCAAAGAATGAAGGGGATATTATGGTCGGACGCATCTTCGGCATGCGCGAGCAAGGGAGCGGCCACGGCGGCACGGGCCGCGAGTGGCAGGCGACCTAAGGCGGAAGCGAGCTCACGACGGACGACTGGCGACTCTTCCTGGGCGGCGAGTTCAGCGAGGCGCGGGCCGATATTGCGGGTGCGCTCCGACATGAGGCGCACGAACCAAGCGCGCAGATGCTCATCCTTAGCCGTCAGGCCGACATCAAGGAGATCCACCTTCGCACGGACGCGGTCACCTTCAAAGGCGGGGAAGGCGCCCGCGGAAGCCAACACCCACAGCGCGCGGAGGCGACGGAGCGGTTCGGCCTTAAGCGAGCGGACCGTCGTCTCGGCGGTCAGCAAAGCACTCGCCGTCCCGAAGTCCGCTTCCACGCCATGCCGCAATTCAATCGCGCGCTCGGCGAGAACCTTCCGGGCCTGACGGACAAAGAACTCATTCGGGTCGTCCAACGCGATTGTAAGGAGATCCTGGCTCTTCAGTGCCGTGAGGTCACGGGCGCGGGACTTAGCCAGGCCGTAACTGACACGGTAGATGCGGCCGTTGGAGCGGTCCCAAATTTCCTGATTGTTATTATGGCAGGTCTGTGGGTCGGTCCAATCGGACACGTAGAGCGCCCCATCTGGACCGACGCGTTGCGTGACGGGAATAAACCAAGCGTCATTGCTGCGCAGGAAGTCGCCGGCATGGTGGCCGACGAAACCGCTGCCCTTGGCCTCGACCACGTCACCGAGGACGCGGTGCCCGTGCAGGTTACCGAAGAGTAATAGCCCTTGGTATTCAGCGGGGAAGTTGTCGCCGTTATAGATCGCCAGGCCGCAGTGCGCATGGCCGCCACCGGCTTCGTCCGTACTCTGCGGCTGAACCACGCCGCGCTCGGCCGGACGGTGCAGCACGGCCCCCGTGAAGTGCGCGTGGTCGGCGATGGTCTTGATGTCGTCGTAGGTATTCGGCTCGTAGTGCTGGCCGGCCTGACGCTGGTAGCGGCCACCGGGGAAGACGTGGTAGAGGTGCGGGATGACGCAGGCCGTGATGAACATCTCGCCATGCTTGTCGTAATCGAGGCCCCAGGGATTGCTCGACCCTTCGGCAAAGACCTCAAACTCCTTGGTCAACGGGTGCAAGCGCCACACACCGGCGTTGATGCGCTTACGCTCGGAGTCCGGCGCGCCAGGCTTCCCGACATTCGAAAAAGTGAAAACGCCATGGCAGCCGTAGAGCCAGCCGTCGGGACCCCACGTGAAGCTATTCAACGTCTCGTGCGTGTCCTGCATCGCCCAACCATCCAACACGACGCGTGGCTTGCCGGGTTTATCCTGGGCGTCCTTCGGAATGAAGAGCAGTTCGGGGGCGGCACCGATCCAGACGCCCCCGTGGCCGACCTCGATACCGCTGACGAGATCGAGGCCCTCATAGAACACGGTCGACTTACCATAGGAACCATCGCCCAGCGGGTCTTCTAAAATCAGGATACGGTCCTTGCCCTTACCCTCGCCGCGCTTGCGCGGGTAAGACATACCCTCAACGACCCAGAGGCGACCCTTCTCATCGAAGCACATCGCGATGGGTTGGACCACCCGGGGTTCCGCGGCGACGAGCGTCACCTGAAAGCCCTTCGGCAAGGACATCGCCTTGAGCGCTTCGGCCGGGGTCGACCCTTGGCGGTAGTCCTTGAAAGGCACGCGACCCTCGGGTCCGGCCGGGGGAGCGGCCAAGGCGGAAATAGCGGCAAGAGCCGCGCCGAAGAAAACGGTGCGCATGAGGTACGGGGTCTGTCACCAGACAACCCCCTCGGTTCCTTATCTCAAATAGAAAACTCGCCCCTTGGCAGCCCTGCCCCGCTCTAGCCCCCACAATTTATCATTTTACTCCCTTGGCAGTGAGACAGGGGGGAGATAGGCATCGTGCATGGATACCCCTTTGTCGCCCCACGCCCCGACCGTTGACCCAGCCGCCGTCGCCGAAATCCAAGGCACGAAGCCCTGGCTGCGTTTCCTCTCAATCCTTGGTTTCATCGGCACCGGTCTCTGTCTCATCGCCGCTTTAAGCATGGTTGCCGTCGGGCTTTTTTTAAAAGAACGCACCCCTCTGATCCTGGGGATTGCCTTAATATATGTCTTTTTAGCGGTCTTTTTCCTACTCGCATCGCTGCACTTACACCAGGCCGCGAACGCGGCTGGCAAGGTCATCGCCGTTCCCACGACGGGAAATCTAGCTGAATTTCTGTCGCAAAACAGGAAGTTCTGGAAACTGAGCAGCATCTTGTTAATCATCTTTTTAATCATCTACTTCCTCGGCATCGCCGCAGCCATCATCCTTCCAGCTCTCCAACGAATCACCCGCGCTTAAACCTACCATGCCAAAGCCCCTCTCCCTCCTCGTCCTCGCCTTGGCCGCTACCTGCGCCCACGCGGCCGAGGTCAAACTCGTCGAACAGGCCGATAAGAAGCAGGTCGACGTCCTCGTCGACGGCCAGCCGTTCACGTCCTACGTCTTCTGGGCTGACCAGAAGAAACCGCTGCTCTCCCCGCTCCGCACCGCCAGCGGCAACATCTTCACCCGCGGCTTCCCGCTCGAGAAGGTCGCCGGCGAACGCACCGACCACCCACACCACATCTCATCGTGGTTCAACTACGGGAACGTCAACGGCACCGACTTCTGGAATTCCCCACCCGAGGGCTTCTCCCGCGACAGCAAGATCCCGTACGGCAACATCAAGCATCAGGCCATCCTGGCCATGAAGAGCGGCGAAGGCGTCGCCTCGCTCAAGGTGTCGTCCGACTGGATCCTCGCCGACGGCTCCAAGGTGCTACAGCAGGACGAGACCCTCGTCTTCCGCGCCGCCAAGGACCTCCGCATCATTGACCGCATCGTCACGTTGACCGCCCAGGACAAGGACGCCGTCTTCAAGGATTCCAAGGAAGGCGTCATTGCGATCCGTGTGACCCGCTCACTCGAAGAGCCTTCTGAGAAGGCCGAAATCTTCACCGATGCGGCCGGCAAGCCCACCGCCGTCGCCAAGCTCGATAACACTGGCGTCAACGGCGTGTACCTCAGCAGCGAAGGCAAGGTCGGCGAGAAGGAAGGTTGGAGTACCCGTGCCAAGTGGATGACCCTTTCCGGCAACGTGAAGGGCGAAGACGTGTGCATCGGCATCTTTGACCACCCGAAGAACACCACCTTCCCGACCTACTGGCACAACCGCGGTTACGGACTCTTCGCGGCGAACCCGTTCGGCGCCAAGGAATTCCCCAAGGGCAACCCTTCCAAGACCGCCCTCAACTTCACTATCAAGGCCGGCAAGTCCGAGACCTTACGCTTCCGCATCCTCATCCACAGCGGCAAGCTGACCAAGGAAGAGACCGAAGCCCAGTACCAGCAGTGGTTGAAGGACCAGGCGGAATAAGGAGCTGAAGAGACAACAGGAGAAAGGGGATTGGGGATTGGGGATTGGGGATTGGGGATTGGGTTGTGCTGCGGCCAAAGGCCTCTATGCATTTTCCACCCCAGTCCCCTTTTGCTTTTCAGGTGCCCGGCCCATCCCCCATCCCCCTTCCCCTATCCCCTTCCCCATGCCCCTCCGCTTACTCCTTCTTCTCAGCGCCGCGTTTGCCTGCGCCGCTGAACCACGCAAGCCGAACCTGATTTTCATCCTCAGCGACGACCTCGCGCAGGGCGACTTGGGCTGCTACGGACAGAAACTCATCCAGACCCCGAACCTCGACCGCATGGCCGCGGAAGGTACGAAGTTCACGCAAGGCTACTGCGGGACGTCGGTCTGCGCACCGAGTCGCACGTCGCTGATGCTCGGCCAACACACCGGCCACAGCCCCATCCGCGCCAACCGCGAACTGAAGGCCGAGGGCCAGTTGCCGATTCCCGCAGAATCCATCACCGTCGCAAAGGCCCTCAAGGGCAACGGCTACGCGACCGCCTGCATGGGCAAATGGGGCATGGGCATGTTCGACACCACCGGCAGCCCGTTGAAGAACGGGTTCGATCACTTCTTCGGCTACAACTGCCAGCGCCACGCGCATAGTTACTTCCCGACCTACCTCTACCGCGACGACCAACGCTTCGAACTACCCGGCAACGATGGCAAGGGCGTCGGCAAGACCTACGCGCAGGAACTCATCCAGCAGGACGTCGAGTCCTGGATCCGTGCCCAGAAGGACAAGCCATTCTTCCTCTTTTACGCAATCACCCTGCCCCACGCCCGCCAGGAAATCGACGACCTTGGCCTCTACAAGGACAAGCCCTGGACGCCCACCCAGAAGGCCTACGCAGCCCAAGTCACGCGCCTCGACTCCGACGTGGGTCGCGTACTCAAACTCTTAAGGGAACTCGGACTCGACGAGAACACGCTAGTGATGACCGCGGGCGACAATGGCTCATCGTTCGCGCCGACGTCTGAGCTCGGTAAACTTTTCGACCAAGCATCCAATGGCCTCCGTGGCTACAAGCGCGGGCTCTACGAAGGGGCCCTCCGCCAAGCCGCCCTCGCCCGCTGGCCCGGCAAGGTCCCTGCAGGTCGCGTGAGCGACGAGCCCTGGGCGTTTTGGGATTACCTCCCGACCGCGCTGGAACTCTCGGGCACCCCAGCGCCCGCCGGCTTGAAGACCGATGGCGTCTCACTCGCTGCCTTTCTGCAAGGCGGTCCCGCCCCGAAGCGCGATTACTTCTACTGGGAACTCCACGAGGCGCAGTCCCTCCAAGCCGCCCGCTGGGGCGATTGGAAAGCAGTGCGCAACGGCCCCGCCGCCAAGATGGAGATCTATGACCTGAAAGCCGATGAGGACGAAAAGAACGACCTCGCGGACAAGCGCCCGGACCTCGTGGCGAAAGCCCTCGCGGTCTTTAAGGACGCGCATGTCGATCATCCGGAATGGCCGATGCGGACCCTTAAACAGATGCAGGACGCGAACAAAGCACGCAAGACGGAGTCCAAGTAATCATGAAACTCCGCAAGCTCGGTTGTTCTGACCTCCACCTGACGCCCGTCGGCCTCGGCACCTGGGCCATGGGTGGCGGCGATTGGAAATTCGGCTGGGGCCCGCAGGATGACGCCCTGTCGGTCCGCACCATCCACGAAGCGCTCGATCTCGGTATCAACTGGCTCGATACGGCCCCCGTCTACGGCCTCGGACACTGCGAAGACGTCGTCGGCCGCGCGCTCAAGGAACTCAAGGGTCGTCGGCCGATCCTTTCGACGAAGTGCGAACGGTGCTGGGAAGCCGACGGCACCATCGTGCCGCGCCTCCAGCGCGCCAGCATCCACCGTGAGATCGATGATAGCCTCCGCCGCCTCGGCGTCGACGTCATCGACATGTACCAGATCCACTGGCCCCAGCCTGACGAGGATATCGAAGAAGGCTGGGCGGCCATCGCGGAGCTCGTGCAGGCGGGCAAGGTCCGCTGGGCGGGCGTGAGTAACTTCAGCGTCGCGCAGCTCAAGCGCCTCCAGCCAATCCATCCGGTCGCCTTCCTGCAGCCGCCCTACAGCATGATCAATCGCGGCATCGAAGCGGAGATCATCCCATACTGCGAAGCAAACGACATCGGCCTCATTCCCTACAGCCCCATGCAGAAGGGTCTGCTCAGCGGCAAGGTCACCCGCGCTTGGGTCGACGCCCTGCCCGCCACCGACCACCGACGTGGCGACCCGCAGTTCAACGACCCCCTGCTGTCCAAGAATATCGCGCTGAATGATGTGCTGCGCCAGGTCGCGGCGCGCCTTGGCACGACGCCCGCCGAACTTGCCATCGCTTGGGTGCTGCGCCAACCGCGCGTCACTGCCGCCATCGTCGGCGCCCGTAAGCCCGGCCAGATCGCCGAGACCATCGGCGGCGGCCGACTAAAAATCCCCGCCGACGCCCTCGCCGAAATCACGAAGGCGTTGGGTTGAGCACATTGCACAGGTAGGGTTAGCACTGCGTGCTAACCTAGCAGCCTATGATTAGAGGATGACGAGGTCAGCGACGCAGTCGCGCCCCGACCCCATCCCCCTTCCCCTATCCCCCATCCCCT
>CAIYEN010000169.1 GCA_903925205.1 uncultured Opitutia bacterium | reverse complement strand
GTGCGCAAGGCCGTCGGCGCCCGCGGCTCCGACCTCTTCCTGCAATTCCTTTCCGAAGCGGCCGTGATTTCGGTGCTCGGTGGCCTCATCGGTCTCGCCGTTTCGATGGGCATCGTCTCAATCATGAACTATGTTCTGATGCAGGCCGTGCCGACGGGGGTGGTCTCTAAGTTCGATTGGATCATCATGCTCCAAGGCCTTTCCTTCTCGGTCGTCGTTGGTCTCGTCGCCGGTGTCTACCCAGCCATTCGTGCGGCGAGCCTCGACCCGATTGAAGCCCTTCGACACGAATGAAAACGCTCCTCCTCACGGGCCTTTGTTTGCCCGCCCTCTTGCTGGCTGAACCTTCCGCGGGGGTCTTGGTCTGGGACGGAGTCCCGCCGGCTGAAACGCTCAAGGCAAAGCCCGGCCAAGACCCCAAGGGCATCCTCAATAAGAACGGTCATCGCACCGATGTGATGATCCCCGAGTTTGTGGTGTGGCCGGCGGCTAAGCCCAACGCGCCCTTCATCATCGTCTGCCCAGGTGGCGGTTACGGTATCCTCGCCGAAGAGCACGAAGGCGCCGAGGTGGCGCGTCGCCTGAACGCCCAAGGCGTTGGCGCCGCGGTCCTGCGTTACCGGGTACCCCGGCGCGATAACGACAAGCCTTGGGTCGTCCCCGTCCTGGATGCGCGCAAGACCATTGAACTCGTGCGGGCCCATGCCGCCGAATGGAACGCCGACCCTAAGAAGATCGGCATCCTGGGTTTCTCCGCGGGCGGCAATTTAGCGGCGCGCGTGGCCTACTCGCCTGCCGAAGCCAGTGCCGCGCGCCCGGATTTTGCCGTGATGGTCTATCCAGCTTATCTGTTTGAGAAAGACAAACCCGACAGCGTTCTGCGCGAAGGCCCCGACGGCGTCGTTCCGCCGAAGGGACCCAAGCCGGTGCCGGCGTTCTTTGCGCACAGCGCGGATGATCCCTATCCCGCCGAAGGTTCGATGGCGCTCGGCGCAAAGCTCAAGTCCCTCGGCGGCAGTGCCGAGGTCCATGTCTGGGCGAAGGGTGGCCATGGTTGGGGGGCTTCCGATCGCTGCCTGGCGGCGAAGGAGTGGACCAACGCCTTGGGCGCCTGGCTAAAGGATCGCGGCATCCTGACGCCCTAAGACCCAAACTTAGCCCATAAAAAAGGCCGCCCAGTGGGGCGGCCTTTTCGTGGGGTGAGGAGTCGCTTAGAATTTCAAGCGCAGGCTCACCGACTGGGACCAGTCGTTGATCGTGCTCTTGGCGGTGCCAGCAGTGTTCTTGACGCCGATGAACTCGGTGTTCTTCACGGTGAGGGCGAGGTCGAGGTTCTCGGAGAGGGCGAAGCGCACGCCAGCGAACACGTCGGTCGCGAGGACGGACTTCGAGGCCGAGCCGGTGCCGGAGAGCCAGGAGTAACCAACGCCTGCGCCGATGAACGGACGAATGCCGCCGCGGGAGTTCAGGTCGTAGGTCAGTTCAGCGAGGGCGGTGCGAGCATCGACGTCGAGAGCACCCTTGGCCACGCCGCGGGAGTTCAGGTTTAGGCCGAGTCCGAAGCTTTCGTTGAGCTGGGTGGCGACGGTGAGGCCGACAACGTTGCTGTCTTGGCCACCGGTGGGGTGGTTCTTACCGAGTTCCAGTTCAAGCGTGTAGGCCTGAGCAGCAACAGCAGCCAAGGGCAGGAGGAGGAGGGGGCGTAGGGATTTCATGGGGAAACGCTAGGTTGGTTGAGGTCTTTATTGTGTAAAGGACGAAGGGAGGGGCTTATTTCTTCTTTTCGGTGGTCTTCTTTTCTTCCTTCTTTTCCCCAACTACTTCTACGCTAGTGACTTCCACACGTTCTGTGGGGCTAGAGCGCTCGGGGCCGACGCAGGCGATGGCGGCGATCTTATCGAGGACTTTCTCGCCGTCGACGAGCTTACCGAAGGCGGTGTACTTGTTGTTCAAGAAGGAAGCATCGCCATGGCAGACGAAGAACTGGCTGCCAGCGCTATCGGGGTCGGCGGAGCGGGCCATCGAGAGGACACCCTTGGTGTGGGAGCGGTTATTGAACTCAGCCTTGATCTGGTAGCCAGGGCCACCGGTGCCGGGCTGGCCCTTGGCGCCGAGCTTGGAGTTAGGGCATCCCCCTTGAATCATAAAGCCCTTGATGATGCGGTGGAAGCAGGTGCCATCATAGAAACCTTCGCGGGCCAGCTTGAGGAAGTTGTCGACGGTGCGTGGGGCCACATCGGGCCAGAACTCGACGGTCATGTCGCCGTAGGTCGTATGGATGATGGCGCGCGGTGCGGCCTTAGGGTCGGAGGATTCTTTCATGTTGGTGGAAGGGGTTTCGGCGGCGTGCGCAAGGGCGAGGCCTAAGAGGCACGAGGCGAGCAGGCGGAGGGATTTCATGCCTACCAGCGAAAGCCCGTGGAGCCTTCTCGCAACCCCAAACCTCCGCTTGCCAGCCCGCCCCAAGGGGGTCAGGTTCGGGCCCACAGGTATGCGCGTAATCGTCAACGATGAGCCCCGGGAAACCGCCGCCGGGACCCTCGCCGCCCTGCTCGAAGAGCTGGGCTGTGCCCACGAGGCCGCTGTCGCCGCGGCCGTCGATGGCCAGGTCGTTCCCCGGAGCCGCTGGTCGGCCCAAGCCCTCGTCGCCGGCGCCCACGTCCTCGTCATTCGCGCCGCTCAAGGCGGTTAATTCATGCTTAAGTTCATCCAAGGTCTTTTTAAATCCGAACCGGAGGCGCCGGCACCGGATAACCTCGTGCTCTTCACGCCGACGCGCTCGGCGTGGGATGCGAAAACGGTCGTGAAGCTCTTCGACGCCGGCTTGGGCCGCCTGCACGTCCAGTCGGTCCGCGATTGGAATGTCCGCCAATACGAAGCCTTCCTCCAGCAGGTCCCCGAGGTTTTCTGGAACCGGATCGTCCTCGAAGAGCAGCCCGACTTGGTGCTCGCCCGGAAACTGGCCGGCTTCCAGATGATCCCCGGCGACCGCATCCCACCGCGCTGGCCCAAGACGGCAGCCCTTAGCATCAAGTGCCATTCTTATGACGAGATGCGGAGCACGCCGAAGGGGTGCCGTTACATTTTTCTGAGCCCACTTTTCCCGTCCGTTTCGAAGCGCGATTATGTACCCCAGCGCACGCAGCGTGAATTCCAGGTGATTGTCGAACGCTGGCGCGCCGAGGGCGGCTGCCCCGTCTATGGTTTGGGCGGCATCACGCCGCAGAACGCCGGCCGTGTGCGCGAACTCGGTTTTGACGGCATGGCCTTCATTGGTTCGGTTTGGGAACACGATAAGCCCGTCCAAGCCTTCTTGGAACTCGAACGCGCTTGGTCCGGCAAGGACGCGCGCAAGTTGAAGCGCAAGCACTGATGTCCGGTCTGCCTCGCCTGCAGTTCCTCACGCTCGACGCGTCGCCCCTGAGCCACCGCGATCAAGCGCTCGCGGCGTTGCAGGGTGGGGTGCGGTGGATTCAATTCCGCACGAAGGTATTGCCCGAGGCGGCGGCGATCGACCAAGCCGCCCGCATCGCCGAACTCTGCCGCGATTACGGTGCAACTTTCATCGTCAACGATTCGCCCCGCATCGCCTTGGCCGCCGAAGCGGATGGCGTGCATCTGGGGCCCGATGACCCTTCGCCGGCCGAAGCGCGCCAGCTTCTGGGTGCGTATGCGGTGGTTGGGGTCACCTTGAATTTCCCGGCGCATCTCGAGCGACTGCGCGGGGCCCAGGTGGATTACGCGGGCGTCGGGCCAGTCCGGGCGACCGCCAGCAAGGCAAAGCATGCGCCGGTCCACACCGCGGATTCCTTGGCCGGGCTCATTACGGATGCCGCCCCCTTGCCGTGCTTCGCGATCGGTGGAGTGACCGCCGCCGATTTCCCTACGCTGCGCGGGCAAGGCGCCCATGGCATCGCCGTCAGCGGCGCCATCGCCTTGGCGACCGACCCGACCGCCGCCGCGCGGGCCTTGGTGGCCGCCGTTTCCGCCTAGGTTTTCCGCGCGAGGGCTGGACAATTCGGCCGCGGCTGGGATTGTCGGAAGTCGGATGTCCTCCCTCCTCCGCATCGCCGATCGCACCTTCACTTCCCGCCTCTTCACGGGCACGGGTAAGTATGCGTCCGCCGCGGCCCTGCGGGCGGTCCTCGACGCCTCGGGCGCTGAAGTCGTCACGGTGGCCGTGAAGCGCGTCCGCTTCGGCGCCCAGGACGACGGTATTCTCACCGCCCTGGATCCCAAGAAGCACCTGATCCTCCCGAACACCTCCGGGGTGCGCACGGCCAAGGAAGCGATCTTCGCCGCCGAGTTGGCCCGCGAGGCCCTCGGGACTTCTTGGCTGAAGTTAGAGATTCATCCGGACCCCAAGTATTTGATGCCCGATCCGGTCGAGACCTTAGAAGCTTGCCGCGAGTTGGTGAAGAAGGGCTTCACGGTCCTGCCTTACATCCACGCTGATCCCGTGCTCGCAAAGCGCCTCGAAGAAGTCGGCGCCGCCGCCGTCATGCCGCTCGGTGCACCCATCGGAACTAACCGTGGGCTGCTCTCCCGTGATTTCCTCCGTATCATCATCGAGCAGGCCGGCGTCCCCGTGATCATCGATGCTGGCCTCGGTGCCCCCTCGCATGCCGCCGAAGCGATGGAGCTCGGTGCCGATGCGGTCTTGGTCAACACCGGCATCGCTTCCGCGGGTGACCCCGTCGCGATGGCTCAGGCCTTCGCCTTAGCGGTGCAAGCCGGGCGCATTGCCCGCGAGTCTGGCCTTGGGGCTGGCTCGGTTGCCGCCCAGCCGACGTCCCCGCTGACGGGTTTTCTCGACTGATGCCATGGCCGCCAAGCCTGGTCGAATCCGTGCTGATGAGCTTTTGCTGAAGCTCAACCTTGCGCCTTCGCGTTCCGTGGCCCAAGCCCTTATCTTAGCTGGCAAGGTACGCTCGGGGCCCGACAGCGTCGTGCAAAAGGCATCACAGTCTTTTCCGGAGGACGCGCTCCTCACCGTCGATCAACCGCCGCGGTTCGTCTCACGCGGTGGTGAAAAGGTCGATGCAGCGTTGACGCATTTTCAGGTCGATGTTGCCGGATGCCACGGTCTCGACGTCGGCGCCTCCACGGGTGGGTTTACCGATTGCCTCTTGCAGCGCGGCGTCGCGAGCATGACCTGCGTGGATGTCGGGACAGCCCAGTTGCACCAGAAACTGCGGACCGACCCGCGCGTGACCAACTTCGAGAAGTTCAACGCGCGTGACTTGCCCACCGCGAAGTTGCCGCACGCGCTCTACGGCATCGTCGTCATGGACCTCTCGTTCATCTCGCTCGGCTTAGTCTTACCAGTGGCCTGGGCGCGCGTGGCTCCCGGTGGTCATCTGGTGGCACTCATCAAGCCGCAGTTTGAAGCGACCAAGGCCGAAGCCGACAAGGGCCGCGGCATCATCAAGGACCCGCTCATCCACGCCCGCGTCGTCGAAAGTTTGACCGCCGCGAGCCGTGAACTCCCGGGGGCGGAGGTCCGGGGAGTCATTCCTTCGCCCATCGAGGGCGGGGAGGGGAACAAAGAGTTCCTCATCTGCCTGACGCGTCGGGCCTCGGTTTAGTCCCCTAATACCCCTTTTTTGGATGATTTAGGGTGCTTTTAGCCCTTCTGTGCGCGAAGCACCTTTTCCTTCTTGCCCAAAGCCCCGCATCCCTTACCAAAAACCCTCCCATGACTACCGAAGGTAAGCTCAAGCGTTCCCGCAACCCCCTCGATTTCGATTTCACCGAACCCGAGGCCCTCACGCGCTACGTCACCGAGACGGGCAAGATCCTGCCCCGCAAGCTGACCGGCCTCACCGCCCGCCAGCAGCGTCATATTTCGAAGGCCGTTAAGCGCGCCCGAAATATGATCACGATGAAGTAAGCGGGTTCCCCCGATACTTTTCCGGGCCGCCTTCTGGGCGGCCTTTTTGTTGTCTGGGGGTTGCCGACTCTCCGGCTTTCCGCACAGTCCGAGTTCCCTTGCCTTCGCCTGCTACCCATTTCTTGACCTCGTCGCCGACGGACTTGTCGCGTGCGGCCGAGTTATTGCGTGCCGGGCACTGCGTAGCGTTGCCGACGGAGACGGTCTACGGCCTTGCCGCGGATGCACTCAACGCCTCCGCCCTCGCGCAGGTTTTCACCATCAAGGGCCGGCCCTTACTCGACCCACTGATTGTCCACGTCCTCGATCAGGCGGCCTTAGTCGAAGTCGCCGAGCCCGATGCGCGCTTGGCGTTACTGGCTAGTTTCTGGCCCGGGCCTTTGACCGTGGTCCTGCGTCGTAAGGCCTGCGTGCCCGACCTCGTCACTGCGAGCAAGCCGACCGTGGCGGTGCGCATCCCCGCTCACCCAATCTTTCGCGAAGTGCTTCGCCTGAGCGGCCGTCCGCTCGCCGCCCCGAGCGCGAATCCTTTTGGCTATGTGAGTCCTACTAAGGCTATGCACGTCAGCGATTCACTCGGTGAGCGTTGTCCGTGGATTGTCGATGGCGGTGCCTGCACCCACGGCGTTGAATCGACCATCCTCGACCTTTCCGTGCCGGGACGGGCCCGCTTGTTGCGTCCCGGCCCCGTCACGCTGGAAGCCTTACAGGCCAAGCTCGGCCCCATCGAAGTCGTCACGCGTGCGGCCAGCCAGCAGATTGCTCAAGATGCTCCAGGTATGTTGGAACGTCATTACAGCCCCGCGACGCGGGTCGAGTTATTTGCCCGTGGTGCGAGGCCGGCGGTACCGAAGGGTAAGGTCGCCCGCTTGCTCTTAGCCCGTCGTTCCGACCTGCCGCTGGGACCGGAAGATTTTTACCTGTCAGAACAGGGCTCCGCCGAGGAGGGCGCCCGTCACCTGTTCGACCTCCTGCGTCAACTTGACGCGCGCGGCTTTGATGTCATCCAAGCCGAACTCGCCGAAGCCTCTGGGATTGGTGTGGCCTATAACGATCGCCTGACCCGCGCCGCCGCCCGCTAAGCCTGTGCAGAACCTCCTTGAGACGCTTAAAAAGGCCGCGGAGTTTTTATCCCGCAAAGGCTTGGAGTCCCCGCGCACCGAGGCGGAGCACTTGTTCGCCGCGGGGCTGGGGCTGAAGCGCCTCGACCTTTACCTGCAATTTGAACGGCTACTCACAGACCCGGAAGTCGAGAAGCTCCGCGCGCTCACCGTGCGCCGCGGCAATCGCGAACCCCTTCAGCACATCGTCGGTCAGGTCGAATTCCGTGACCTCGTGTTGAAGTCCGACAAACGCGCCCTCATTCCGCGGCCCGAAACCGAAGAGCTCATCGACCTCGCCTTAGCTTTGTTTCCGGCGGAGCAAGCCGTGCGCGTGCTCGACCTTGGGACGGGTTCGGGGGCGATTGCATTGGCCTTGGCATCAGAGCGCCCCGTCTGGGTTGTCGAAGCTGTCGACCGTTCGCCGGATGCCTTAGCCTTAGCCCGTGAGAACGCGGAGCGCTGCGGCTTGTCGGCCCGCGTGGCCTTCGCGGAATCGGATTGGTTCAGCGCCGTCACGGATGCGTATGACCTCATCGTTTCGAATCCCCCTTACCTAACTGACGCGGAAGTCGCCGCGGCAGCCCCGGAGGTCCGTCAGTTCGACCCGCTGTCAGCGCTCGTCGCGCCGGAGGATGGCCTGGCGGATTTGCGGAAGATTTTAGAAGGGGCCCGGGCCCATTTACGCGTCGGTGGCTGGGTCCTGTGCGAGACCGGCATCGACCAACATGCGGCCTTGGCGGCCCTGTCGGCTCAGCATGGCTACGTCGAAGCCGAGGGCTTGCCGGACATGAGCGGCCGACCGCGCTTTTGGCGGGCGAAGCGAGGGTAGGGCCTGGGTGGGGCGGCACCCGCTCCATCCCTCTTGCCCTCGGGACGTTCCTTGCTCTTTAGTGGCGGCATGTCCCAGCAGCCTGCCGCCAAGCCCAAGACCGCCATCACGCCGACCCGCGCCGAAGACTACCCTGAGTGGTACCTGCAGGTCATCAAGCACGCCGACCTGGCCGAGAACAGCGCCGTCCGCGGTTGCATGGTCATCAAGCCTTGGGGCTACGCCCTCTGGGAGAACATCCAGCGCGACCTCGACGCGATGTTCAAGGAGACCGGCCACGTGAACGCCTACTTCCCGCTCTTCATTCCGGTCAGCTACATCCAGAAGGAAGCCGCCCACGTCGATGGCTTCGCCAAGGAGTGCGCCGTCGTCACCCATTCGCGCCTCGAAGCTGGCCCTGACGGCAAGCTCATCCCCGCCGGAGAGCTCGAGGAGCCGCTCATTATCCGCCCGACTTCCGAGACCATCATCGGCGAGACTTATTCGAAGTGGGTCCAGTCCTACCGCGACCTCCCG
>CAIYEN010000168.1 GCA_903925205.1 uncultured Opitutia bacterium | reverse complement strand
GGATTGCGGGTTGGCGTCGAACCACGTCGCGTTGGCACCCTTGCCGCCCCAGACCATCGTCACGACGGAAGCGGGATAGTTGCGCGGGAAGAGGTCCCCGTGGACGTTAAACCAATAGTCTTCGATCGCCGAGACCTCGGTGGCGAGCAACCACGCCGCTTGATCGCGGAGTGGTTTGTCGCCCGTGGCTTCGGCGAGCATCAGAAGCCCATACCAGGCGTTGATGGATTCGCTGGAGGACTCTTGGTTATTGCCGTCGCCGAAACGGCCGTGGCCACTGGCCCAAGAATGCCCCGCATAGATGTCGAAGCAACGTAGGTAGGGGAAGAGCGGGTCGCGGCGGTCAGCGCTGGCGATATCGCGGGCAAGGAGCCGAATCATCGGCAACCACTGCTGGGTCCAAGCGGGATCGCGGCGGGCGAGTTCCGCGGCGGCGTGGAGGAAGTAGCCGTAGTGGAAATGGTGGTCGTTCAGCTCCTGATCGCTGCCGAAACTCGCCGGGTAGCCGATGAGCGTGCCCCAGCGAGGCTCGTAAGCGAAGAGCGAGGATTTCTTTTCGCGGCCATCGCGGGCCCGCACCGTTAGGAAGTTTTCCAAGGCCGCCTTCAGGCGCCGCTCGCATTCGGCGGCCGCGTCCTGGTCGCCGAGTTGTTCGGCAATCGGCAGCAACGTCGCCCATTTCCCGAGTTGCTTGCCGAGCCAGTAGGTATCCCCCGTGAGTTGCGGCGTGGCCGCGAGGTCCGCGGCCAGGTGTTGCTTGAGTGGCGAGCGGTCCACGGAAGCGGGCACGGGCAGGGCGGGAAGGAGCGGCGGGAGGAGCGCGGTGGTTTCAAAGGAGGAACCCTTGGCGAGCCGCAGCGGCCCGCGGACACTGCCGGAGCTTTGGCCCGTGAAGTCGGCACGGGCATCGCGCCATTGGTGTGGGTACAGCGCGAACAACGTGCCGGTATCCGCGCCTTGTTTAGCGACCGTACGGAAGGCGTAACGGGTCACGACCTTTGCGCCCTTCGGGTCATAGGTCCAAGTGGCTTGCGAGCCAGTGACGTGGTTGTGGGCGCAGGCTTGAAAGAGTTCGAGGGTGCTCGGTTTTTCATCAGGCAGGACCGCCACGGAGAAGTAGGTCTTACCGCGCGTCTGGGCCGATAGTCGGGCGGAGCCGAGGCCAGACCAAGTCGAACCACTCGGGGCATAGAGTCCGTAGATGCGGTCGGCGACTTTCACGACGAGCGTGGCGGATTTCTCGTCACCCGCGAGGAGCGTCGGCGGGGATTTGAAGAGCACGACCGGTTCGCCGCCGGCGTAGTCGGCGTAGACAAAGGGCGAGCCGTGCCCGAAGGTCAGCGTCAGGCCGCGGCCCGCCTCGCCCATGCGGGTGGTCACGAAGAAGTCGCTCCAGCTGGCCACCCGGGCTTCGGCGAAGGCGGCCACGGCGGTGTGTCCCAGCACGAGGTCATGGCCGCCCATCCCGACAATGGCTTGCTTGCTCGCACCGAGGTGCGCCCCAGGATAATTTAAAGCGAGGCCGTCCTTCGTGGCTTTCACGGAGAACGGGTGCGGGAACATCGTCTCCGAGAGCGGCAGCCAAGCCAGCGAACTCCACCAGGTATTGGTCGGTACGGGCCCAGTCACGCCCTCAACGACAAACGGGGCCACCGGGGGACCCTTCGCGCCATCGGGGAGTCCGCGAAGGTAGGAGCCAGCCCCCGTCGGGACCACTTCGCCGGCGAAGGCCAACGAGCAGGCACTGGCCAGAGCGAGGAACGAGCGTAGGGCGGTCATCGTCTTGCGAATCTAGAATATTCCGTTTCGGTTGGGAACAGCAAACGATGCCTGAACTTGCCGAAGTCGATTATTTCCGCCGCCGCTGGGATCCGGGCCTCGGACGGAAGGTCGCGCAGGTCCGCCTGAATCCGAAAGCGCGCGTGGGCCGTGGGGTCGATCAGCCGGCGATGACCCAGGCATTGGTCGGCGCAAAATTGTTGGAATCGTTCGCCGCCGCCAAGCAGATGGCTTTCCGCTTTACGGAGGGCGCGTGGATCGGCGTGCACCTTGGGATGTCGGGCCGGTTAGAATGCGGTGATGCGACGCGTGCGCCGACGAAGTACGACCACTTTGTGCTGACCATGAACGGCGGGAAGCAATTGGTCTTTGTCGACCCGCGCCAGTTTGGGCGGATTCTTTTTTGGCAAGGTCCGGGCGTGCCGCCGTGGTGGGAAAAGATTCCGCCGGCAATCCTTTCGGACGAGTTCACGGTCGGTGTCGTCGGGGCGTTCCTCCGTCGGCGGGCACGCCCGTCAATCAAAGCCGTGTTGCTGATGCAGGAACGCTTTCCGGGTATCGGTAATTGGATGGCCGACGAAGTTCTCTGGCGTGCGGGCTTCCATCCAGAAGCGAAGGCGGGTGCCTTTGGGCCGTTGTCCGTCCGTAAACTTCACCGCACTTTGCGCGAGGTCTGTGCGGACGCGATGCGGGTGATTGGGAAGGACTGGGGCGATCCGCCCGCGAACTGGCTCTTCAATCACCGGTGGACGGACGGCGGGCGTTGCCCGCGCTCGCGGCAACCTTTGCAGCGCGCCGAAGTTGGTGGCCGCACCACGTGTTGGTCGCCCGCGCGGCAACGGCTAGGTGCGGAACGCCGTTGACCTTCGGTCGGCAGCGGGAAACCTTGCGCGTATGCGTGTCACCGGAGGCCTAGCCCGCGGAATTCCGCTTCGCGTCCCCGCGAAAGGCGGCGTGCGGCCGGCCACGGATTATATTCGCGAGGCGGTCTTCAACTCGCTGGCCGCTTTCGTCCCGGGAACCCATGTACTCGACCTTTTTGCGGGCACGGGCGCTTACGGCTTAGAGTCGTTGAGCCGAGGCGCTGCTTCCGCGACCTGCGTCGACTTGCATGCCGGCGCTGATCTGCATGCGAATGCGGCCGCGGTGGCGAAATCGATGGGCGTTGCCGCGTTGCCGTTCACGGCCATCACCGGCGATGCGACGAAGCCCGTCGCGAACGCGGGGACGTTCGACTTAGTCTTTGCCGATCCACCGTGGGAACTCTGGGAGACCCGCGCGGAGGACATCGTCGCGAACGCCGTCGGCGCCGCTGCGACCGGGGCGCACGTCCGCGTCATCCTCGAAGCCCCCGGTGGGTTTGTCGTGCCGGTGCCCGCGGGCTGGAAGCTCCGTAAGGTCATCGGCAAAGGTAAGGGTCAGCCCGCCGCCTCCATCTTCGTCCGCCAGGCGGGCGAGTAATCAGCCCAGCGCGCGGTGGGCTTGCCACGCGCGGAGGTGCGCGAGCAGGAGCGCGCCGCCCACGAGGCAAGCGGCTTCGACGCGCAAGATGCGATCGCCGAGGTGCTGCATGCGGAACCCTTGGGCGCGCAACAGCGCGCGTTCTTTATCCGACCAACCCCGTTCAGGGCCGACGGCGAGAATGCCCGCGGAAGCTGAGGCGGGAGCGGACTCGCCTAGCGCACCGGTCGCTTCATAGGGATCCAGCGCGACCTTCCAGTAGTCTCCGGATACAAGCGCGAGGGCTTCGGCGAGCGAAGTCACACGGATGAGCTCAGGCACTAAAGTAGAGCAGGCTTGTTCGGTGCCCTTCCGCAGTAGCTGCTGGGCTTCACCGTCTTTCCAGAGCGAGCTCGCGACATAACCCGGGTCACCCTTGTCCGCCTCGAAGAAGATCAGGCGGGTGGCACCGAGGCTGGCGAGGTCATGTAAGACTTTTTTGGCCGTCTGCGGACGAGGCAGCCCGATCAGCACCGTCAGGGGCAAGCGAGTTTGTACGGACTTTTCCCAGACGACGTTGAAGCGAAGGGCGGGCGTGGTCGCTGTCACTGTGGCGAGGCCGCGCAAACCACCGGCGAGACCGACGTGAAAGGTTTGGCCCCCGCGGAGTCCGACGGTCCCG
>CAIYEN010000167.1 GCA_903925205.1 uncultured Opitutia bacterium | reverse complement strand
GTGCTGGAAGCCTGGGTGCCATTCCAACTCGAGATTTCGGTACTCGTCGCCCGCACCGTCGATGGACGCACCGCCGTCTATGACGCCGCGGAAAACCTCCACCGGAACCACATCCTCCACCTCTCCCTCTCCCCGGCACGCATCTCTCCGGCGACCGCGGCGGAAGCCCGCACCTTAGCTTTGGGCATTGCGGAGAAGATTGGCCTCGTCGGCTTGCTGGCCGTCGAGATGTTCGTGCAAGACGGACGCATCGTCGTGAACGAGCTCGCCCCGCGTCCGCATAACAGCGGCCACCAGACCTTTGACGCCAACGAAACGTCGCAGTTCGAGCAACACGTCCGCGCGGTGTGCGGTCTCCCCCTCGGCGGCACGAAGCCCTTGCAACCCGCGGTCATGCTTAACCTCTTAGGCGACCTTTGGAAGAACGGCCAAGAACCTGACTGGACGCTGGTCCTGGCGGATCCCGCCGCTAAGTTGCACCTCTACGATAAAGGTAAGGCCGCGCCTGGACGGAAGATGGGCCACGTCACCGTGACCGCCCCGACACTGGAGGAAGCCCTGCGCCGCGCAGAAGGCCTCTTCGCCACGCTGTCGGCCTGACCTATGTCGGCTCCGCAGTATCTCTTCTGGGCAAACATTCTAATCTTAGTCCCGATTGGCCTAGGCACATTGCTACGGCCTTCGGTGACGGATCAAGGAGCGTTCGTGGAAAGTGCTGGCTGGCGCACGCTGGTCGGCTCCTTGTGGCTGGCAATTCTCGCGGGCTCGGCCCTCGGGGCCGTTTGGCCAAGTAGTTTCCTTTGGTTACTCGCGTTCCAGGTTATCTATAAGTCCATCTGGCTTTCGACCTATGCCTTCCCGCGGCTCGTCTCTGGCCGACGCCAAGAAGTGCCGGCGGGCATCGCGGGCAGTTTTCTCGTCATCGTCCTCGTCTGGCCCTGGTTTATCCCGTGGCGCCAGCTGGTCGCCGCGCTCTGATTAATCGAGCAGCTCGGGCTTACGCGAGAACAGGGCGATCGGAATCTGGCCGAGCGAGACGAAGAGCAGGATGGCCTGGAAGACCGGGATGCGGGCCTTCATCTTTTGGGCGTTGGCGATGTAGTTCTTGGCCATCACTTCGGAGATCATCGCAAACGCGAAAATGAAGGCAGCGACGCAGAGGACCGTGAACCAAATCCGCCACGTGCGGTCGTTGGGCGTACGCTGCCAAGGGAGTACTAGTAGCGTTGCGAAAAAGAAGAAGAACCAGCACTCTACCTGGAGCGCGACCGGGAAGGTCACGTAGGCCGGGTTCCAGCGCGGGGGAAGGTGCAGGGGCCCAAGGTTAAAGCCACCGACCAGTTCGAGGACGCCGAGCCCCACGCAGAGTGCGGCGAACGCGAGGCTCGACCAGCGCGCGTAGCGGATCGACTGCAGGGTCTTGGAATTCTCCATGGCGGGAAGCAAAGTGGGAATTCCCACGGGTGCAATCCGGACGGCGTGGGTCCGGTAGGTATTAGGCCGGACGGAACAACGCGACGTCGCTCCATTCGCCCATGACACGCCCATCGGCCTGCACCGAGCCCCAAGCGGCGGTGCACTTGGCTTCGAAGTGGGTGCGGACCGCCGCCTGTTCCTTGGCGAGAATCCCGCTCAGGGCGAGCACGCCCCCTGGGGTGACGGCCTTCACGAGGTCGTCCGCATAGATGCAGAGCACATCGCTGATGATGTTGGCGAGCACGACGTCGGCTGGCCCGGTCAATTTGAAGCCTTCTTCGAGGCCCGCGTGGTGGAAGGCGACGCGGTCATCGGCGATGCCATTGTCTTGGCGGTTCGCGATGCTCACGCGGACGGATTCCGGGTCGCGGTCGAAACCTGCAATCCGACCACAACCGAGTTGGGCCGCGGAAAGCGCGAGAATGCCCGAGCCGCAGCCAGCGTCGGTCACAGAGACTTGGGCGGCCGGCTTCGTCTCCAGGTAGTCGAGCAGGCGGATCGCACAGAGGCGGGTCGTCGGGTGGTCGCCCGTGCCGAAGGCGAGGCCGGCGTCGAACCAGATTACCGCGGCGTCGGCGGGGACGGCATGCTTCCCGCGCATCCAGGCCGGGACCCAATGGAGTCGGCCGTGGTCCCAAGGCTTCAGGTGTTCCTTATAAGCTTCCTTCCAATCTTTGTCGGCGAGCACGGTCTCATCGTATTTCTCGGGCAGCTTCTTGAAGGCCTTGCGCAGCCCGGCCCACGCGGCGTCGGCTTCGGCCTTCGTCTCAAAATAGCCCATCACGAAATGTGGCTTCCCGGGGCCCTCGTGGAAGAGCATCCAGGAAGAACGCGTCAATTCGCAGAAATGGTCCTCCATCGGCTGGACCATGTCTTCGTGGATGGGGGAGCGGAGTTCAATCATCGGGCTTGGAAGCGTACGGAGAGTTCGGCAATCACGCGGGGGAGCAGGGCATGCTCGGCGGCATGGACCTTTTGGGCGAACGTCTCGAGGGTATCGTCGGCCGTGCGCGTGACCTTGGCCTGCCCCAGGTGGCCGCCGCCATCGACCTCCGCCGTAACCCAATGGACCGTGCAGCCGCCTTCCGGGACGCCGGCCCGCCAGGTCTGGCCGATACCGTCCAAGCCTGGGAAGGCTGGCAATAGGGTCGGGTGCAGGTTGATGATGCGGCCGGCAAAAGGCTCGAGCAAAGGTGCCTTCACCACGCGCATGAAGCCAGCGAGGACGACGAGGTCGACGCCATCCTCCGCCAAGGTGCGCGCCCAGAAGGCCTCCTGCTCAGGAGAGAACTTCGTCTTGAAGGGACCAGGGTCGAGGAAGTGAGCTGGGACGCCGTACTTCGGGCCCAGGGCTAACATCGGGGCCGTGGGGAGGTCGCAATAGACGCCCATCACCTTGGCCGACCCCAATTGGCCGTTCGCTTGGGCACGGAGGACGGCGTCGGCATTGGAGCCGCGACCGGAGCCAAGGAGGGCGACGCGCATGAGACGCACGGTGTCGGCTGTCGGGTGCGCCTGCAAACGGATTTTCAAAATCAACCTTTGAACCTCCGCGGATTCAGCCGAAGATGAGCCCGCTCTCACCCATGGATCGCCGCGCGTTCTTCCGTCTCACTGCCCTCGGTTCCCTTGGGGCGTCATTGCTCCCTGCCTGCGCCCATGGTGCCCCGGCCGCGCCCCCCGTCGCAACCCAGACGCAACTCGGGATCGACGTGCTCACCGCCGGCGGTTTCGAGACTTTACGCGGCGTCCGTTGTGGGCTCGTCACGCACCGTGCGGGGATGAATGGCGCGGGGAAGCGGACCGCGGACGTGCTGGCGAACGCGCCCGGGGTGCGGCTCACGAAACTTTTCGGTCCGGAGCACGGCATTGACGGGAATGCCGCGGCCGAGATTGCAATCAAGAACGCGAAGGACGCGCGCACCGGCCTCCCCGTTTATTCGCTGTATGGTGCCACCCGTCGGCCGACCCCGGAGATGCTCGAAGGCCTCGATGCCATCGTCATCGACTTCCAGGATATCGGGGCGCGCTCCTACACCTACATCAGCTGCATGCGGTACGTCATCGAGGCCTGTTTCTCGCTGCCCCGTCCCATCCGCGTGATTGTGCTCGACCGGCCCAACCCCTTGGGCGGCGAGAAAGTCGATGGCCCGTTCTTGGACCGCAAATGGCGCAGTTACGTCGGGGCCTACGAAATGCCCTATGTGCATGGCCTCACTATCGGTGAAATCGCGCGCTGGGCGGTCGCGACCCCAGGCGTGCTCGAACTCACCGACGAACAACGCCGTCGCGGTTTTCTCGAAGTCGTTCCCCTCCGCGGTTGGAGCCGAGCGCTCACGTGGAACCGCACCGGCTTGAATTGGATTCCGACCTCCCCGCGCGTTCCCACGGCGCAAGCGGCGTTGGGGTATGCCATGGTCGGCCTGGGCTGCCAGCTCGGTGATTTCAGCCACACCTTTGGCGACGAAATGCATTTCCGCTTCATCAAGTACAGCCGCCGCAAGTCGGCGGACCTGATTGCGGCCTTGGGCACCGCCGTCCCCGGCCTCCTGCTGGAGCCGAAGCTCATGCCAGATGGCACGCAGGGCGTGTACACGGCCATCAACGATTGGGCGAAGTTTCGCCCCACGGCGCTCTCGCTGCACATGATGCGTCAGGCCTGCCTTTGGGACCCCACAAATCCCTTTGCGCGGGCCACGAAGAATGAACGCGAACTCTTCATTAAGCACACCGGTAGCGAAGCCTTCTATGAAGAACTCCGCGTGCGCGGGGCGGCGGTCGATTTGCCCCGCTGGCAGGCGCAATGGAACGCGGACGCCGAAGCCTTCCGTGCGCGGACTGCCCCGTTCCGGATTTACGCCTGATTAATAAGCGCGACCCTCGCGCTTTTCCCAGAAGTTGATGTACGCCTGGTTAAGCACGCCGTAACCACCCGGGGTCGGGTAGTTGCCGGTGAAGTACCAGTCGCCTTGGCTCGTCGGACAAGCCTTATGGAGGTCCGCAATCTGCTGGAACACCAAGACGAGTTCACCCTTCCAGCCGGACTTCGTCGGGTAGACGAGTTCCGCGGCCTTCGCGGCGAGTTCTTTATCGGTGAACGCATCATAGATACGCCTCACGTGGTTCTTGAGTTCCGCGGCTGGTTTAGTGGACTGCGCGACGCAGTCCTCGTAGACTTCGCGGAGTAGGTCGGTCATACCGCGTTCCTTGCACAGCGCGACGGCGGCTTGGAAGGCGAGGAACTTGCCCATCTCGGACATGTCGATGCCGTAGCAATCTGGGTAGCGAATCTGTGGGGCCGTCGAGGCAATCACGATGCGCTTCGGATTGGGGCGGGCGAGGATGCGGAGGATTGACTGGCGGAGCGTCGTCCCGCGGACGATGGAGTCATCGACGCAGACGAGCGTGTCGCCTTCGCGGACGGCCCCATACGAGATGTCGTAGACGTGCGAAGCCATCTGCATGCGGTTCTTCTCCTGCGTGATGAACGTGCGCAGCTTGACGTCCTTATGGGCGACCTTTTCGCCGCGGGGCCAGCCACCGAGCACGAGGCGGTCGATGGCGGCCGCGTCGAGTTGCCCCTTGGCCAGGGCGTCGCGGAGTTGATCGCGGACTTGCGTGCGGCGACGCATGCGCAGTTCTTCCATGAGCCCGTACCACGCGATTTCCGCGGTGTTTGGGATATAGGAGAAGACCGCCTTATCATGGTCGTCGCTGATGAGGCGAATCACCTCGTCGGCAAGGGCCGCGCCGAGGGCCTTGCGTTCGGCGTAGATTTCGGGGTCGTTGCCGCGCGAGAAGTAGATGCGCTCGAAGGAGCAATGGCGACGTTCGCCCGGCGTGTGGATGCACTCCACCGTATGACGCCCATCGGCCTTGATGATGAGCGCAGAGCCTGGCGGGAGCTCTTGGACTTCGGCCTGGGTCGCCCCAACGATGGTCATGAGCGCCACGCGTTCGGAGGCGACGGCGATCAGGTCATCCGTGCGGACGTACCAGCAAGGGCGGATGCCGTTCGGGTCCCGGACGACGAAGGAGTCGCCGTTGCCGATGAGGCCGGCGATGGCGTAGCCACCATCCCAGTTCTTGGCCGCTTTGCGGAGGACGTTGCCGACGTCGAGGTGCTTGGAGATCTCGTGCTGGACGGCCATGCCTTCGAGCCCTTGGTCCTTGAAAGCCTTGAACAGACGGTCGTGTTCTTCGTCGAGCCAGAAGCCGATTTCTTCGAGGATGGACTGCGTGTCGGTCGAGTAAATGACGTGGGCGCCGCGCTCCGTGAGTGAGGCGTTCAGGTCGGGCGTATTCGTCAGGTTGAAATTGCCGGCAACGAGCAGGTTGCGGGTCGGCCAGATGGACTTACGCGCGTAGGGGTGGCAGGAGACCGAATCGAAGTTGCCGGACGTCCCGTAGCGGAGGTGGCCGAGGAGGAGTTCGCCGCCGAAGTCGAAGTGGCGCTTCACCGTTTCGGGGAACTCCGGGACGATGACCGCTTCCCGCACCTTGTCCGCGTAGGTCTTGATCTGGCGGGTAAAGATCTGGGTCAGGCCTTGGGCGCCGATTTCGCGGTCGCGGAAGAGGAAAGCCTCGCCGTTTTCTGCCCCGATTTTGACGCTACCGATGCCTGCGCCATCTTGGCCACGGTTGTGCTGCTTCTCCATGAGGAGGAAGAGCTGGTTGAAGCCGTGGAGCGGGGTGCCGTACTTCTCCTGGTACCATTTCAGGTCCTTGGTCAGCCGGACAAGGGCAATGCCGCATTCGTGCCTTAAGGAGTCGCTCATCGCAGGCTTCCGACTTTGTCGGGTCGGCGCCTATCCTGTCCAGCGCTTACTCTTCGCAGACCCTTAAGAGCGCAGGATTCGGTCCAAACGGGCCAAGCTTTCACCGATGAGGCTGGCCATGGTCGTATGCTGGCGGAAGGCGGGGTCCCGGTGGTAATCGGCCAGGCCATCGGCCAATTCCTTGGCCTTCTCGGGGGCGGACAGGGCGTTGGCCTCCATGGCGGCGAGGAGGTCACGGACGCGGTCGGGTGCCGCCAGGAGTCGGCGGTGGATTAGCGACTGCTCTTCCCGGCGGTATTGGGTCGCCGAAGCGGCATTGATATGCCGGGCGCAGAGCTGGGTGTAGGGCCGGTTTTCCTTAAACGACCCCGGGAGGTAGAAGCGGAGACGTCCGTCGTAGGACTGCTGGTCAAAATCCATCGCGCGGACGCGGATGGCCGTGGCGTCGAAGTCCGGCGTGACGGCGATGACGAAGTTATAGGCCCGCATGTCGCCCAGGAGGCGGACGAGGCAGCGCTCCTCGAACTTGATCAGCTCTTTGGCGAGGCGAACCGGGTGGTGTTGGCCGGCTTCGAGCCACTGCTCGGCGAAGATATCCCCGGGGATGCCCGTGACGTGCTCCTCGACCAAGGTGTCCCCTTGGGTGAGGTAGAGCATGCGGTTCGGCGACAGCAGGTGTTCGAGTTCGAGCCCGCAGACGCGCGAGGCATCACCAACCTTCACGTAGAAGTAGTCGTGGTTCTCGTTGTACGCATTGACGATGCGGACGCGGAAGGGCTGCGAATTGCCGAAGGAGCAGAAATCCACGCGATCAACGTAGACGTGGCTGAAGACCTTCATGCCGCCTTCACCGCGGAGCAGGGCGTAGGTTTCGAGGAGCCCCTGGGAGAGGCGCTCCATTTCATCCTGCGGGTAGGCGACGGTTTCCCAGAGGGAATCTTTGCCGTCGCGGTTCAGCAGGGGCATGGCCGCGTTGAAGCCCCGCAGCTGGGCGTAGGTGACGGGGAGGGCGACCTCGCGGCCTTCGCGGGCCAGGTATTCGCGGAGCGCCGCGCCGATGGGATAGGCCGGCTTGCGGTTGGTCCGCTTGAATTCCGCGGCTGAGCCTCCGGCGTCCATCGTCAGTCCAGGTTAGGCTGCGTATCTGTCTCTTCGATGGTCATCCGGAGCGGCTGGCCCGGATCGCATTCCGCGCGGTAGGCAATGAACCCCCGGCGATGCTGGTCGAAGATTGGCCAGAGCAGGATGCGGTCCGTGTCCGGAATCGCCGTCGTCTCGACTTCGGCCCGGGAGAAGAAGCCGAACTTTCCTTCGTCGATGGTCTCGGGGAGTCCGGCGAGCGGTTTGCGGCAATCGAAGAGGAACATGAGCCAGTGGGATTGGCCCTCGTAGCCCTTTTCGGAGATCATCCCGAAGAGGTGCAGGTCGGTGGTGGCGACCGTCGCCCCGGTCTCTTCACCGATTTCACGGACCGCGCATTCAAACGGGGATTCGCCGGTGGCCATCTCCAATTTGCCGCCGATGGGGCTCCAGCAGCCTTTGTTGGGAGCCTTGGTGCGTTGGATCAGCAACTGCCGGCCCTGCGCATCGTGCATGAACACAAGGACGCTAATCTTGAAAGGGAGGGCGGGACCGGCGGACATGCGGATACCCTTGGAGGGGAGGGCGGGTGGCACAACCCCGGAGTAAGCCTTAGGCCGCCAAAATGGCGTCGATGCGCTTCAGTTCTTCGGAACTCAGCGGGGCGGCGGACGCCGCGGCCACGCACTGCTCCAACTGCGCGACCTTGCTGGCACCGATGATGGCGGAGGTCACGCGGCGATCGCGGAGCACCCACGCCAAGGCCAACGATGCCAAGGGTTGGCCGCGCTCGGCGGCGAGGGCGCCCAGGGCGCGCACCTTCGCGAGGCGAGCTTCGTCGATTTGCTCGGGCCGGAGGAAGCCGTGGGCCTTGCCCGCGCGCGCATCGCTGGGGATGCCCTGCAGGTAGCGATCCGTGAGGAGCCCTTGGGCCAGCGGGGAGAAGACCGCGCAACCGATGCCTTCTTTCTCGACCACATCGAGTAGGCCCGCTTCCGGCGTACGTTCGAACATACTGTATTTCGGTTGATGGACGACGCACGGCGTGCCGAGGTCGCGAAGGATCGCGCAAGCGCGGGCGGTGTCTGCGGCGTTATAGTTCGAGATCGCCGCGTAGAGGGCTTTGCCCGAACGGACGGCGTGGGCGAGGGCGCCCATCGTTTCCTCCATCGGGGTGTTGGGGTCGCGGCGGTGGCTAGAGAAGATGTCCACGTAGGGCAGCCCGAGGCGCGTCAGCGATTGGTCCAGCGAGGCCAGCAGGTATTTGCGCGAACCGAAGTCCCCGTGTGGG
>CAIYEN010000166.1 GCA_903925205.1 uncultured Opitutia bacterium | reverse complement strand
GATCTTCCTCGACGCGCTCCTTAATCCAGAAATCCGTCTCGTGACCTGCTTCGGCCGCGCCGGTACCGGTAAGACCTTCCTTTCCATCGCCGCCGCTCTCTCGCAGGTGCTCAGCGATTTTTCCCCCTATAAGAAGCTCTACGTCTCCCGTCCGGTCGTGCAGATCGGCAAGGACATCGGTGCGCTCCCTGGCTCCAAAGAGGAAAAGCTCTCTCCCTACATCCAGCCTTACTTCGATAATCTCGAGGTCTTGTTCTCGAAGAACGGCAACGCGGCTCCGATGCCGACCGCCAAGGAGACCGTGGCCACTGATTCCCAACGCCGCCAGAAGAAGGCTCAGGCGATGAAGGCCCCGCAGCCAATCTTCGGTTCCCAGTTCCAGGCCGTCAACCAACCGCGTAAACCCTACCAGTGGCTCATCGATTCCGGTCTCATCGAGATCGAGGCGATGACCTTCATCCGCGGTCGCTCGATCGGCCATGCCTTCATGATCGTCGACGAGGCACAGAACATGACCCCGCACGAAGCCAAGACGGTCATCACGCGTATCGGCGAAGGCTCCAAGGTCGTCCTCATCGGCGACTTAGACCAAGTCGACACCCCTTACCTCGACGGCAAGTCCAACGGCCTCATCCACACCCATGAGCGCATGAAAGGCCACGCCATCACCGCCAATGTGCGCCTGATCAGTGGTGTCCGTAGCGCCCTATCCGAGCTCGCCGCCCAGCTGATGTGAGCAACTTCCCACCCCGCAGGGGTGGGGTAGGGTAGTCCGTTCTTGCGCACGCGTTTGCGGGGAGTTTCCCTCCACGCAGTGGAAAAAGAAACCCCGATGCAGCGGCAGTACCGCGAGTTTCGTGAGAAGCTCGCCGCGGGGACAATCCTGCTTTTTCGTCTCGGCGACTTCTATGAGGTCTTTGGCGAAGATGCCGTCGTCGCCGCCAAGGTCCTCGGTCTGACGCTCACGAAGCGCCACGAGACCCCGATGGCCGGTCTGCCGCATCATGCCGCTCCGGCTTACGTGAACCGTCTGCTCGCCGCCGGCTGGAAGGTCGCGATCTGCGACCAACTCGAAGCCCCGGTCGCCGGTAAACTGGTCCGCCGCGGCCTGACCCGCATCCTGACTCCCGGTACGGCGCTCGAAGATTCGCAGCTCGATTCGCGTCGCGGCAACTACTTGGCGGCAATCTCTTGGGACAAACAGGGCTGGCATGCGTCTTGGCTCGATGTCTCAACGGCGGATTTTCGTCTGGCGACCGACACCTCCCCGGCTCGCCTGCTACCGTTGCTACACTCGGTCTCGCCCCGTGAGGTCATCCTGCCCGAAGGCCTTGAAACTCCCGCCGAGCACCGCGAAGCCCTCGAGGTCTTTCTGCAGGGCCGGGCGACCTCCCGTCTCCCTGGCTGGAACTTTGATGGCACCGCGGGCGCCCGGCTGGTGGCCCAGACGCTTTCGGTCCACGGCCTCGCCGGTTTCGGCCTGACGGAGGAGCATCCTGCCTTAGGCGTCGCCGGTGCCGTCCTGGGTTATGTCACTGATTCGCTCTGCGACCGTCCGAAGAACCTTTTCCGTCTCATCGAGACCAAGCTTGGTTCCTCGGTGCTGCTGGATGCGGCCTCCTCCCGTAACCTCGAACTCTTCGCTTCGTCCAACGGTTCGCGCGAAGGTTCGTTGCTTGAGACCATCGACCGGACGGAGACTCCTTCGGGCGCCCGTCTGCTGGCTCTCTGGCTAGCTGAGCCCTCGACGGACCTCGCCACGATTGCCCAGCGACAGAACGCCGTCGGCGAATTCTTCAAGCACCCTGGCGCATCTTCCCGCGTGGGCGAGTCGCTGCGTGGTGTCCGCGACATCGCGCGCATCCTCGCCCGCCTCCAGAACCGCCTCCGAAATCCCCGCGAACTCGGTGGCGTGCGCGACACGTTGCGCTCCCTTCCTCCCATCCGTGAGGAGCTGCTCGCCTTGCCGGGCGGCGCGCTC
>CAIYEN010000165.1 GCA_903925205.1 uncultured Opitutia bacterium | reverse complement strand
TTCGCATAGAGCGCCGGGAATTCCTGCTGGCGGGCGGCGTAGCGCGTGTGGTCGGAGCGCGCATTGGTCAGGCGGGAGCGTACCTTCACCCAAGATCCTTCCAGTTCGAGCCAGGAATCGAAGGTGCATTCCGCAGGGACGTTGTTCAGCGGCCACTGCATCGGGATGCAGGCGACGTGCAGTTTCTTGCCGTCGTTCTCGTGGGCAATCACCTTGGACGGGTTCTTAAAATCATCGCCCGTCTGGATGGGATTCCAGCCGAGCCCTTTCCAGTGCTCGGAAGGAGATTGCCCCTTTTCCGTATAGGGTACTGGGCCGGAGTAGAACGACATCTGCACCTGCCGACCGAGGTCGTAGTTATTAATCAGGTTGCGGCCGTCCTTAGGCGCTAAGTAGACGATGGCGCCGCCGTGGTTCAGGTCGACCCCGACGCGGATAACGCCGTTGTCGAGGTAGCTCATCTTCGCGCCCGGCGGCAACTCGTCGGCCGTGGGTTCGGCCGCGAATGTCAGCGCCGCACAGGCGAGCAGCGGGAGCAGGACGCGCATGCTTACTTGGCGGCGGCTTGCTTCTTGGCCGCCGCTTTGGCGTTGGCTTTGGCCTGTGGGGCCGTCGCCTCGGCGTCGACGCCCGCCAGCGGGAAGCGTTCGTCGGGCACGTGGTTGGCGGCCATCTTGGCCTCAAGGTCTTTGACGACTTCGGGGAATTTGGCGGCGAGGTCGTTGGCCTCGGCTGGGTCGGCTTCGAGGTCGTAGAGTTGCGTCGTCACCTTGCCAGCGGCCGCCATCTGCTTGCCCATTTCGGTGCGGATCGCCTTCCACTTGCCTTCCCAGATGGCCTGCTGTTCGCCGTAGCCAGGGAACTCGCGGTAGAGTGGGGTGCGGCGGGCTTCCTTCGCCCCGAGGAGCGTGGGGACGAGGCTTTCGCCGCTCTGGGTCGTCGTCACCTTGGCCTGGGCCAGTTCGGCGAACGTCAAGAGCCAGTCTTCGAAGCCGGAGAGACGATCGGACCGCGTACCCGCGGCGACCTTGGCAGGCCAGCGTAGCACGGTCGGTTCGCGGACGCCGCCCTCGTGGAGGGAGCCCTTGAGCCCGCGGAGTCCGCCGGCGGAGTTGAAGAACGTCGTGTTCACGCCACCGACGTCATGCGTGGCGCCATTGTCGCCCGTAAACACGATGAGGGTGTTGCTGGCCACGCCGGCTTTCTCGAGGGCGGCCAGGAGGCGGCCGACGTCCTTGTCGAGGCGGGTGATCATTGCGGCGTAGGTCGCGAGCGGGGTGCGGTTCGGTACGTAGGAACCCTTGGCGGCGGGCACAAAGGGTTTATCTTCCGCGAATTTCCCTTCATAAGGCTTCAGGTCCTCAGCGGGTAACTGGAGCGAAACGTGCGGGAGTGGCGAGGCGAAGTAGAGGAAGAACGCCCGTTGCGCGTTGGCGGCGATGAATTTTTCGGCGCCAGCGATGAAGCGATCGGGCGCGAAGTCCTTGCCGGTGAAGGCCGCGTAAGCTTTTGGGTCCTGTGGGTCGGCGCCGGCGGGAAAGCCGCCATGGCCAGGCACGCCTTTCTCACCGTTATCGAGCGAGACTTCCTTGCCGTCTTCCCAGATTGCGGGTGGGTAATGGCTATGGGCGACCCATTGGCTCGTGAGGCCAAGGAATTTGTCGAACCCTTGGAGGTCGGGTCGGCCGGTGGAATCGTAACCGCCGAGACCCCATTTACCGAACGCCCCCGTCACGTACCCTGCTTGGCGCAGCACTTTAGGCAACGTCGTGATGCCGGCGGGCAGGGGAATCTGTTCACCCTTACCGACATCGAGGTTATCGCGCACGGGTGCGCGGCCGGGATTAAGTCCAGTCATCAGCACCGAGCGTGACGGGGCGCAGACGGCGTTGCCACAATAGTGGCGGGTCAGTACGAGCCCTTCTTGGGCGAGACGGTCGAGGTTGGGGGTCAGGATTTTCGTCTGCCCCATGAAGCCCACTTCGCCGTAGCCCAAGTCGTCCGCTAAGATGAAGATAATGTTGGGACGACTCTCGGCGGAGGCTAAACCAGCGAGGGCGAGCAGTAGGAGCGTGGGGAGACATCGCATAGGGAATTCCTAGGCAATCTGCCCCTTCCTGTCGAGGAAAGGGGCGGTTTTGTTTGTCGGGTTGACATCTCTGCCCCCCTTGGGCTTAACGAACCTTCCTTTCTCGGGCTGTAGCGTAGTCTGGTAGCGCGCTTGCATGGGGTGCAAGAGGTCGTGAGTTCGAATCTCACCAGCCCGACCAAAGGAAAGTCTTTAGGCTTAGACCTTCTCGAAGCTCTTCCCTTTGGCGGCCAGCTTCAGCGTGGCTCCCTCGGAGGGTTGCAGGAACGCCGGCATGGTTTCGCCTTTGCCGACGACCGGAGGCTGGCTGGCCCCAGGTCGTGGGCTGTCGGGCAGTAGGACCTGATAGCGGATCGTAATACTAGCGCCAGGTTTCAGCCCGCTACGGGAGCGGATGACCTGTTTAACGATGGCGGTGACGGTGACGTCGACGGTCAGCCCGTCAGGGGCTAAGCCGGACTGCGTATCCACCTTGCCAACGAGGATCACCAAGGCCTCAGGGGCTTCCGCCTGGAGCTGTCGGTAGTGGTCCGGGGAGAGTTCGGCATGCAATACCGTCAATGCTAGGACTAGCCAGAGAAGGGAGCGCATGGCGTTAGCGTTGAGCTTCGATCCAAGGGATGAGCTTCTCGGCCCAGGCATGGGCATGGGCTTTGAGCCCTTCGCCGGAAAAATGGACGCCGTTGCCGCCGTTGTCCCGGAGTGGACCGCGGAGGGCGTCGGAGTCGGGCCCTTCGAGTGCGATCTTGTCCTTCCAGAGGCCTGCTTGGGCGGCGCGAATATCCGGGGAGCCGACGTCCGTCGGCCCGTGGTAACTGACCTGGGCGACAACCCATGGGGCCGTCCGTTGGCTGTCCTTGTTCGCACTGGTGATGAGCTTGGTCAGGTATTCGGCGTAGAGTTTGCCCGACAGCGTACGCGTCGAGTCCTTCTGATTGGCGTCGCTTTCGCCTTGGTGCCACAGCACCGCGCGGAAAGAAGGTACGGCCCGCAGACGGGCCACGAGCATGGCGTAGGCCTTGCCGTCAGCTTCCCACTGGCCGTCGGTGGTTTTCTTGACGCGGCTCATGATGGTCGGCGGGTTGGGGAAGGGTACCCCGTTGGGGAGCCATTCGCGGACACTGGTGGCGCCGATG
>CAIYEN010000164.1 GCA_903925205.1 uncultured Opitutia bacterium | reverse complement strand
GGTCGACCGCACTGATGGCCGCAGGCTGGAAAGACGCCCAAGCCATCGCCGAACGCGAAGGGTTGGCCGTGATGCTCGTCGGCCCCAAAGGCGAAGTCTGGAAGTCAAAGGCGCTTCTAGCCCTTAAATAACCTTCGTCTGCTTACGCCGCCGGACGGCGGCCAACGCCAGGGCCAGCGCGCCCAAGCCAAGGCCATACGTCGAAGGCTCGGGAATATTGCTGAGGGTAAGCGCTGACATGTCCGCCGTGACCTGCCAATCGGAGGGATTAACGAGCGTGCCGTCGGTGTAGCGGAAATCAGTAAAGTCCAAGGTGAACAGGTCGGCAACGTTCTGATTCGCGCCCAGAGCCAGCGACCCGAAATTGGCGACGACGAAACTGTTGGGCAGATTACGTTGGAAGCTCAGCGGGGTGCCCGCATTACCGACGGAAACCGCCTTCAACACGATACGCGTGGCTGGGCTGGCGCTGATGAGGTCGAGCTGACCCGTCACGGACAGGCTGTCGAAGCCCGTCCCCTTGACGCCCGCAGCGTCAGCCAATTCCCACTTCAACGTCGAACCGCTGAGCAGAATCAAGGAGTCGACGGTCAGGGTGCCCACGGAGACACCCGGGCTGAGCACTGCGCCTTGCCCCATGGTGACTGCACTGACGGCTCCACCGCCGGTCAAGGTGCTACCGCTAGCCTGAACGGCGTTGGTTAGATTCGCTTCGACACTCAAGGCGCCCCCATTGACCGTGACTAGGCCAGAGCCAAGGCCGCTGGCGGCAGTTACCCTGACGACACCCTGCTCGATCGTCAGGCCACCACTGAAAGCGTTGGCGGCGGCGAAGACCAATGCGCCGGAACCTTGCTTAATCATGCGACCGTCGGCCGCAGCCCCAAAGGTCATCGAATTGGCCAAGCGGACCAAACTACCCGATGCGATGTCGAAGGTCGCCGTCGTCCCATCGCTGAGGCGCAAGCGGGCCGACAAATCATCGTTATTACCAGCCGCCCAAGCCAGCGTCGAAGTACCGCTGACGACCACGGGCCCTGTGTAGGTATTATCACCGAGCGCCCCGGCCGTGAAGGCCAACTGTCCACCGTTGAGATTGAATTCTGCCGTGGGCGCAAACCGCGCTGCGGGGCCCGACAGGAGCCACTTGCCCACCCCCTCCTTGATCAGCCCGGAGAATACAAACTGCGCCGCGTCCGACTCAAACATCTCGGCGGCAAAAACATTACCACCCAGGTTCGAGCCCGCTAGAGTCAAACGACGGTTAGGGCTGAGGTCGTTGCTAAAATCGACTAAGGCCGAGGAGGCGATGACCAGCGGGCCACTACCGTCGGAAATGAAGCGGGCGCCAGTGCCGGCCACCGTGAAACCGCGCGCCGTCGACGCCCCCGCACCGTTATAAAGCAAGGTGCCGCCCGCGAACTTCAAACCAGCGGGCGTCATGGGTACGAGTCCCAACGCGGACGGGTTAGTTCCGTCTCCCATGGCGGCCACCTGCAGCGTGCTGTCTTGAACCAGCCAAGAGCCGGCGAAGGTATTAGCCCCCGCGAGGACGACCGTACCACTACCGTTGAAGAAGGCGTTGGGCCCACCGATCACGAGGGTGGCGACGGTGGATTCGCTCGAAATGACCGAGTCGACACGTAAGGTAGCCCCCGCGACCGGATTAAGGTAGCCCGTCGAACCCGTGCGCAAGAACAAGCCTCGCTTCGCGTTCAGCGTAAAGCTGGCGGTGGGCTGAATGGCACCGCCATCAAGCACGACCTGATCGGCGATGACGTTGGTCGGTACGACACCGAAGGCCGCGTCGGTCGCAATCGCCAATTCCCCGCCAGTGAGGAGCCACTTCCCCGTGAACGCAGACGCTGCGGGAACGACCAACTGCCCTGCCCCTGCCTTGCGCACAGTCGCGGCGCCCGCCAGCGGCAGAGCAAAGGTCACATTGTTGCCGCTTGTATCGAGCGTAAAAGTCGTGCCCGCCAGCAGCGTCGGTAACTTAGCAGACACATCCGCGCTGACGCCCGCCCCCCAAGCGAGGCCCCCGTTACCCGGCACATTCAGCGCCAGCACGTTATCCAAGGCTTGGGCCGTAGATATCTGGAGTACACCGCCGTCGAGGGTGACACCGCCGGACAGCAAACTGACGCCTGCCAGTGCGACCGTCCCCGCTTGAATCTTCAGCTCACCACTAAAGGTGTTCATGGCGCTCAGGGTCAAAGTGCCATTACCAATTTTGGTGAGGCCGCCGAGTCCGCTCACGACACCCGTATAGAGCGAACTCGCATCGCCGCGACCGACTTCCAGGGAGACCGCATCGCCGGCCGAATTCACCAAGGCGAGGTTAGCGGGAGTCACCAAGGAACTCGTGAGGCCACCCACCGCAAAGACCTTCGCGGTCACGGCGGCATCAAAGACCAACGTGCCGCCTGCGAGATCTAAGGTGCTCGCACGGAGGGCGTCGCGATGGGCCAAAGTCAGCGTGCCCGCCGATAATTTGGTCGTTCCGCTCATGGGGTTCGCCTGGGTGAGCTTGAGCAAGCCCGTGCCGACCTTCACTAAGGAGCCAGCCCCGGAGAACGTGCCGTCGTAGACCATGTCGACGTTCTTACCGCCCAGGTTTAGGGTGGCCGGTAAGGGCAACGTCGCCGTGTCCACTAAAGCGATATCGCGCCCCGTCGCCGTTGGCGAAAGCTGCAGCTCACCGAGACTAAACTGGCTCGCCCCATTGACCGAACCGGCGAAGAGCAAACTACCCCCATCCAGCCGAACCGTGGATTGAGCCTGGCCGACCGAATTAGCCGCGAGGGCCCAACCACCCTCAGCCACGGTGACCAAGCCCGTGAAGAGCGTCGTATCTGCCATGGATAGGTTACCAGCGCCGGTCTTGGAAAGATTGCCCGACCCGGCGAGCGTGCCCGACAAAGTCAAGGTCGCCCCGGCAGTCGTGACGGCAATGACCCCGCCACCCTGATTAACCGTGAAGCCGCCTGAGCGGGTGGCGTTCGCCCCCGCGTATTCCAACTTACCCACCGTCGGTGTGACCGCGGTGGCATCGCTACCCAAGGCGATCGGCATGACGCCGGAACCAAGATTTGCCGCCGAAACCAGCCGCAAGGCCCCTTCGGCGATTTGGATGCCGCCAGTGATGTTCAAGGCTGCCAAGCCGCTCACCTCGACCGTCCCCGTCGTTAACTTCTGCACGAAGCCGGCACCCGCGATAGCATAGGCGGTGACGCCGCCGACGGCCGTGGTAATCGTCCCCGAATTCCAGAGCTGGACCGAAATGCCGGCGGTGTTAAAGCCGCTCTGTTCGAGCAAGACCGTGCCACCGTTAAGATGAATACCACCAAAATCTTCGGCTTCCTGGAACGCGATAATACCCCCCGTATTCCCGGTGATGTAAGTCGTGTTCGGTATGTCAGGATTACCGATAGTGGCATCGCCGAACTGGAAACGGCCGCCGTTGTTGACGATGATATTCGTGACGCCCAAGTCACCGGCTGCATTGGTCGGGTCGTCGATGCGGAACTCGCCTGCGTTCACGTTAACCGTCCCCGTGAAACCGTTGCTACTGCCGCCAAAGGTCGTCCGGCCCGCTCCATTCATATTAATGACCCCAACTCCCGAGACGACCTTGTCGTAACGGATGGCCGCGGTCTGCTCGAACTGGAGGGTCGCTCCCGTGGGCACGACGATATTACCCGTTAGGGTGCCGGCGAAAGTCGACTTGATGGTCAAATTCGCCCCCGAGGCGAGCGTGGCCACACCGGACAGGTTGCCGCCAAAGAAGTCCGCATTACCCGTGAGGCTGAGCGCGCCAGAGACCGTGCCTCCGTCCACGCGCAACCCCCCGCTGGTCGCCACCGTCGTGGCCGCGGCCAACGTGCCGTTGACGACATTCAAGTTGGCGCCCGCTGCGATTGCGACCGTCCCCGCCAGAGCGGGAGTGTTGGTGGCATCACCCAGTTGCAGGACCCCATTATTAATGGTGGTCACACCTGCGGAAGTCTTGCTCGCGAGGAGTGTCAGGCGACCAGTCCCTGCTTTCGTCAAAGTGCCCGTAGGCGCCAAGGTACCGGCACCACCAAAGGTAAAATCATATTGGCTATTCACGCTCACCCCGCTCGGGGCGATTTCGCCCACGAGGTTGATGACGCGAACGGTAGCGGTATCATCGAAAGCGACCTTGTCGCCAGCGAAGAAATTAGTCGGGGCCGCCCCCGCGGTGTTCGCTTTCTCAATCCAATTCAAGGTGCCGCCTAGGTTCACGCCCGTCCCGGCGTCCCAGGTACCATCGACCACCCCGCTCCAAAGAATTTGATTCTGGTCCGTGATGTTCAGGTCAATCGACTTCGCCACCGTGTTGTAGACCAAGTTACCAATTAAGCGCTGCGGCAATGTGTTCAAAGTGAACCCGGAGGCAATGTCGGCACCAGCGTAAGTGACCAAGGTGAACGTCCCCAGGCCGAGGGAACCCTTGGACACGATGGTCAACTGCTGAGTCCCACCCGACAAAGCCAAACCATCGGTGCCCGTCACGGAAAGCAATGGCACGGTGGGATTGGCAAGCGTTGCCAACTCAAACTGCAAGGTAGCGCCCGCCGCGGGCAGCGTCACGGTCGGCACGAGCATGGTTGCGGTATTGATACCGCTCGTCACCGCGAAGGTCGTACCCGCGCCGACAGAGACCGCGGCGGGGCGGGCAACGGCGCCGACCGCCAAGGTCCCACCGTTAACCGTAAGATTACCCGTTAAGTTAAAGGCTGACCCAGCGTCAAAACGACCAGACCCGAGCTTCACCGCGTTACCGGCGCCGGTGATGGCCTCAGCGTTGGAAATGTTATCACTACGGTTGACCATCAACGTTGCCCCTGCATCGACGATAATTGGGCCTGACAAATTGCCTACGGTTCCGCCCGTGCCGACTTGTACGGTCCCGGCAAAGATCCGAGCTCCCCCCGTCAGCAAGACATTCGTATTGATGATAGCCGTACCTGCACCTGTCTTCCAAAACTCCCCGCCACCAGTAAGGGCACCTGGACCCTCGAGGGTATAATCGCGCGTGGCATTACTTAAGGTTACACGCTGTGGCTGCACATCCGCCGCCACACTGATAGTCACCGGCCCCGTGCCGGTAGCCGTGTCGTCAAAGAGCACCCGGTCCGAAGGAATGAAGTTCGTCGCCGTCCCTGCCGTCTCTAAGGTCCAGTTATTCGTTCCACCCGTGCCAACGGCGGTCCCGGCATCCCAGACAGAAGAGACGTT
>CAIYEN010000163.1 GCA_903925205.1 uncultured Opitutia bacterium | reverse complement strand
GCCGGTGGCCTCGTCTACATGGACGGCGCCAACATGAACGCCATCGCGGGCTGGGTGAACCTCGATAAGCTCGGCGTGGACGCCGTGCACAACAACCTGCACAAGACCTGGACCGTCCCGCACGGC
Source organism: uncultured Opitutia bacterium (assembly GCA_903925205.1). Lineage (GTDB taxonomy): Bacteria > Verrucomicrobiota > Verrucomicrobiia > Opitutales > UBA953 > UBA953. The sequence goes on along the minus strand of CAIYEN010000163.1, from coordinate 8,122 downwards.
GGCGGCGGCCCGGGCGACGGCATTGTCGGCGTGTCCTCCCGCCTGGTTGACTTCCTCCCCGGCTACCAGATCGAGAAGCAAGGCGACCGCTTCGTACCAGTGCGCCCCAAGCACAGCATCGGGTCGTTCCATCGCCACTGGGGCAATTTCGCCCATAAGGTCCGCGTCTACTCCTACCTGCTCCGCCTCGGCCACGCTGGTGTCCAGCGCATGTCCGCGATGTCCGTCCTCGCCAGCCGCTACCTCTTCACCCGACTGGGGAAGCAATTCCCGTCCCTGCCGACCGCCGCCGATGGCGTCCCGCGCATGCACGAGTTCATCCTCACGCTCACGGAAGAAGATTTTAAGCGCATCGAAGCCGCCGGCATCCCGCGCGCGAACATCATCTCCCGCGTCGGGAAGCTCTTCCTCGACTTTGGTTTCCACGCCCCGACGGTCGCCTTCCCCGAAGTCTTTGGCCTCATGATCGAGCCGACGGAATCCTACACGAAGGACGAACTCGATCGCTTTGCTGACGCGGTCGTGGCCATCGGCGAGCTCATCCGCTCGAATCCCGAAGTGCTCAAGTCAGCCCCCCGCTTCACGCCGGTCGACCGCGTCGATGAAGTCGCCGCAAACCGCACCTTGGTGCTCAGCGAACACCTCACGGCCCTCCCGAAGATTAACGAGAACCGCCTCTCGCCGGTCCTGCTCAATGCGATGCCCGTCGCCGAGATCAAGGCCCGCATCCTCGCGACGGTCTAAGGGCTCCCCTCAGACCGCCACCGGCAGACGCACCCGGAAAGTCGTCCCACGGCCGACTTCGCTGGTGACCGCAATCGTGCCGCCATGTGCCTCCACGGCCTGCTTGACGATGGCTAAGCCGAGGCCGGCGCCTTCGGTGTGACGGGAACCCTCGGGGTCGATGCGCCGGAAGCGTTCGAAGATATGCTCCAAGGCTTCCGCGGGGATGCCGCGCCCATTGTCGGCCACGGCCAACTCCGCCTGCCCATCCACCAGCCCAGTCGTCACCAAAACGCGCACCCCGGACGGGTTGTGCAGAATGGCATTCATCACGAGGTTCAGGATCACCCGGCCCAGACGCGCTGGATCAGCCAGAACCGAGACCCCTTCGAGCTTCGCCTCCAAGGTAGCGCCCTTCTCGCGGGACAAGCGGGCCAGTAGCGCCACGGCCTCGTCGGCGAGGTCAGCCAGGTCGCACGGCGCCTTCTCGACCGGTTGCGCTAAGTCGCCGTGGGCGAGCTCTAGGAGACCATCGGAAATTGTCTTCATGCGGACGGCGGCGTGCTTGATGGTCGCTAGGGCCTGCCGGTATTCCTCCGGCGTCCGTTCTTGGCGCAGGGCGCTCTGGCTGTCCGAAAGGATGACCGTGAGCGGCGTCCGCAGTTCGTGCGAGGCATCGGCCGTGAACTGCGTCACGCGGTCGCGAGCCTCGTTCATCTTGCCAAAGGTATCGTTCAAGACGACCGCCAGCCGGCCCAGCTCGCTTTCGGTGTCCTCGACATCGATCTTCCGCCCGTAATCCCCCGCGGCGATGCCTTCGGCATCGGCGGCGATACGGTCGATGGGACGCAAAGAGCGGCCGGCAAGGATCCAACCAATGCTACCCCCCAAGACGACGAGGATGACGCCGCCGAGGGCGAGCTTCCAGCCGAGCAGGTGAAGCTCGGCTTCGAGCGCCTGCGTATCCGTGCCGAAGACGACAATCATCTGCCCGGGTGGTCGGTGGACCAGCAGGCGTTGCCCCAGATGCGAAGCCAATTGATTGACGGGTTGCCGGCCCTTGGTCGGCGCCTCGGCGTCGTCCACGACTTCCTCTCGGCAACGCTCGACCAGATCCGGTTCCACGGGCGCGGTCGGCGTCTGAAACTGCACCGGCCCGGCCATGTCCGCCACGAAGACCCAAATCCGCTCCTTCGCCAACGCATTCAAGGCGACTTCGGCCTTAGCCTGACGTTGCGCCGGCGTGTCCAGACTGCGGGGGCGACCGTTGGCGGTGAGCAAAGGTGCGCGGGGACCATTATTGCCGGGCACGAGGTCGTTCACCGCCCCCATGTGCTTGGACATCATCTCGCGCAGCTGGAGGTCGACGGTCTGCAGTCGGTTCTGCCGCTCGATATGGTAGAAGGCCACCAAGAGGACGGTCGCGGTCGCGGCGAGCAAACCGAAGTTCCAGGCGAGGATCCGCCAGCGGATGGAATGAAAGACCATGGCTCAGTGGTTGGCGGGGATTTCGTAGCCCATCCCGCGGCGAGTGCGTATGAGGTCCGTCCCGAGCTTGCGGCGCAGGTTACAGACGTGCACCTCCAGGAGATTGGACAGCGTGTCCTCGTTCTCGTCGAACAAGTGCTCGTAGAGTTCGGCCCGCGTCACGACCGCGCCACGCCGGTGTGCCAGATACTCGAGCAACGCGTATTCGCGGCCCGTCAAGGCCTCGGGCTCACCCGCCTTGGTCACGCGGCGGGCCACCGTATCGATGACAACGCCCCCGATGGTGAAAGTCGCCCCGCCCACGCTATGATTACGACGGACGAGGGCACGGAGGCGGGCCAGGAGCTCCTGCTGCACGAACGGCTTGGCGAGGTAATCATCGGCCCCGAGATCTAGCCCCACGACCCGGTCTTCGACCGAGTTGCGGGCGGTGAGCATCATCACGGGCGTCCGCTTCACGCTGCGCAGGCGACGCAGCACCTCGCGCCCGTCCATCCCAGGCATCATGTAATCGAGCACAATCGCGTCGTACTCAAAGTCCTTCGCCTTCTGGAGACCATCGATGCCGTTGGCCGCGGCATCGACCGCATAGCCCTCCTCGCGGAAGAGCTTCACCAGCCCATTACGGAGGTCCGCTTCGTCTTCTACAATGAGGATGCGCATCGGGAACTGGTCCTACATTCTACCCTAACCGCCCTTAATCCAAGATTAAGAAGTGCCCGGACCTACTCGACCTCGATAAACCTGCCCCGGGAAATAGCGGCGTAGGCGCCGCAGATGATCGCCGATGCCCCGCACACCCAAAAAACCTGTGCAGAGGAGATATGGAAAGCCTCGCGGGCAATCCATTGGACGCCGGCGGCAGCCATAATCCCGAGGAAGCTTAGGCTACTCACGCTACCTTGCACGGCACCCTTGCTCTCGGGGGAAGGACGGTGCTGGATGACGGAGACGACGGGGACGATGAACAGGCCAGCGGAGAAGCCCAAGGTGCCCATGCAGATTCGGAAAGTGTCGGCCGTAACACCTTCCATCCCCATCGGGATGGTGCTCAGGGCCAGGCCGAGCGCGCCAAGCGGGACGAGGCGATATTCGATACGACCGCGGGAGGCATAACCGGCGACGACGCTGCCGATGCCGATGCCAACAGCCAACCATACGTTCATCATACTGTTTTGGAGGTCAGTCAGATTTAGGACTTTCTTACAAAAGACCACCATGTTCATCATCACCAAGGCCGAGATGAAATAGAAGCCGGTATTACCCCAGCACGCGCGCCAGAGGTCGCGATCCTGCTTCATGATCCGGAGCTGACGCCAGAGGTCGGTGACGGGATTGATGCGGACCGGGCAGGTTGGGTCGGCCGCGGGAACGGGCGTGACTTTTCGGCTGAACAGCCAGCCGACGAAGGCGATTGCCATGAGGATAGGGCCGGCGATCCACTCGAGTCCTATTTTAATGGTGATGGAGGTCGGGGTGACCGCCGTGATGATAGCGCCCTCTGGGATGCCCGTGCCTGTAAAGGTCTGGCCGATACGATAGAGGCCATTCGTTTCCATCATCGTAATAGTGCGCGTACCGAAGGCGTCGGAGAAGATTCCGGCGGCTACCACGCCGAGGATGACGCCGAGAAAAGTAAGCAGCTCCAGGATACCGTTACCCCAAGAGAGTTTATCGTGCGGTAAAATTTCTGGTAGGATTCCATACTTTGAAGGGGCAAAGATGGCACTGTGGCACCCCATCAGGAAGATGGCTCCTAACAAAAGCGGCAAGCTTTTGAGCCACAGGGCGAGCCCAGCGAACGCCATGATGCCCATCTCCGCCGTCTTCACGTAGACCATCATGCGCTGCTTACTGTTACGGTCCGCGAGCCAGCCCCCCAGCATCGCGAAGAGGATGAAAGGGGCCGAGAAAACCGCCGTCACCAAAGAGACCAGCCGATCGTCCGCGGCGGACGCGGCAGTCGCGGCGTCGGCGGCGGACACGGCGGACGCGGCAGCGCCGGCGGACGCGGCAGTCGCGGCAGCGCCGGCCAGAAGCACGAAAATGATCAGCTGTTTGAGCGCGTTATCGCTGAAGGCGTTCTGGAACTGCGTGACCATCAGGCTCCAGAAGCCTCGTTGCCAGCCAACATGAGAAACGGCTGAAGACGAGGGGTCGTGCATGGACCATCACACCCCGAGGGTCAGGGGATGACAAACCTATTAGCTACCTACGACTTTAGTTGAGCGAACAACTCTAGGGCCGATTGCGAGCGGTTCAAGATGTAGACGTGGTAGCCGGGGACGCCACGGCCGAGGAGGCCGCGCACCTGCCGAACCGCCCACGAGACACCGACCTTGCGCTGGGCTTCCTCGTCTTCCCCGCAGGCTTCGAGTTCTTGGATGAGCGCAGTCGGAATCTTGGCCTGACAAAAACCACAGAAACGACGGGCCTGCTTGAGCGAAAGCACTGGCATGATGCCCGGGAGAATGGGCACAGAGACGCCCGCGGCACGGGCCCGGGCGACGAACCGGAAGTAGTCTTCGTTATCCAAGAAGAGCTGGGTGGTAACAAAATCGGCACCAGCGGCGACCTTGCCCGCCAAGTGCCGGATGTCTGACAGGTCGTTCGGGGAACTGGGATGGCGTTCAGGGAAGCCCGCGACGCCAATGGCAAAGCGGCCTGGCCTTTCCCGGCGGATGAGGTCGACCAGGCCCAAGGCATGCGTAAAGCCTTCGGGATGGGCGGTGAACTCCGTCTGCCCCTTGGGCGGATCGCCCCGCAGAGCCAAGATGCCGGCAAAGCCCGCATCATCATATTTCGCAATGATATCAGCCAGTTCCGCCCGACTATGGCCCACGCACGTCAGGTGGGCGATGAGCGGAAAGCCTGCTTGCACGAGCTTGGAGCCGTATTCGAGGACGGTCGAGCGGTCGGAGCCGCCCGCCCCATAGGTGAAAGAGGCGAAATCGATGCCCAGGGGCTGCAGCGCCCGCGCGGTCTCTAGCATCGCCGCAGCTTCCTCGGGCTTCTTCGGCGGGAAGAACTCCACGGAAACCGTCGGGCGGTCCGGGGACCGCAGGCGGGAGAGGAACGCGTCTCTTAACATCGCATCAACCTATCGAGATTTGATGATGTAAGTCAAGAGCCTACCTCGGCCTAGCGCTTGCTGTCGGTTTTACCCTGATTGGCTGGCAGTTCCTCGGGTAAGGCCACATGGTAGGCCATGACCATCCAGCAAAGCATGACCGGGTAAATCAGTACAATGAAGCCCAGCGACCCCAGGATACCCAGCGCCACGCCCTGCCCCACCGTGAGGAGCTTGAAGCCCACCAGGAAGCACGTGGGGATAATCACGAAGATAATCGCCGCGACGTATCCGATGGAAGTCGTGCCAGAATAGACCCCTGCCGACTTGGCGAGGTCGAGGCCACAGTTCTGCGCACATGCATCGTTCAGACGGAACCAAGACTTCAACAGGCCGGGCCGGCCACAATTGGGGCAACGGCAGATCACCCCACGCATCATGATGTCACCACGGGTGACTTTAAGGACAGGTTCGGACATGATGGAACAGTATTGAAGGAAGAGGGGTGTGAATCGAGGAAAGAGTGAGGAAGAGTCGGGGGAGAGTCGGTAAAGAGTCGGAGAAGGGTCGGGGCAGAGTCGGGCGAGAGTAGAGGAAGAGTCGGGAAAGGGTCGGAGGAGAGTCGAGCAGAGTCGGAGGTGGGTAGGAAAGGGTCGGTAAAGAGTCGGGCGAGAATCGGGGTAGAGTGGAGGAGAATCGAGCAAGAGCGAGGGAGGGCCGGAGGTGAGTCGGGGTTTCCTGTCGGCTGAGGGATATCTCCGTTCGCACCCTGGCGGCAGAACTGCACCCATTCGTGCATGCCGCAGCCTACGTACAAAAACCTTAAAGCCTGGACGGAAGCAAGCGACCTGGTCGCCGCCACCTACTCCCTCTGCGCTAAGCACAAACGGCACATCGACCGGGAGCTGGCTGAGCAGATTCGGTCCGCCGCCGTCTCCATCCCCTCGAACATCGCCGAAGGAAGCGGGCGCGGAACGCAAAAAGACGCCCTTCGCTTTCTGTACATCGCACGGGGCTCCCTCAACGAGCTGGAAACTCAATTCGACATTTGCGAACGCACAGGCCTCATCCCGCCCGACGACCGGCTCGTGTTGCTCGAGAAAACAACCCTCGTTGCTCGACTCATCGGCGGCCTCATCAAATACCGACTACGCCGCATCCACAACGACAGCCCCAACGATAAATAACCACCCCTGCCCTCTCCCACCCCTGCCGCACCCCTATTTTCCTCCGACCCTTCCCCGTTTCTATCCCGACTCTATCCCGACTCTCCCCCGAATCTTCCCCAACTCTTCCCCAACTCTTTACCGACTCTACCCCGACTCCCTCCGACTCTATCCCGATTCTTCTCCGACTCTTCTCCGACCCTTCCCCGACCCTTCCTCGACTCCCCCTAAACCCTCAAAAACACCTTCTTCTCCTTGAGGAACCAGAGGAGGAGCCACTCCACCGCTAGCACCCCGATAGCGAGCACCAGTGCCCCCCACCCTGCGGGTAAGGCGTTAGCGACGCCGCCGAAGAGCGCCCGCGCCGTGTAGTCAAAGTTGATGAACTTACCGGCCATGTAGATGAGCACCGAGTTCATCCCGATGACGGCAAAGAAAGCCCCGAATCGACGCACGCCTTGCACGTCGATGACCCAGTAGAACAGGCTCAACAGCAACGCGGACCAGCCGCCCGTCCACAGCACGAAGGAACTCGTCCAGAGGTTCTTATTCAACGGAAAGACCATACTCCAAAGCCCGCCAGCTAAGAGTAACGCTGCGCCGGCGATGGCCAACCCAGCGGCCTTACGATGGCCCGAGGCCTCGCTATCCGGACGACGCAGCCATAAGCCCGCCTGAATGCCAAGGAGGGCATTACCAATGGCTGGCAAGATCGCTAAGAGGCCTTCCGGGTCGTGGATCTTGCGGTGCAGCTTGCCGGGCAGGAGCAGACGGTCGACGTAGCTAGTGAAATTTCCTTCCATCGTTAGGTCACCCGCGGCGAAGCCCGGCGCGTGGCCAAAGGAGAGCACCGCCCAATAGGCCAGCAACACGCCAACGAGCCAGTACCAAAGCCGGCGCGGTTGCTCGAAGCTAAAGACGAAAAGTAGTTGTGCACACATCCCCGCCAAACCGATGCGGCCCAGGACGCTGGCGAAGCGCATATTATCGAGGCCTTTCCACTGCAGCCCGTTGTTATAGATGATACCCAGCAGCACGAGGATGATGCCACGGAGCAGGACCTTGCGGATCACTTCCCCGCGCGCCCCTTCACCCAAACGACGAGACAGGGCAAACGGCGTGGAGACACCCGCCATGAAAAGAAACAGCGGGAAGATGAGGTCCTCGAATTGAAACCCATTCCAAGGAACATGTTCCAATTGCTCATGCACGACGGCCAGCCAGGTCCAATCGGTGAGCTTCAGGAGCGCGGTGATGACGGCGTGACCGCCGATAATCCAAAAGAGGTCAAAGCCTCGCAGGGCATCCAGTGACAACAAGCGCTCGGACTTCGGGGCAGGGGTATCCATGGGTATGCTTTTCTATACCTTGCCTACCAGAGGTCTACCCGGAACCGACGGTTGGTCACGTAAGCCCAGCGGAGAGGATGGGATTAGAAGCAACGCTGCCACCCGGGTAGGGACTACTGACTCGACGCCGAAAGGCCGGCTAGGTCAGCACGCAGTGCTGCCCCTCCCCGATGCATTCATCGACCCAGCACTCTGAACTCGATCCAGCACTCAATTCAGCACTCGACCCTGCCCATCCCTCACATCCGCTCCACGGGCTCGATGCCGAGGAGGCGGAGGCCACACTCCATGATGGAGGTGGTGCGGGCGCAGAGCATGAGGCGGCG
>CAIYEN010000162.1 GCA_903925205.1 uncultured Opitutia bacterium | reverse complement strand
TAGTTTCGGCCTTGGTGGAACTGCGGAGGAAAAGGCCAATCACGATGGCGCCGAAGCCGGCAATCGCGAGGAGGTCAGTAGCGAGGCTACCGCAGAGGAAGGGGGTGACGGTGAAGCCTTCCGGCGCCGTCTTGTCGACGATCTGGCGAGGGACGGCGTTGAACCAGAGGTCCACAATGCCACCGACGAAGATGATGATGGCGATGGTGAGGAGACGGCCGGGGACAATCTTCGAACGGTAGAAGAGCAACGACAGGAACGGCAGGAAGAAGAAGCCGAAGATCAGGTACATCGAAACGCCCCACCACTCGCTCTTCAGGCCGGTGACGGGATTGAACTCACGGATGTTGTACCAGAAGGTCTCTTCGGGGATATTGGCCGTGTAGATCAGGAAGTACTGCGAGAAGCTGATGTACGCCCAGAAGACGGTGAAGGCGAGCATCAGGCAGCCCAAGACGTGGCGATGGGCCTGGTTGAGGATACCGTCTAACCAGCCGCCGTTCGAGAGGCGGTAAGTCAGGATGACCGTCGCCGCGAGGGCGAGGCGGATTGACAAGGCGAAGAACCAGACGCCGTACATTGTGGAGAACCAGTGGTACGATAGGGCCATGAGGCAATCGAAGGCCAACATGGTCAGGGCGACGGCGCTCAGCGGGATACCGGCCGCCGAGAAGGCATGCAAAGTGTGGGTATGACCCGCGGTGCGATCGTTGTCCTGCTTGAAAGACCAGGTGCGCATCGCCCAGCTCAAGACACCGAAGAACACGACGTAGAGCGAGATACGGATGAGGAAGAACTTCTCATTCAGGAACCAGCTCTTCGCCTGGAGGATGGGGTCATGGCCAACTTCATGCCCGCTCGGCAGGACGTGCGTGGCATCGGTCCACTCCCAGAGGAGGTGACGGAAGTCTGGCAGAAAGGCCAACGGAACGACGCCGAGGAGCAACACGATCGGCAAGGCGCCAATCATGAATTCCCAATTGCGGCGAATGACGGGAGCCCAACCCGCGTCGAAGACGCGCGTGATCATCGTCAGCATGAGCATGCCGATGAGCAGCGACACCCAGAACAGGCAACCGAGCAGGACGGAGAGGGCCGGGCGATGGTCATGATGACCGAGGCCGAGGAAGGCAAAGACCCAGGCGGCGACCAGCGCAACAACGCCGAGGCCGAGGATCGTCGTCCACTTGGACGAAAGGTTGGAGGAAGAATCGCTCATGTGCGGATTACTTGACGGTGGCCTTCAAAGAGGCGGGGACGAGGTTGGGCGGGCAAGACTGCGAAAGCTGGAGGGCACGCAGGTAGGCAACGACGGCCCAGCGCTCTTCCGGGGTGAGCTTATCGCCGTAACCGAGCATCGTGTTCTTGCCGTTGGTGATGACGTCGAACACTTGGCCCTGCGGGTAAGCACGGAACAAGGGCTGCTGGAGGTTGGCGATGGTGACGATGGCCAAGTCGCCTTCGACGGCGGAGCGGACCTTCATGATACCGTTACCGTCGGCGGCTTGGCCGTGGCAAACGGCACAATAGATTTGGTACTTAGCTTGGCCGAGCGCGAGGGTCTTGGCATCGACATTGAACGGAGCGAGCTCACCACCCTTGAGGATGGTCAGCGACTTCGTCGGGAAGTCGGCGAGGAAGTTGCCCTGTGCGTCCTTGCCCGTCGCGAACGAGGGGTTGAGGGATTCGGCCCGGCGGTATTCCGCGGAGAAGACCTGCAGCGGCTCGAGGCCAGTGCCGCGGGCGACCGTGCCAGCGACCGGCGGACGGGCGTCACGGCCGTCGGCGAAGAACGCATTCTCCCCCTGGGGCTTATACTTGGACTGGTAGTCCATGTCGTCGAAGACATAGACGGGCGTGTCCTTGGACTTCTTGCCCTGGACGCCAAAGAAGCCGATGACGGCGACAACGACGACTGCGAGGAAAGTGAGGTAACGGTTCATGGAACGAATTAGTCGCGGATGACAGTGATTTCCTGGCCACCCAGCGCCTGCAGGAAGTTGCGGGACTCATCGACGTGGAACTTCGGGTCATTCGCTTCGAGGACGACCATGAAGGTGTCATCGGAGACGCGGGCGAAGTTGGGCAGTTCGAACAGCGGGTGGTGGTGGTGCGGTAAGCGGTTCAGAATAAACTGCCCAAAGAACGTACCGAAGGCGGCGAAAAGAATCGTGCACTCGTACATCACCGGGAACGGGAAGATCGGGCTCCAGAACGGCTTACCACCGACAATCAGTGGGTAGTCGAACGAGTTCATGTACCAGGTCAGCAGGCAGCCCGTGATGAAACCAGTCACGCCGCCCAGCAGCGTGAGGCGGGGCACCTTGGAGCGCGGTAGGCCCATGGCTTGGTCCATCCCGTGGATGGGGAATGGGGTGTGGACGTCCCAGCGGGTCCAGCCGGCATCGCGCACCTTTTCGGCGGCGTGGAAGACGTCAGCGGGCTTGCGGAAGGTGCAGGCCACACCGTAGATGCGTTCGTTGCGTTCGTTCATGGTCGGGGCGGACGGCGGGATCAGTGGGCGTGGGGGTCGGCCTGTGGCGCGACCATCTTGACTTCAGCAATCGGCAGAAGCGGAAGGAAGCGGACGAACAGGAGGAAGAGGACGGAGAAGAAGCCGAAGGTGCCGAAGAACGTGAAGATATCCACGATGGTCGGGCTGTAGTAACCCCAGCTCGACGGGAGGTAATCGTTCGCCAGCGAGGTACAGGTGATGACGAAGCGTTCGAACCACATGCCGACGTTGACGAAGAGACAGATGATCCAGACGAGGGAATGGTTTTCGCGGACCTTCTTGAACCAGAAGAGCTGCGGGGTGATGACGTTACAGGACACCATGATCCAGTAGGCCCATGCATACTGGCCGAACGCACGGTTGATGAACGCGAACTTTTCGTAGGCGTTGCCCGAGTAGGCGGCGATGAAGAACTCCGTGGCGTACGCGTAGCCGACCATCGTGCCCGTGGCCAAGATGATCTTACACATGTTATCGATGTGGTACTGGTTGATGACGTCGTGCAGGCGATAGATCGCGCGCAGCGGGAGCATCAGGGTCAGCACCATCGCAAAGCCGGAGAAGATCGCACCCGCGACGAAGTACGGCGGGAAGATCGTCGTGTGCCAGCCCGGCACGTTCGAGACGGCGAAGTCGAACGAGACGATGGTGTGCACCGAGAGCACGAGTGGGGTCGAAAGGCCAGCGAGGAGCAGGTAGGCCATTTCGAAGTTGCTCCACTGGCGGTTACCACCGCGCCAACCGAGGGCGAGGACGGAGTAGAAAGCCTTGCGCCACCAGGTCTTCGCGCGGTCACGGATGGCCCCAAGGTCAGGCACCATGCCCATGTACCAGAAGAGCGTCGAGACGGTGAAGTAGGTCGAGACGGCAAACACGTCCCACTCCAGCGGCGAGCGGAACTGCGGCCAGATACCGTTTTGGTTCGGCAGCGGGAAAAGCCACCAGCCGAACCAGACGCGACCGACGTGGAAGAGCGGGAAGATACCGGCGCACATGACCGCGAAGATAGTCATGGCTTCCGCGGCACGGTTGATGGACGTACGCCACTTCTGGCGAAGGAGGCAAAGGATCGCCGAGATGAGCGTGCCGGCGTGGCCGATGCCGACCCAGAAGACGAAGTTCACGATCGCCCAACCCCAACCCACCGGCGAACGGAGGCCCCACGTCCCCGTACCAGTCGACACGAGGTAGAAGAGGCCGAGGCCAGTGAAGGACGCGATGAAGAGCGCGACGCCGAACAGGACCTTCCACCAGAGGGGGGTCGGTTCTTCGACGATGCCACACACCTTATCGGTGATCCAGTGGAAGCCGCGATCGTTGAGGATCAGCTTCGGGCGAGGGAGTTCGGCCGGACGGACCTTGTCCAGAATTGCAGGGCGCTCCGAGGAGCTATCGTGGGCGTGAGCCATGGAACAGGGATGCGTTAAGGGTTACTTCTGGTGACCGTGGCTGTCGGCCGCGGGAGCACTGGGGGAGGTTGCGCCGTGAGCGGCGGCGCCGTGAGCGGGAGCGTGGCTTTCGCGACCAGCCATTTCCTTGCGGGACAGCGGGACGAGGATGGCACCAGGCATCTTCGGGTTCAAGTTGCGCAGCTTGGCTTGGTAGGTCGTGCGCGGGCGAGTGTTGAGGTAGGTCAACGCGCCGTAGGTACGGGTCGAGGCCTTGGCCTTCGAGACGCGCGACTTCGGGTCGGTGATGTCGCCGAACTCGATGGCTTCCGCCGGGCAAGCCTGCTGGCAAGCCACCTTGATGGCACCGTCGGCCACGTTGATGTCGGCCGAATCCTTGGCGCGCACCTTGGCCTGGATCTTGGCTTCCTGGATGCGCTGAACGCAATAGGTGCACTTTTCCATGACGCCACGCATACGCACGGAGACGTCTGGATTCTTCTGCAACTGCGGGAGGTCGGCGGGATCCTTCGGGAGCTTGGCTGGTCCGAGCGGGCCTTCGTAATAGTGACCAGCCTCGCGCTTGTTGTAGTCGAGGAAGTTGAAGCGACGGACCTTATACGGGCAATTGTTCGCGCAATAGCGGGTGCCGATACAACGGTTGTAGGCCATCGTGTTGAGGCCCTGGTCGTCGTGGACGGTGGCGTTCGCTGGGCAAACGGTTTCGCACGGAGCGGTTTCGCAATGCTGACAGGCCATCCCCATGAAGGTGACCTGTGGGTCGGCGGGGATTTCATTCCCGGCCTGATCGCGGCCGTCGAAGAAGTAGCGGTCGAGGCGAATCCACTGCATGTTGCGGCCCTTGAGGACTTGGTCGCGGCCCACCACGGGGATATTGTTCTCTGCCTGACAGGCGGTCACGCAAGCGTTGCAACCCGTACAGGTATTCAAGTCGATCGACATGCCCCACTGCTGGAGCAACGGGAACTTATCCTCGTGGCCTTTCCAAACGGCGACGTTAGGGGCGACCGTGTGGTTCGGGTGCTCGTAAGCAGAATTGCCGCGTGGCGTGAGGATGGCCTTGTCGGCGGCTGACATGTTCTCGTCCTTGCCGTAAACTGCCGGGGCGTGGCCATCGATACCGAGCTTGGCGAAGTTCTCGTTATGGTGGAGGTCGGCAGCATTGCCTTCGCGAACAACGTCGCGGCCTTCCATGGACCAGTGGTCCTGCATGTTCGCGATGGGCGCGCTCTCGCCGGTGAGGGCAAGGACGACGCCCGTGCGGACGGACGGCTCAGCGGAAGTAACGAACGGATAGACGTCAAAGCCATTGCCGACGAGCTTACCCTGCAGGCGCTCGGCGACGCGGGTGGCGACGCGACCAGCGATGCGACGACCAAAGCCCAACTGCAGGCCAATGGTGTAATCCGCGAGGCCCGGCATAATGAAGAGCGAGCCTTTGAGGGTGACGCCGTTCACCGTGAGCGTGGCGACCTTGGCGATGAGGCGGCCGTCGACAAGCTGGTTGATGTTACGGTTCAGCTGGCCGATCTTATTGATGAACATCTCCTCTGGCTCGACGTTGAGTTCCTTCGCCAACTTCGGGCTGATGAGGATGACGTTCTGCCAAGAGGTCTTGGAGAGGGGATCGGGCGCTTCGGCGAGCCAACCGTTGTTGGCGTAGAGGCCGTCGCCAGCGTGCACGCTGGGAACGATACGGACTTCGAGCGACTTGGCCGAAAGTTCCGGAGCCTTGAAGGTGCCCGTCGGGACAGCCATGAGCATATCCGTGTAGGTCGGATACTGGGTGCCCGCGAGAACGCCTTCGGCCAACCAAGCGGCGAACGCGGCATCGGAAGCGTCCTTGGAGAGGCTGTTAAAAGTCTCACGGACGAGTGCGTAAGGCTCTTGGGTGAGGCCAGCGAAAGGCGCGAGGACGTCGAGCTCGGTGACCGTCGGGAAGAGCGGGTCGATCATCGGCTGGACCGGCACGTAACTACCATCGACGGTGCGACCATCGGACCAGCTTTCGAGGTAGTGCGAAGCGGCGAGGAAGGTGCCCTGGGCATCCTTCACGAGCGCAGAGGTCTCGTCGTAGGCCGGGCCATGGTAGCCGAGGCGGACGACTTGCTTGGCAGCCTTGACGGCCTTGGAGAAATCGACGTCGGACGGAGCGTCGTAAGCAGGGTTACCACCGAGGATGACGAGCGTGGAGGCCGGCTTCGCGACGAGGTCGGCCACCGTACCAGCGGCGGGCGCAGCGGCGGCTACGTAGCGGACGGTCGCGCCGAGGGCGGCGTTGGCAACGGCGACAGCGCGGTGCGCGTCGGCCGAGAGATGGTCACCGGCGACGATGAGGGCCTTGCCCTTGGCGGCGACGAGGTCGGCGATGGATTCCTTGATCCAGGCGTCGGTCGTGAGGCCCGTGACCTTGGCGCGGAGTGCGTTGGCTTCGCTGCCCTTCCCCGTCTGCGCCAGCACTTCAGCGGCGAAGAGCAACGCGAGGCCGGAGATGTGCGAGCTGGCGGCACGGAGACGGTGATCGGCGGCAGCACCGGTCAGCGAGAAAGTGGATTCAACGACGTAGAGGCGCGCCATCGCATCGGCTTCGACGGCGGTGTCGGCACGGCGAGCAGCGGCATAGGCACGCGTGGCTTCGACGACGCCATCGCCCGAGCCTAGGAAGTCGGCGTCGAGGCTGAGGATGCGGCGAGCCTTGGCGTAATCTGGCAACGCACGGGCACCGAGGATGGAGTCGGCACGGTTCTGGGCGACCGGCGTGTACTCAACGAAACGAGCCTGGGGGAGCGCAGCCTTGACGGCGGCGACGACCCGAGCACGCGTCGGGGAGGTGGACGGACGCGCGAGGAAAGCGAGGCCGGCACCGCCGTTGGCCTTGGCCTCGGCGGAGAGTTTGCGGAGCAAATCGCGGACCGCCGCGACGGAGAGCAGGGCGCCGGAGGCGTCCTGCGAAGCTTGCGCACGCTCGGGGTCGTAGAGGTCGAGCACGCTCGCTTGGGCGAACTTAGACGAAGCCGTGCCGTTGGCGGCGTGGCTTGGATTACCTTCGACCTTCGTCGGGCGATGCTGGTGCGTCTCGACGATCAGCGCCTGGTTGGCGAGTTCGCCTGGGAACGAAGAAGCGTAGTAAGTGGCGACGCCAGGAATGGTGTTCTCGGGCTGCTTGCTGTAAGGCAACGTGTGGTTGCGCGGCTCGCGGCAACCCGCGAGACCCAGGCCGGCGAGGCCGAAGGACGCACCCATGAGCAGGAGGAACTCGCGACGTTCGACGGTGGAGATGGCGGCGGCGCCGTCCACGAACTCGCGCTCAGCGCGGGTGCGGAATTCAGGCGTCTTGTTGCGCTCGTCGAGGCTGCGCCAGTACGAAGGACCGGTCGGCTCGCCAGGCTGCGGCGCGGGGTGATTGAAGACTTGCTTGCTCATCGAAGAAAAAGGCGGGGATTAGCGGTGGCAGCCGGAGCAGCTCTGGGGAGGATTGACCTTCCAGTCGTGCACGAACTTCGTGCCCTGGGCGGCCTGCGCGGCGGGGGATTCAGCTTTCCAGCCGAGGTCCGTGACCTTGTCGACTGGGCGGATGACCTGCTCAGGATTGCGGTGGCAATCGATGCAGAAGGACATGTTCAAGGATTTCTGCTGGCCGACGACGACCTGCTGGTCGATGCGACCGTGGCACTCGACGCAGCTGACGCCGCGGTTCACGTGCACGGCGTGGTTGAAGTACACGTAGTCAGGCACTTTGTGCACCTTGACCCAGCGCACGGCTTCGCCGGTTTCGACGCTGCGGCGGATGAGCGCCAACGCAGGGCTGTCGGTCTTCACCTGGCTATGACAATTCCAACAGGTGCTGCTGGTCGGCACGTTCGAGTGTCCCGACTTCTCGACAAAATTATGGCAATAGCGGCAATCGAGCCCGAGCACGGAATCGGGCCCCGCGTGGAAGGAGTGGTCGAAGGCGACCGGCTGATCGGGCGTGTATCCGACGTTTAAATACTTATTCGTGGCGTACTCGTTGATGCCGGCGACGACGACGGCGACGGTGACCAGGAGGCAGATGAGCACCTGGAGCGGGACGCTGTTGACCGATCGACGGAAGAAGTTGCCGCGGGGGGCGGCGCCGGTCAGGAAGTTAAGGAGCTTACGCATCGGTATAACGGACGGAGAAGTGGTGCTTTTGCCCACAGAGGCACGAAAGCCGCCCCCCCTTCGCAACCCAATTTTTAGGGCATTTGGACGAGTTTAGCGGGGCAGAGGGGGCTAACCTGTTAATAAACCTGTAAATAGAGTGTTTTTAGGCAACTTAAGTAATTGATAATCAATGTTTTAAGTTAAAACGCTCAAATACATCCGCATGAAAGGCCTAAAAAGGCCCCATTGGACAGGTTTCAAACTATTAGGCCGACAGAGGGAGAAGCCTTGTTGGGCTAATCACCTCTGTCGGCCTAGGTCCCGAAGGGCCGTTCGACTTAGCCGGCGACGGACTTCGAGGCCGAGCGGACGAGCTCGACGAAGCTCTTGGCTTCGAGGGAAGCACCCCCAATCAGGCCACCGTCAATGTCCTGCTCAGCCAAGAGAGCATCGGCGTTGTCGGGCTTCATCGAACCGCCGTAGAGGATGAGAATACGAGCGGCGGACTCGGCGCCGAACTGCTGGGCGAGGAGCTTGCGGATGAAAGCATGCACTTCCTGCGCCATGGCCGGGGTCGCCGTCTTACCGGTACCGATCGCCCAGACGGGCTCGTAGGCGATGATTACGTGGTCGGCCTTGGCGGCAGGCACGCCTTCGAGGCCCTTCTCCACCTGGCGGCGGACAACTTCCATGGTCTGGTTGGCTTCGCGCTCCGCGAGGAGCTCACCCACGCAGAGGATGGGGCGCAACGTCGCACCGAGGGCGGCGTGGACCTTGCGGTTCACGAAGGCATCGTCTTCACCGAAAATGCTCCGGCGTTCGCTATGTCCAATGATGACGTGCGTGACGTGAAGGTCGCGCAACATGGAGGCGGAGATTTCTCCAGTGAAGGCGCCGTTCGTCTTGTCGTGCAGGTTCTGCGCGCCCAGGGCGAGGTGGGAACCTTCGATCGCGGCACCTACGGCCGACAGGGCCGTAAAGGGCGGACAAAGGACGACATTGACGTTCGGGTCGATGCCGACGGCGGCCGAGATGGCCTTGACCAACTCGACGCCTTCGGTGGCGGTCTTGTTCATCTTCCAGTTACCGGCGATAAGGGGGGTACGCTTAGACATATTAGTTGTATAGATTGTTGTTGAAGAGGGCTTTAGGCCGAGAGCGCCGCGACGCCGGGGAGGACCTTGCCTTCGAGGTACTCGAGGGAAGCGCCGCCGCCGGTGGAGCAATGCGAGACCTTGGTATCGACGCCGAACTTCTTCGCCGCCGTGGCGGTGTCGCCGCCGCCGACGATGGTGATGGCGCCACGGGCCGTGGCTTGGGCGACGGCAGCGGCCATGGCCTTGGAGCCAACCGCGAACTTATCGAACTCGAACACGCCACAAGGGCCGTTCCAAACGACGGTGCCAGCGCGACCGATGGCGGCTTCATAAAGTTTAATGGATTCGGGACCCGCATCCATGCCTTCCCAACCTGCCGGAATGCCGGACTGCATCGTCGCAGGCTGCGTGTTGGAGTCGGGCGAGAACTTATCACCGCAATTGAAGTCGACCGGTAGGGTGACTTTCACGCCACGCGCCTTGGCCTTATCGAGGAGTTCCTGGACGATCTTGGCGCCTTCCGCGTCGTACAAGGAGTTGCCGATTTCCATGCCATCGCAGACCTTGCGGAAGGTGTAGGCCATGCCGCCACCGATGATGATTTCGTCCGCCTTCTCGATGAGGTTGCGGATGAGCGGAATCTTGTCGGCGATCTTCGCACCGCCGAGGATCGCGAGCAGCGGACGCTGCGGGTTATTAAGGACAGTGTCGAAGGCCTTGAGTTCAGCTTCGAGCAGGAAACCCGCGGCTTTACGGGGTAAATTGACGCCAACCATCGAGGAGTGGGCGCGGTGAGCGGTGCCAAAAGCGTCGTTGACGTAGACGTCGCCGAGGCGGGAAAGGGACGCGCGGAACTCGGCCACCTTAGCCGGATCAGCCTTCATGCTGGTGCCGTCTTCGAGCTTCACCTTGCCCTCTTCTTCGATGTGGAAACGGAGGTTTTCCAGGAGCAGGACTTCGCCAGCCTTGAGCGACTTCGAAGCGGCTTCCGCTTCGGGCCCCACGCAGCTAGGGAGGAACTTCACCGGGCGACCGAGGAGCTTCTCCAACTCGGCGGCGACCGCACGGAGGGAGAACTTCTCGACGACCTTGCCGTCCGGACGGCCGAGGTGCGACATCAGCACCAAGGAGGCGCCGCCATCCAAGAGGAACTTAATGGTCGGCAGGGCCGCAGCGATGCGCTGGGTATTGGTGATGGCACCGGTCTTCTTGTCCTGAGGGACATTGAAGTCGACGCGCACAAGGGCGCGGAGACCAGAAACGGAACCGAGATCGCGGAGAGATGGTACAGGCATGGTCGGAAAGCAGGAGAGAAAGGAGTTCCCCCAGCCGTGGGAAGGCTAAACCAGCGAAGGGCCCAAACTGGCGGCAATCCCCCTGCCCCACCCCACCGCGGAAGCCTAAAACAAAACAGGCGACCCGAGGGTCGCCTGTTCACAGGTAGATTAGGCTAAACTTAGAGCTTAGCCGTTACCTTACCGAGCAGCTCGACGACGCGGTTGGAGTAGCCCCACTCGTTGTCGTACCAGCTGATGAGCTTGAAGAAGTTCTTGTTCAACTCGATCGAGGAACCGGCGTCGAAGATCGACGAGCTCTTGTCGTGAATGAAGTCAGAAGAAACGACTTCTTCATCCGTATAGGCCAGGATGCCCTTCATGTAGGTCTCAGACGCCTTCTTGAGGGCGGCCTTGATCTCGGCGAGGGAGGTTTCCTTG
>CAIYEN010000161.1 GCA_903925205.1 uncultured Opitutia bacterium | reverse complement strand
GGCGGTCTTCTTGCCGATGCCCGGACACTGGGAAAGCAAGGCGACGTCCCCGCGGATGATGGCATCACGCAGGATTGGCAGCGAGAGACGGCTGAGGATATTCAAAGCCATCTTCGGGCCGACGCCCGAAACTTTTTCGACGAGGAGCTTAAAGAACTCACGCTCCTCGGCGACGGCGAACCCGTAGAGGGCTTGGCCATCTTCGCGGAAGACGTGGTGGATGAGGAGGAAGACCTCGGCGCCTAGCTTCGGCAGGCGCTCGGCGGTCGTGACGGGTACGTTCACTTCGTCGCCCACGCCCGTCGACTCGATGACCACGCGGAGGACGCCGGCTTCGATGAGTTTACCGCGGAGGGAGACAATCATGACGGGAGTGAAGTCGTGCGGAGGCGGGAGTTAAGCCCGAATCTCGATGATGAAGCCCTTGAGGTAGCGGCTCTCCGGGAAATTCAGTAACACCGGGTGGTCGGCCGGCTGCGACGTACGCTCCAAGACCACGGCCTCACGCCGGGCGTCGGATGCCGCGTCTTCGATGAGCTCGAGGTACATCTCCTCGGTCACACGGTGCGAGCAAGAATAGGTCGCCAAGATGCCCCCCGGCGAAAGCAGGCGCAGGGCGCGCAGGTTAAGTTCCTTGTAGCCACGCACGGCGCCGGGGACGGAGTCCTTGCTGCGGGCGAACGGCGGCGGGTCGAGGATGATGAGGTCGTAGGTCGCCTCGCGGTGCTCGGTGAACCAATCGAAGACGTTAGCGACTTCGAACTGGGCGTTGAGCCCATTACGCTCCGCGGCGGCGCGGGCGGCGACGACGGCGTCTTCCGAAGAATCGAGGCCCAAGACCGACGTAGCACCCGCCTTGGCACAGGCGAGGCCGAAGCCCCCCTGGTTACAGAAAGCATCTAAAACCCGACGACCCTTGGCCAACTGCGCCACGCGGGCGTGTTGGTCGAGCTGATCGAGGTACATCCCCGTCTTCTGGCCGCCCATGAGGTCAACCGAAGCCTGGACGCCCCCGACTTCCATCCAGCAAGGCGCCAAGGGTTGCCCTGAAGCCGTGCGGATATGCTGGTCAAGGCCTTCCAACTTACGCGTCGCGGCATCGTTACGGAGAACGATTTCGCGGGGCTTCAGCAAGCGCTGCAAAATATCGAGGATTTGCGGCAGCCGACGGTCGATGCCACAGGTCAAGGCCTGCACGGTCAAGAGGTCGTTATAACGGTCGATGACGAGCCCCGGCAGGCTATCCGCCTCGGACCACACCAAGCGACAGACGGGCTTACCGGCGCGGCGCTGCACGGCGGCGGTCACCAATTCCTCGAGCAATGCACCATCGAGCGAGATCGGGCGGCGCGAATAGCGGCGCCACGCAATCTGCGACTTGCCATTCCACAGGCCAGCACCGAGGCAGCGGCCCTTCGGGTCGGTCAACTCGACGCAATCGCCATCGACGGGCGGCGGACCGGCGACGTCGACTTCCCCGAGAAAGGCCCAAGGGTGACCACGAAGAGAACGGGCCGGAGGACCCGGACGGATACGAATAGCGCGAAGCATGTCAGTTGACCGAGCGTAACTTGGGAATCGCCCAGGCGGCCGTCAGCGCCGTGGGCAGCCACGCGGCTACCACGGGATACAAGGCGCCGCTGACACCGAAGGCGGAACAAATCGAGCTCAGGAAAAAGAAAGCTAAGAACAGGCCGAAGGTCTTGGCGACACCGACCATCGGGTTGATGCGACCACCGACCACGGCGAACGGAATGGCTACAGCGATGACCACGAAGCAAATCGCCGGACTGGACAGAATCGCGTGGTAACGCATGGCGTAGGCGGCGCCTTGGCCCGCGGTATTGGAGCCCGTCTGTTCGACATAACGGGACACCTCGCGCAAGGAAAGGTCTTCTGGGTCGCGGCGGGCGAAGAGCATCACCTCCGGATCGTCATCATAGCCGGCGGGCGACAACGTATCAAAATGCGGCTGGGCGAGCATCCCAGCGACGGGGTCGTAGCGTTGATCGCGGCCATCGCGGAAGGTCCACTTCCAGACGCCGTCGACCTTCTTGAACTCGGCGGTACGGGCGGCGATGCAGCGCAGCAGCCGATTACGAGCGTCAAAGGTGTAGACGAAGACCTCGTAAGCTTGGCCGGAATTAATCCCGAGGCGCGAGATCAGCCAGAAACGCCCAGACTTGGGATTCTGGAAAGACACGAATTCGCCTTGGCTAATCGGCACCACGACGTCGCCCCTAGACCGAATGAAGTTGAAGCGCTCGCGTTCGACGAGGTTCCGTTGGGTCTCCAAGGCGTCAGGCACCCAAACGGCATTGAGCAATGCCGTCAGTGCCGCGAACGCCACCGCCACCCACCAAAGCGGGGCCGTCAGGCGCCACATCCCGATGCCTGCGGCACGGGCGGCGGCCAACTCCTGATTACGATTCATCGCGCTCAGCACGAAGACGGTCGAAACGAGTAAAGATACGGGGATGAGGACCGAAACCTTGGCCACCAAGCTACAGGCCAGGTAGGTGACAATCGTCCACGACGTGGAGCCCCACCCGAGGAAGTCGGGAATCCAGTTATAGCCCTCGGAAACGAGCAGGAGGCCGCAAAAGCTGGCCATGCACAGGGCGAAGACCTTGGCCCACTCGCGGAGGATGTATCGATCGAGGATGCGCACCTGCACCGATGACAACACGCCCCGCCTCTTCAGCAACCCCAAAGGCGACCGAAACTAGGCAGAAACAGGAAACAAATCCTTGTCATCTATAGTCTAGGAAACTGCATATCCCTACCCCGCCGACTCCCCGTCGGTTGCCACCCCCTGCAGTCATGCTCGTCCGCCCTACCCCACTTCATTGCCTCGCCCTCTCCCTCGGGATTTTAGCGGCCGTTGCCGTGGCCGCCGCCGAGCCCGCCACGCTCGAGTACAATCGCGACATTCGCCCGATTCTATCCGAGAACTGCTTCTATTGTCACGGACCGGACGCCAATAAGCGCAAAGGTAAGCTCCGCTTGGACCTCCGGGAAGAAGCCGTGAAGAAAAAAGCGTTCATCCCAGGCGATGCAGCCGGGAGCGAACTGGTGAAGCGGCTCTTCTCGAAGGACACCGAGGAGGTCAT
>CAIYEN010000160.1 GCA_903925205.1 uncultured Opitutia bacterium | reverse complement strand
TCCCCTCCCGCGGCCTCCGCCGCTCACTTATACGCCGAGACGGGCTTGGGGACGACGCCGATACGTTTGTAATCAAAGCCCGTGATGAGGGGCTCGTAGGTGCCGACGGTTTCAACCGAGCGGTCGCGCGTAATCGCGGCTTCCATGCCCATGCCCCAGTAAGCGGCGTTGATGACGAGCCGCCGCAAGCCGGCGCTCCGGAAATCATCCCCGCTGCCCATGGTGGATTGGAAGACGCGGGCTTCTTTGCCGCTGCTGGTCCGCCAACTCTTATACCAGGCCACGGGCAGGGCTTCGAGTTTCGGGTTGGGCGCATCATCGTGCTTACGCCCCATGAGCGGCTGGCCCCAGACGAGCGCCGTACACCCACTCGGTAGGCTGCCGCCTTCTTTGTACGTGCGATACACGTCGGAGTTGCCCCAGATGTCCTCTACGCCCCGGAGAATCGGGTGATCTTTCTGGCTCTCGACGATGAGGCCGCGCGTGGAATCAGCGTGGTAACGTCCATGGTGACCGCGGAAACTGCCGCCGAGGATGTCATCGCCCCAACTCACTTGCTTGCCATCAATTTTGTAAGGCAACTGGGCGTGGAAACCGTGATTGGCCGTGCGCAAGGCAATGAAGGGTTTGCCAGAATCTACATACTTCACGATGAGCTCTCGCTCCGACATGGGCAGGGTGAGTAAGCGGCAAAAGAAGATGACCTGATCTGCCGAGGCGAGATGCTCGAGGCCAGCGATGTGGTGCGTCTTGAATTCCTTCTCTTTACCTTTCTCGGGGTAGACGGGCATGGTCGGGTCGACGAGGCCTTGGTCGTTGAGGGCGTAGAGGACGGTGCAGTCGAAGCCGTGATGGGTGCTGAGGATCTTCGCCAACATGGGCATGGACTGCTCGCTCCGGTATTCTTGGTCGGCGGCGATGAGGACGATGTGCTTACCTTTGCCTGGGCCTTCGCCGCCGGCATAAGTCAGCCATTGGGGATTTTCAGGTACGGGATGGGCCAGGCCATTTAGGCTGCAGAGGAGTACGGCCAGTCGGAGTAATTTCATGAAAGCTGAGATCGCCGCTTACTTCGCGGGGATTTCATTGACGGTGTAATACGCCTTGGTGTGGAGCAGGGGCGTGCCGGTCTGGGCGCGGACTTTTGCGAAATCGAATTCATGGATGTGACCCTCTTCAATCCGCTCCAGGGTGAGCCGCACCGAAAGGCCGTCCGCCGCGGGCACGGCTTTGAGTACTTTTGGCGTGGTCTGGTCGACTTCCGGGCTGCCATAGCCGGCCTGGTAGATGTGCGTGTAGGTCGAGACGTCGTAGTTCGCCGGGTTGGCCGCGGTCTCAGGATCGACGGGCAGGGTGAACGTGACCAAGAAGCCATCGGGCTTGATGTTGATCTCTTTTACTTCGAACGGGGTGACGCCGCTCCAATCGATGCGCTGGAGTGCAAAGGGTTCGGTGCCCCGCACGGGCCATTGGGCGTTGGTCGTGAAACCGCCCGCGATGAGTTGGCCTTGCGGCGAGAACTCCACGTTCATGATGCCGGTGGCGAGTCCTTCGCGGAAGGGGTAACACGCGCCTTGCCAGACTCCGTTGACCTGTTCGGTGGTCGCACGCAGCAGGATGCTCAAGGTGTAGTCGCCGAGGAAGAACTGGCCGGCAAAGGGCCCGAACTTACCGCCGGTCTGATCGAGCCGGAAGCCAGATATCGAACGTCCCATCTTGATGTACGGGAAACGCACCGCTGGGGGTACGAACTCTTTCACGCGTTTGCGTTCAAGGTGCAGCCGCGAGTTGCTGTTAGGCTTTACGGGTTCTTTGAGGTCTTTGGTGAACGCGTACCAATTGTAACTCGCGGGGTGGCCAAGGAAGGCTCCTTGCTTCAGACGCTTGAGGGAGCAGCAGCCGTTCCACGGTCCTTGGCTCTCAATGACAAACATCTCGCCCTGGGTATTGGCCGCAATTCCAGCGGGGCTGCGCAGGCCGCTACACACCGGAATCATCTCGCCCTGTGGGGTTACCTTCACGGCCCACCCGCGGAAAAGGTTATGCGATTCGTACGATCCGCTGAGGCCTAGCGCTACCCAGATATTGCCCTGCGGATCATGCTTGGAGGCGAAGGCAAACTCATGGCCCTCGGCATAGCCCCAGTTGTTGGAGAGGGTTTCGTAGCGATCCGCGACGCCATCGCCTTTGGTGTCACGGATGCGTAAGACTTCACTAAAGGAAGTCGCGGTCATCGCGCCATCTTTCCAGGCGAGCGAGAAGATCTCATCCTGGCCGGTCGCAAAGAGGTGGTATTCCGGTTTCGGTGGCGTGGAGAAGGCGCCCTGGATAAAGTAGATGTCGCCGCGGCGAGTCCCCACGGCGAGTCGCCCGTCGGGCAGGACTTCGAGGCCACCCGGTCGCATCGGAATCGTCGAGGGAATCGGGATGTTAACGATGGGGTAATACTTCGCCTCCGCGGCGGCGGTACCCCACATGGCACCTAAGTCCTCAGCCGCGAGACCGGGGGTGCAGGCGAGCATCGCCCAGACGAGGGAAGAGCGGAGCGTTACCATTGGTAGTCGAGGGTGAGGGTAGAGGTGCCCGCTGGCAGCGTAAGCGGGATGAGGAGTTCATCTTCCCGCACGATGCCTTGGTATGCACCCGTGAGGCGGACTTTTAATTTGGCCGCGGTAAAGGTTTTCGCGTCCGTCGCCGTGACCTTAGCTCCGCTAATGGCGCGGAAGTAGAAGGGAGCCGTGCCGCTAGGAGCGGTGAAGGTGAGGGTGCGTTTGAAGTACGCCTTGCCGTCGCTCCCGCGCGCGTCCTCGAAGAAGTCCGCCACTTTCACTTCGCCGTATTCGTAGTGAAACGTCGGGCGGCGGAGTGCATCGAGGTCATAACCGCGGAATTGATAGCCGAGGTTTTGCGGGAAGCCGAAGGTGGTCTTGCCCTTGGCTGGCCAATTATCTTCGAGGGATTTGAGAC
>CAIYEN010000159.1 GCA_903925205.1 uncultured Opitutia bacterium | reverse complement strand
GTCCTCCATGCCCAAATGGCCGCGGAGGCAGGGAAGTTCAATTTCGATGACGTCGCCCGTGAGGTGAATGAGAAAATGGTCCGACGTCACCCCCACGTCTTCGGCAATGGCGTCAAGCTCGGCGACTCCGCGGCCGTAGTGAAACAATGGGAGCAGATCAAACTCAAGGAGAAGGGGGCCAAGCAGCCCACCCTCTTCAAGGAACTGCCGCCAACCCTGAACCCGATCCTAACGGCACGCGAAGTCTGGAAGCAGGTGCAGAAGAAAGCGCTGGATGCCGGCGCGACCGTGGACCGGTCAGCGGTGACCGCGGCAAGCCAGGGACTCACCGAAGCCGCGGCTGGCCAGAAGCTCTTTGAACTGATCGCGGCCTGTCGCGACGCTGGCATCGACCCCGACTCCGCTTTGCGCCGACACACCGCCGCGGTGGTGACTGAGGCCGAAAAGCACGGTGCCAAACAAGGGTAACGTGATGACGCCGGCCCAACCCATCACGGTGCATGTGGCTGGTCGCGCAGTGCAGGTTTGGCCCAAGCCGTCGGAACGGGCGCGGCGGGTGCGGCTTTCGGTTAAGCCCGGCCCCCGGGTTGAACTCACTTACCCCATTCACGCTTCGCAGGCGTCGGCTTTAGCCTTTCTGAAAGATAATCTGTCCTGGCTCGAGCAGGTCGTCCAAAAGGCCCGCGCGGTCCAACCCTCACTGCTTGCCCATTTGGAAAAGTTTCCGTGGGCGACCTTAGACGAGCGGATGATGGAGGTAAGCTTAACGACCGGCCCCAGGGCTCGCCTCGTCATCGCCAAGGAAGCCGATGCGGTGCAACTCTGCTTGCCCGAAGCGGGCCGGGAGGAGGCCGCCGTCCGGGTACTCCGTCGTCTGGCCGAAACGGGCCTGACGCTGGCCGTCGAACGCCTCGCGCGGCGCGTCGGGGTCACCGTTGATGCCGTCAGCGTCCGCGATCAAACCACGCGCTGGGGTTCCTGCTCGCAGCAAGGGGCGCTTTCGCTGAATTGGCGCCTCGTCCTCTTACCCCCGGTCGTCCATGACCACGTCATTTACCACGAACTCGCCCATCGCAAGCACATGGACCATTCCGATCGCTTCTGGAATCAGCTCGCCGCTTGGGATCCCGATTGGAAGAAGCACGACCGCGAATTGACCAAGCGGTGGAATATCATCATGGACCTAGGCCGCGCATGAGAAAAGAAGTCGGCCAGTCGCCCGACGAAGTCTTCGACCTTGTCGACGAAAACGATGTCGTCATCGGCGCCCTCCCGCGCAGCGAAATTCACCGCCAGCACCTCCGGCACCGGGCTATCCACATCTTCTGGCTGCGGGGCGACGGGCAACTCTGCCTCCAACGTCGTTCCTATGCGAAGGACAACTGCCCGGGGCTCATCAGCACCTCCTGCGCTGGCCATGTCGACAGCGGGGAGAGCTACGCGGTGGCCGCCGTCCGGGAACTCCATGAAGAGCTTGGCCTCCGGGTGGGCACCGAGGATTTACTAGAAATTGATTACGCCCCTTGCCACCCAGATTTAGGGCACGAATTTGTCCGGTCTTACTTACTCCATGGCGAGTTCACCCCACGCTTAGGCCGCACCGAGGTGGACTCCCTCCTGTGGCGACGGCCCTGCGAGTTAGATGCCTGGATGCGACGCCTGCCCGAGGCCTTCGCGTTGCCCTTGATGCACCTTTACCGCCGTCCCGCGATTCGGCAGGCCTTAGGGTTGGCGTAAGTGTTTGAAATGCGGTCCGGAAACTGCGTCACTGACCCAGTGACCGCACCTTCCCAAGAACTACCCGAGACCCCCGTAGAGGTGGCTTGGTACCATTGGCTCTGGGTATGGTTGGCCGCGTTGATCCTCAGACTCTGGTTGGCCACCTTGCGCGTTCATGCCAATGTCCCACGGGTAGAGGATAAGGACGGTCCCTTCGTCTTGTTGCTCTGGCATGATCGGCTTTTCACTTCCTCGTTGATTGCCAACCGGTTCTTGGATCGCCCCGTCACTGCGCTCATCAGCACCAGCAAGGATGGCGGTTGGCTGGTCGCATTCTTTCGCCTCATGGGCATCAACGCGGTCCGCGGGTCTTCCAGCAAACGGGGCGCCGCCGCGCTCATGGCCTTAACCCGTGCGGTCCGGGGCGGCAACCACGCGGGCGTAACTCCCGATGGTCCGAAGGGGCCGCGCCGCGAATTCAAGTCGGGGGCGGCTGCTTTGGCCAAGCTGACGGGCCGTCCCTTCCTTATCATGGGGATGAATTTTCGTTCTGCTTGGACGTTACGGAGTTGGGACAAGTTCGCTTTGCCCAAACCGTTTTCACGCGTCGACGTGACCTTTGAAGTCATCCCATGCCCCACCCGTGAAAGCGATGAGGCGGCCTTAGCGGCACACCTACAGAATCGTCTCAACGAACTCTCGGGGGTCTAACCGCGCACCAAGAGCTTCTCCGCGTACTTAGCGAGGAGGTCTGACTCTAGGTTGACGCGTTGACCTGCCTGGCGAGCCGCGAGGTTAGTCACCGACAACGTGTGCGGGATAATCCAAATCCGAAATCCTGTCGGCAGGACATCCGCTACGGTCAGGGACATGCCGTCGACGGCGACACAGCCTTTCTTAACGACATGACGGAGGACTTCGGCAGGGGCATTGATATCTAGGCGCCAGTCGGCCCCGTCGGCCCCGAAAAAGGCAATCGAACCACAGGCATCGATATGTCCGGTCACGAAGTGCCCCCCCATGCGGTCGGAGGGACGAAGGCTCGGCTCGAGGTTAACCACCGAGCCCACCGTCAGGTCGCCCAGATTCGTCAGTCGCAGCGTCTCAGCTAGGAGGTCAAACGTGGCGACGTGGTTATGGACGGAGGTCACGGTCAGGCAGCAGCCATTGACGGCAATGGAGGCGCCGAGTTCAGCCGCGGCCAACAGGGGGGAGGAGAGGGCCAAACGGGTCACCCCCGAAGCTTGCACCTCGAGCGCAACAACCTGGCCGGTTGCCTGAACTAAGCCCGTGAACATGCCAATAAAAAGGGGCCGTTACCGGCCCCCAGGGTCTTAGTTCTGCTTTCCTTCGGCAGCACGCTTAGCACGCTCTTCTTCCTCAATCTTAGCACGAACGCGGGCGCGCTCTTCTTCTTCGATTTGCTTGAGGCGGGCCTTCTTGCGCTCGTCTTCTTCGACGGCGGAGCGGACTTCGGTTTCGACTTCTTCCGAGGCTTTTTTGAATTCACGCTTAGCCTTACCTAGGCCGCGGGCGAGTTCGGGAATCTTCGAACCACCAAAGAGGAGAACAGCAACGATAACAATGGCCCAAACGACGGGACCATCGAAAACAGCTAGAGGGGGGAGGAGAGTCATAGTCGGATTGCGGTTGCTGTGAGGGACGAAAGTCCAATGATTTTCCACAATTTCCCAAATGTCAACCCATGTCTCCCATCGGGAAGTTTGGTACACTGGCCACGTCCAGGGGGTGGGGTTTCGCGCCCAAGTCCTTGGCTTAGCCCGCGGTTTCGATGTGACCGGCTTTGTCCAGAACCTCACCGATGGCCGGGTCTACCTGCATGCGGAAGGCTCAGAGAATGAGCTGGACGACTTCGCCGCCGAGATTCTGAAGTCTCTGGATGGGCATATTCGCAATGTCGAAGAGCGGTCTTTTTCGGGCCTCCGGACCGCCCAAACCTTCTCGATCAAGCGATGACCACCGCGAGTGCCATTTCCGTCCAAGGCCTCACCAAGGATTTCCGGGTGGGGTTACGGGGCATCAAATTACGGGCCGTCGATAACCTGTCTTTAGAGATTCCGCGCGGCCAAGTCTTTGGCCTGCTCGGCCCGAACGGTTGCGGCAAGAGCACCACATTGAAGATCGTCCTTGGGCTCGTTCCCGCCACCGCCGGCTCGATCAGCATCCTCGGTTTTCCCTCCGCAACGTCCGAAGCCCGCCAACGCACCGGCTTCCTGCCCGAAGCTCCCTATTTCCACAAATTCCTGACGGGGCGCGAACTTGTCCAGTACTGCGCGCGCTTAAGCGGTGTGCCGAGCGACCAGGTAAACGATGCCGTGGAAGCATCGCTGGACCTCGCGGCCATGACCGAAGCGGCGAGCCGGCCGATTGGTACCTATTCGAAAGGGATGCTCCAACGCATCGGCTTGGCACAGGCGATAGTGCACGACCCCGAACTCGTCATCCTCGACGAACCAACCGCCGGCGTAGATCCTGTGGGCTCCGCTGCCATCGGCCGGATGATCAATGCCATGCGGGCCAAAGGTAAGACCATCGTCCTGTGTTCGCACCTCCTGGGCCAAGTCGAACAAGTCTGCGACCGGGTTGCCATCATGGACCGCGGTCGGCTCGTCCTCGAAGGGCGCGTCGACGAAGTCCTCGCCCAGCGCGACCGGCACGTGATTACCGTGGAAGGCCTAACCCCACAGGCCCGGGAGGCCGCCGAAGCGGCGCTGGCCGCGCACGGGGCCAAGGTCACCTCCATCACCCATCCGCGCCGTTCACTTGAAGACCTCTTCCGTGCATTGGTCACCGGCAGCCGCGACGCCTAAATGAAACCTTTCTTCACACGGTCGGGCTGGATTGCCCGGGTGACCTTCTTGGAGGCCATTCGGCAGCGTTTCTTTGCCTTCTTACTCGTCCTTTCCGCCGCGATGGTCGTCTCGTCGGTCTCTTTTCGGTTCATGGATTTCGGCCACAGCGAATTGAAGTTCGTCGCTGACTTCGCCTTCGGCGGAATGTTCCTGTTCGGTTCGGTCTTGGCGTTGGTCATGACGGCCCAGCTTTTCTTTGCGGAAATCGACAATCGCACCGCCCTGACACTCCTCGCCAAGCCGCTGAGCCGAACCGAATTCCTCTTAGGCAAGTTTATCGGTACCTGGGCCGTCCTCGGCGTCTTCGTCTTCAGTTTGGCTTTCCTGCAGGGGGTCATCCTGTGGAGTCGTGCGCAGGAACTGATCGTGCTCGCCACGGAGTCTGGCCGGGTGGCGCCCGAATTCAGCGCTTCGGGACTCTTTTCTTTCGCGGTGCTGCAATGGTTCCGGCTCGGCGTCGTCGCTGCCATGGTGCTCATGGTTTCCGCGGTCGCGCGGACGTTCCTCTTCGCCGTGGTGGTCGGGGCGATGACCATCGTCGCGGGGCAGTTGCAGTGGTTGGCGCAAGAGGCACTGCTTAAGCCGAGTGATGCGAACGCCCTCACCAAAGCCCTGCTCTGGCTCTCCAGCCGCGTCATCCCAAACCTTCAGCAGTTCAATATCGGCGATACGCTGGTCCTCGACCCCTCGGCCGTGCCGGCAGATTCTGTCGGGGCCGTGGTGGCCTCGGGGCTGTTCTACCTCATCGCCTTCCTCGCTTTGGCTAGTTTGGCGTTCCGGCGGAGGGAAATCTAACCGTGCGGAACGCGGCCCCATGGGTAGTCGCCGGCTTGCTGCTCTTGGGTGCAGGCGCGTATTCGGAAACCGCTTGGAAGGGCGTCCGCCAAGCCGTCCCCGAGATTGGTCGTAAAGACATCGAGCCGACGCTCGGCCAGGGGGTCCTGCTGGGCATCCTTGGCGGTTTGCGCACGGTCGTGGCCGATGCCACCTGGCTGCGCAGTTACGTCTTCTGGGAGAAACGTGACCGGGCTAGCTGCGAAGCCTTGATGAAGACCGCCTGTGCCCTCGACCCGCGTTCTCGGTTCTTCTGGGAAAACACCGGCTATGCGGTCGGCTATGATTTTGCGCACTGGGAGATCCGACGCCGCGGTGGTTACGCCAAAGTCGCGCCAGATATCCAAGAGGGGATCTTCCGACGCTACGCCCAACTCGGCCTCGCCGTCTTTGAGGACGGGGTCGAACACACCGGTGGCAACTCTGGCATCCTGATCTCCGCTGGCCAACTCGCCGAAATCAAACTCAAGGACAACCTGCTCGCCGCATCTTACTATCGACGGGCCACCCAAGCGAAGACCGTCCCTTGGTTCGCTTACTTCATGTGTGCCCGCACCATGTGGGAAGCCGGCCAGAAGAAGGAGGCTTACGCCTGGTACAGTGCCCAGTGGATGGCTAAGTTGAAAAAAGAAGAAGACGGTGCCCCCGACGACCTTGAACGCCTCCGTTTCATGGAAGACGAACTCAAGGTCCCGGTACTGCAGCGCATCCCGCGCCAACCTTGGGAGAAATAATTAGAACGGCTTGTTCTCGTCGGGCACGTCGGTCGCCGGGGCACCCTTCTTCGGCCCCTTCGGCTTACGTGGCGGAAACGCGAACCACCAACCCTTGTCCTTATCGGCGACGAGGAAGGCTTCAAAGCCACGGTTCGTGCGCTTGGAGATGAACTTTTTCAGCGGGGACTTGCCTTGATTTAAAATCGCACGGACGTCGTCGGCGGTGATTGGGGCCTTCAGCATCTCGGAGTTCAGGCTGAAGGTCTTCTTGGCCCCAGCGGTCTGGGCCTTCTGGGGGCAGACGCGGTAGCCATTAGTCGGCGTATGCTGAACGGGGAGACCGGAGACCGGGCAGGCCCCGAGGACTGGCCAATCGGCGTCGAATGCGTCGGGATTGCCATCCATGCCTTCGCGCGGCGCCAGGAACAAGACGGCCTTGAGTCGCCCAGTGGGCTTCTTGGCTTTGACCTTCTTCGGTTTGGCCGGCACTTCGCCTTCTGCGGGCGCGGCGGGCTTCTCGGCTGGTTTATCCTTCCAAGAGACAATCGAATCTTCGTCCACGAGGTCGATGCAGCCCGTGAAGTTCTTGCCCGACTTCATCGACTTAAAGTCGGTGAACGGACCGATACGCCGCTTCGCGACGAGTTCGGCCAGTTCGTGGGGTGTGACGGTGTGACCGTTGATGCCGATGTAGACCAAGACCATCGGCTTCTTGCCGTCTTCCGAACGATCCTGCGAGAAGAAGCTCTCACCGTTCGTGAGCATCGGCTTACCGTCGGAAGGGGAGAGTACAATCGGGTCAACTTGCGTCGGGGCCTCTTCCTTGCCGCCGAGTTCGACCATCTCCTTCACCTGCGCCTTAATCTCCGCGATGAATTGCTTCACCGGCAACTTCCCTTGCTCGATCAGGCGAAGTTTGTATTCCCATTCGCCGGTCAGACGGGCTTCGGACAGGAAGGATAACTTCATCTTGTGGATGAACTGGTGCAACTGAAACGCCTTGGCCAAGGGGACAAGCTCTTTGCCTTGGCGCTCGATGTATTTCTTGTTGTCGCTGAGGAGTTCTTCGATGGTGGCGGCCCGCGTGGCGGGAGTGCCCAGACCGCGTTCCTTCATCGCTTCCGCCAAGGCTTCGTCGTCGACGAGTTTGCCGGCGTTTTCCATCGCCCCCAGCAAGGAGGCCTCATTGTAGCGCGCTGGCGGCTTCGTGGCATCCTGCTTGACGTTTAGCTCCACCAGTTTGGCCTGTGCGGGGTTGCCGTCGGCGGCCCCGAGGGCAGGCAAATTGGCCGCACCTTCCTTATCCTTGTCTTCTTCGGCGTCGGCTTCCTGGCCCCAGACCGCGCGCCAGCCGGAAACGATCAGAACCTTGCCCGTCGTCCGGAAGTTATGCGGACCGACCAGGGTAGTGCGCACGGTTTCTTCGAACTCAGCCATCGGGAAGAAAACCGCGACGAAGCGACGGACGACCAGATCGTAGATGCGGGCCTCCACATCGCTCATGCCGTGCGGAATTGTGCCGGTCGGGACGATTGCAAAGTGGTCGCTGACTTTCTTGTTGTCGAAGACGCGCTTACCGGCGGCGTCAACCCAACCCTTGTTCAACGCCTCGCGGGCATGCGGGCCGACCGAATGGCCATTCGACAAGGACTGGAGAACTTCCTTGGCGGTCGCCACGTGATCTTCCGGGAGATACTGCGAGTCGGTACGCGGGTAGGTGAGGGCCTTATGGTGCTCGTAGAGACGCTGGGCGGCCGCGAGGGTAGTCTTCGCCGAGAAGCCGAAACGGCGGTTACCTTCGCGTTGCAGTGTGGTTAGGTCGAGTAAACGAGGGGCGCTTTCCTTCTTCGGCTTACGCTCGTCGCTGACGGTGCCAACGCCGAGGCGCTGCGTCTCGTCGGCAACCTTACGGCCGGTCGCTTCGTCAAAGAAACGTTCCGCATCCTTACGGTCGGTGACGCCAGGGACCTGGGCGACGGCCCGATATTGCCCGGCGGCGACGGCGAAGTTGGCCTCAATCTTCCAGAAAGTCTTGGGGACAAAGCGGCGGATTTCCAACTCACGCTCCACGATGAGCATGAGGGTTGGTGTTTGGACGCGGCCGGCGGAATAGGATTCACGACGGAGGGCGCCGCCGATGCGAATCGTCGAGAAACGCGTCGCGTTCATACCAACCAACCAATCGGCTTGGGAGCGGGCCACCGCGGAATCGCGGAGGCCTTCCTTGGCGGACTCGGGCAACAAGTGAGCGAAGCTGTCGAGGATCGACGCATTCGTCATGCTGGTCAGCCAGAGACGCTGCAGGGGCAGCTTCCGCCCCGTCAACGTATAGATATTGTGCAAGATGAGCTCGCCTTCGCGACCCGCGTCGCAGGCATTCACGACGGAACCGACGTCCTTACGGAGGAGGAGCTTCTTGAGGAGCTTGTAGCGGCTCCCATCGTTGCGCTCGCCCTCGATGACTTTGAGAATGTCGTCGCAGACCGTCCCGTCGAACTTCTCGGGTAAGATCGGTAGATCCTTCAGCGTCCAGCGCTTGAACTTTGGATCAATGTCCTGCGGGTCCTTCAGTCGCACCAAGTGACCAATGGCCGAACTGATTACCCACTGATCATTTTCGAAGATGTCCCCGACCTTCGGCACCTTCAACGCCTTCGCGAGGTCCTGGGCCACGGAAGGCTTTTCCGCGATGACGAGGGACTTGGAGCCGGGGGCGGCGGTAACGGTGTCGACTGACTTGGAGGGCTTCTTGCGCATGCGTAGGATGATAACCGAGTGTCAAGCGTCGGTCACATCCCTTGCTCGGCGAGGGCGTCGTCGAGCGCGGCAATGAGGGTGGCAATCGTGGCGTCGGACTCGTCGCCCATATTGGAAATACGGAAGGTCTTACCCTTGAGTTTGCCGTAGCCGCCATCGATGACGAGTTTGTGGCGGGACTTCAGGGTCTTATTGAGGCGCTCAAGGTCGGCGTTGCGGTCATTCTTAAAGCAGTTGAGGCCACGGGTCGCGAACTGCTCTTCCGGCAGCAGGGAGAAGCCCTTGCCGTAACCCCAAGCCCGGACCTGTTGATTCAAGCGACGGTGACGTTCGAAGCGGTTTTCGAGGCCTTCGGCGTCGACCTGATGCAGGCGGGCCTGGAGACCATAAAAGAGGGAGATACACGGCGTCGAAGGGGTCATGCCCTTCACGTGGTTGTCGTGGAATTCGAGCAAGTCGAAATAGTAGCCGCGGTCCGGGCTCTGCTTAGCGCGTTCGCGGGCTCGTTCGCTCACGGCGAAAATCGCCAGGCCCGGGGGCAGGGCGAGGGCCTTCTGGGAACCCGTCAGGAGGATGTCGACGCCCAGGGCATCCTTGGCAATCGGCAGGGTCGAGAATGAGCTGACCGTGTCGGCGATGGAGATGACGTCCGGGAATTCGCGGACGACGGCCATGATGTCGGCGATTGGCGAAAGGGTCCCGGTGGAGGTCTCGGAGTGGATGAAGGTGATACAATCGAACTTACCGGTGGCCAACGCCTTCCGGACCGTTGCTGGGTCGATGGGCTTACCCCAGTCGAACTGGAGGGCTTCGGCATACTTACCGCAGCGCTTGGCGACATCGTTCCACTTATCAGAGAACGCGCCGTTCATGCAATTGAGCACCCCTTTACGACAGACATTGCGGAGCGCGCCTTCCATCACACCCCAGGCCGAGCTGGTGCTCAAGTAGACCGGATCTTGGGTGACGAACATCTTCTGCAGCCGAGGCTGCATGTCTTCATAGAGGGCGACAAAGTCCTTGGAGCGGTGGCCGATCATCGGCTTACCCATCGCTTGAACGATGTTATCGGAAACGGTTAGGGGGCCAGGGATGTAGAGACGGTAGCTCATCGTTGGAAGGTGGTAAGGAGGTCGACGGGGACTTCAGGGTTTTCGAGGCGGACGATCCGGCGGTTACGTTCGGCCAGAGTAGCCGTCTTGGGCTTCCAGCTCTTGGCCTCCTCGGGGGAGAGTTCGGCGAAGGTCATGATGACCAACAGGTCGCCCGACTTGCCCAGATGGGCGGTGGCGCCATTCAGGCAGACCTCGCGAGTGCCCGCCGGGGCCGGAATGGCGTAGGTCTCGAAACGCTCACCGTTCGCGAGATTCCCGACCAAAATCTTCTCGTAGGGCAGCATTCCCACTAAGTTCATGAGCTCGATATCGACGGCGAGGGAACCCTCATAATCGAGACGAGCACCGGTAACTTCGGCGCGGAGCAGCTTGGTGCGCAACAGGTGGTAAAGCATGGCGCTAAGCCCACCTTCTCACTCGGGATGCTTGCCTGCGTCAAACAAGTTTGCATCGTGACGTCACATGGCGGCCAAACATCGAGGCATTTTCTCATCCATTGGCGAGGCCGTGGCGAGCTTCGCCGTGGACGTGGTTTATGAGCGCCGCAAAGGGTTTGGCGCGATGCTGTTAGGAGGCTTTTTGCGAGTGCTTTCATGGGTTTTCGGACTTTTGGTCCGCCTCCGCCTTTGGCTGTACCGTCACCGCCTGTTCCGGGACACCCCGCTGGGGTGTAAGGTCGTGGTGGTAGGAAATTTAACCGTCGGGGGGACGGGGAAGACCCCCATCGTCATGAAAATGGCCCGAGTTCTCGCCCAACGTGGTCGGAAAGTCGCGATTCTCTCCCGGGGCTATAAAGGGGCCTCCGACTCGATGGCTAAGCGGTTTTGGCGCTGGCTGACGCAAGGCAGCCGCCCCGACCCTTTAGTGGTCTCGGATGGTAAAAAGGTCCTCGTGGGCCCAGACGAGGCGGGCGATGAGCCATATATGATGGCCGCGAACCTCGCGGACACGGGCGTGGTCGTCATCGTGGATCGCGATCGCGTCGAAGGCGGGCGCTTCGCGCTCCGTCGCTTCGGGGTCGATACCATCCTGCTCGACGATGGGCTCCAATACTTGCCCTTACGGGGTCAGATCAACCTGCTGCTTGTCGACAGCCATGATCCGTTCGGGAACGGGGCGATGCTACCGCGCGGGATTCTCCGCGAGCCCGTCTCCAACTTAAGCCGCGCCTCCTACGTCTTTATCACGAAGTCTGCGGGCCCGCCGGCGGAAGCCCTCGTCAGCTTAATTCGAAAACATAACCCGCGGGCCGAAATCATCGCGTGCGCGCATACGGCCAAAGAACTCGTCGACCTCGAGTCCGGCTCCGCCGTGCCGCTGGCCTCGCTGCAAGGCAAGCGGGTGGCTTCATTCTCGGGCATCGCGACACCCGAACGCTTTGAAGAGACCCTCCGCGGGCAGGGTGCGGTCATCGTCGCTAACCGGCGCTTCCTCGACCACCACGCCTTCAACGACGAAGACCTCGACGAGGTGCTCGACCGGGCCATGCGCGCCAAGGCCGAGATGATTGTGACCACGGAAAAGGATGCCGTGCGCATTCAGGGCCGCTTCCGCCCACCTATCCCACTGGTCTTTATTCGCCTCGAGGTCGAAATCCTCGGCGACCGCGAGGGCTTTAACGCGGCCGTCGAGCGGATTTGCCTCGGGCCTTCGGGGCTGCGTTGACCGGTTCGGGCTGCAAATGATTTGCCAGACCGAGGAACGCATCCTGCGCGAGCGGTCCACGGCGACCGACCTCGAGAGCCGAACGGTAGCTACCGTCTGTCTGCAGGAACTTGGCGTCGCCTTGGCGCTCCGTGTAGGTCCCTAAGATTTCTTGTTCCACGCGCTTGCGTAGGTGCTTGCTGCGAATGGGGAAAATGCACTCAACCCGACGGAGGAAATTACGCGGCATCCAGTCGGCACTGCCCATGAGGATGACGGCTTCGCCGCCCGCATTCTCAAAGCGGAATAGTCGGCTATGCTCCAGGAAGCGGCCCAACACGCTGCGGACTCGGATATTCTCACTCTTGCCCGCAAGCCCCGGAATGAGGCAGCAGACGCCGCGGACCACGAGATCGACCTTCACACCCGCCTGCGAGGCCTTGTAGAGGGCTTTAATGACATCAGGGTCCACCAGGCTATTCACCTTCGCGAAGATGGCCGCCTTGCGGCCGTGCTGCGCCGCTGAGGCTTCCGCATTAATGAGATCGATGATGCCGCGATGGAGGTCGAACGGCGCCACGAGGAGGTGCTTGAACTTAGGCTTAGCGAGATTGCCCGTTAGGACGTTAAAGAGCAGGCCCACGTCCGTCGTGACTTCTTCGTCAGCGGTGAACAGGGAGAAGTCCGTGTAAAGGCGGGCAGTCTTCGGGTTATAATTGCCCGTACCGAGATGGGCGTAGCGGCGGAGGCCGCCCTTTTCCTGGCGAACCACCAAACACGCCTTACAATGCGTCTTTAAGCCCGAGAGCCCATAAACGACGTGTGCCCCCGCTTCTTCCAACTGGCGGGCCCACTCGATGTTATTGAGCTCGTCGAAGCGGGCCCGCAGCTCGACCAAAGCCGTGACTTGCTTGCCGTTCCGAGCCGCTTCTTTCAACGCTTCCACCACCGGGGAATCACCGCTGGTGCGATAGAGGGTCAACTTAATCGCCACCACCGCCTCATCCCGGGCCGCCTGGCGGATGAAGTCGACCACGGGATTGAAGGATTCGTAAGGGTGATGGAGCAGAAGGTCGTGCTTCGCAATGCGGCTGTAGAGCTTCTGCGGGTCCGTAAAATCAGGCGAAAGTGTCGGTGCAAACGATGGGTAAAGTAGGTCGGGACGCCCCACCTGATCGATTAAACTGCTCAACCGGACCATGTTGACGGGGCCCGCGGAGCGGAAGGCGTTATCGGCGCCTAGGCCGATGGACTTGAGCAGCCAAGCCACTTCCTCTTCGGGCGCTTGGGCTTCGATTTCCAGGCGCACAGGGGCCCCTTTGCGCAGGTTACGGATTTCGTCTTCGATCGTCTCCAAGAGATTCCCGGACTCTTCTTCATCGACGTAAAGGTCGCTATTTCGCGTAATCCGGAAGGCCCACGAACCGAGGACATCCAGCCCCGGGAAAAGTCGGTCCACGAAGAGTTCGATGACCAAACTCAGCAAGGTGAACGAGCGCTTCGCTCCGGCCCCCAGGGCCAAGACGCGGGGCAAGACGCGGGGAATGGGCACCACGGCGCGACGGACCTCGCCCGTCTCTGGGTCCCGCAACTGCGCCAGCAAGTAGAGCCCCTTGTTCGTGAGTACCGGGAAAGGGTGGGACGGATCAATGGCCAGCGGCGTGAGGGCGGGCAAGATGTCACGATCAAAGCGGGGTGAGAGGTCCGCCCGGTCGGCATCGTCGAGTTGCTCCTTCGCTTTAACCACGATGCCTTCCTTGGCCAAGGCCGGGAGGAGCTGCTCACGCCAGCAGGCTTGCTGCGCGTCGACTAAGGCATGGGCTTGCCGGAGGACTTCTTGGAGGAATTCGCGCGTGGCTGGGTGCGTGGCCGACTCTTCTTGCTGCATGAGGCCAGCGACCCGAATCTCAAAGAATTCGTCGAGGTTGGAACTCACGATGGAAAGGAAGCGCACCCGCTCCAGCAGCGGTACGGAACTGTCTTCCGCGAGTTCGAGTACGCGGCGATCGAAGGTGAGCCAACTGAGTTCGCGATTAAACATGACAGCCTGTAGTCCGTAGCCGGTTCCGAAGCCGTTGTCAGTACTGACCCGAAGGGAAGGGGACTCGCCCAGCTGAAAAGAGGTTAAAAACTGGGTTTTTGGGGCACGCGGAATGTAACATCTTCGCAACACGTCCTTGGCAACCTTCCCCCGGGACGGTTGTCTATGGGGCATGCCCCTCATTTCCGAAAAGGAGCTCAAGGCTTCTTATGACGTCATCATTGTTGGCTCCGGGGCCGGCGGCGGCCAATCCGCCTACACGCTGACCATGAACGGGGTGAAGGTCTTGCTGCTCGAAGCCGGTCGCAACTACGACCCCTTGACGGAGACAGCGATGTTCCAGACACCCAGTTCCGCCCCCCTGCGCGGGATTTCTCTGGAGGATAAACCCTTCGGGTTCTTCGACGCCACCGTGGATGGCGGCTGGCAGGTACCAGACGAGCCCTATACCAACGCCTCCACCGAGGCGGAAAATAAATTCTGGTGGTGGCGAGCTCGCATGCTCGGCGGCCGGACGAATCACTGGGGCCGGATCTCGCTGCGTAACGGCCCGTACGACTTTAAGCCCTACTCGCGCGACGGCCTCGGCGTGGATTGGCCGATGAGTTATCAGGATGTCGCCCCCTATTACGATAAGGTCGAAATGTTGATCGGAGTCTATGGCTCCAACGAAGGCCTGGAAAATACGCCCGACTCGCCCGAGGGTTGTTTGTTACCGCCGCCGAAGGCGCGGGCGGGTGAACTCTACATCAAGAAGCACGTTGCCAAGCTCGGGATCCCCGTGATTCCGATCCACCGGGCGATCCTAAGCACGAAGCAAGACGCCGACAACATCCCGGCCAAACTGCACCCGGGCAACCCGCGCGCCCAAGGTATCCTCGCGGAGTCCATGCGCCAACGGGCCGCTTGCTTCTGGGCGACCGATTGCGGACGCGGTTGCTCGATCAAGGCCAACTACCAGTCCACCACGGTGCATTTGCCCCCGGCGATGGCCACGGGGAATCTAGACATCCTCCCCAATGCCATGGCCCGCGCGGTCACGCTGGACGCGCACGGTAAAGCCAATGGCGTTTCCTTTATCGACAAGGTCACTGGTCGGGAAATCACCGCCAAAGCCCGCGTCGTCATTCTCGCGGCTAGCTCCGCCGAGTCCGCGCGCATCCTTCTCAACTCGAAGTCGGCG
This sequence comes from uncultured Opitutia bacterium, assembly GCA_903925205.1. Classification (GTDB taxonomy): domain Bacteria; phylum Verrucomicrobiota; class Verrucomicrobiia; order Opitutales; family UBA953; genus UBA953. The sequence continues at coordinate 23,411 of CAIYEN010000159.1, read as the reverse complement.
AAGTTCCCCGACGGCCTGGCCAACTCTTCGGGTGAAGTCGGCAAGAATATCATGGATACCGTGGGGGCCAGTTTAGGCGGTCAGGTACCCGCGTTTGAGAATCTCCCGATTCATAATGAAGATGGTGCCGGGGACCATGTCTATGTTCCTTGGTGGCTCTACAAGGAACAGAAGGCTGGGAAGCTCGGCTTCGCCCGTGGTTACCACATCGAGTTTTCGACGGGCCGGCGGATGCCTAATGTCGGCGTCGCGGGTCCAGCTAAACCCGGGTACGGCAAATCCTTTAAGGAAGACCTCCGCCGCACGTACGGTAGTTTCATCGGCTTCTCGGGCCGCGGTGAAATGATTCCCAACAAGGACTCCTTCTGCGACCTCGACCCTACCGTCAAAGATAAGTGGGGCATCCCCGTGCTGCGTTTCCATTGGAAGTTCTCCGACCACGAACTGAAGCAAGCGCTCCATATGCACCAAACCTTCGCCCAGATGATTGAAGCCATCGGCGGAAAGGTCGGGGGCAAACCCGCCACCGACGGGGCGAAGGCCATCAAGCCCGGGGGCTTCATCATCCATGAAGTCGGCGGGGCCATCATGGGGGCCGACCGCAAGAAATCCGTGACCAACCAATGGAACCAGTGCTGGGACGTCCCTAACTTACTCATCAACGACGGTGCCCCGTTCTGTAGCAACGCCGACAAGAACCCCACGCTCACCATCATGGCGCTCGCCTGGCGGGCCTGCGACCACCTCATCGAAGAGATGCGCCAAGGTAACCTCTAAATCCAATCTACCATGACATCTTCTGATCACACCGCTCGTCTGATGCCTCGGCGCGTTGCCTTAAAGTGGCTCGCCGCAGCGGCCGCCGGCATGGCCTTGGCGGGACGCGTAGACTTGGCGGCGGCCCAGGTCCCCACCCAATCGGGTAAGCCCATCGGCACCGACCCAGTCCTCAACAAGGACTACCAGCCCGGCGAGCTGTGGCCGTTACTCATGACCCCCGCACAGCGCCGGGCCGCGGCCGCCTTGGCTGACCTCATCATCCCGCCAGAGGAGGGCGGCCGCAAGCCCTCCCAACTCGCGGTGCATGAGTTCATTGATGAATGGATTAGTTCCCCCTACGACCAGACCGCCAAGGACCGTCCCGTCGTCTTGGCCGGCTTGGACTTCCTGGATAGCGAAGCCAGGAAGCGCCATCAGGTGGTCTTCGCCGACCTGAATGCTGGGCAACAGGCGGGCATCGCTGACGCCCTTTGTGGCGTGACCCCCACGGCTCCCGAATACCGGCCACAGGTGAAGTTCTTCGATCGCTTTCGCCATCTCACGGCCGGCGGCTACTACACGACACCGCAAGGCATGAAAGAACTCGGGTACGTGGGCAATCGACCCACGCCGACGTTTGATGGCCCCACGCCGGAAGCCCTCAAGCATCTCGGTCTGGCTTAAGCGCGCGCCGAATACACAATCCGCAGCTCTGGGACACCGCTTAAACGGACCCGTGGGGCGGGGGATTGCGCGTGGGCGATAATGTCGCCGCGCTCGAAGGTTTCCGCGAGCAACTTGATAGCATGCTTCGAGAGTCCGCGCGTCGGCACTTCCACGGTTTGCAGGGCGCCTTGTTGAATACCGATGAAGCGCAGCATGCCTTTGATGATTTGCACATCCGAGACCACCCGGACCGCGGCTGGGTCGAGGAGGGGCGTCGTTTGATTCGAGAAAAGGGCGAAGGAAAAGCGGACTTCGCGTAAGTCGCGGTGAAGCTTACGGTTGACGAATTCCGTCGAAACTGGCGCCGACCAGCGGCGGGCCTCGTGCGTCCAATGCAAGCCTTGGGCCAACTGCGGGCAGGGCCGGGCATCGAGGTCGGGGCCGAGGCGCGTCAGTAAGCCCTCGGCCGCCACGCGATCGCTGAGCCGTTGCAGGCGCTCCGAGGTGACCCGCAAGGCCGGCTCGAGAATGATGAGTAAACCCTCGGGGTGTAGGCGACGCTTGAGCTCCGTGACCCAGCGCATCAATCCATCGGCATCGAGGTCCTTAAGCTCATTGAGCACAAACCCGGCCACGATCACGTCAAAGGTTTCCTCTGGCCAGGCGGCGGGCCGACTCGCATCGCCCACACGGGTTGAGACATCGACCTTATCGCCTAGCACCGTCTCGGCGAAATGCTCCAGCGCCACTAAAGCGGAGGGAGACTTATCGAGGGCGTGCAAGCTGACGCGATGCGCACCATCCGCCAACAAGCGATGGGCCACCGCAACGCCGCAGGAACCCGGGCCCGAACCTAAATCCAAGATGCGCGCCCGATCGGACGGCGGTCGCCAGCCGCGAAAGTCCAAGGCGTAGGACAGGGCAAAAGCAGTCCGCGTGAAGCTTTGGGGCAGGAAGAAAACCCCGTAACCGGCGAGTAAGCCCTGCTCGGCAAAATAATCAGGGAAGGTCTTGTCGGGGCGCTCCGTCGTGAAGAGATCCGACAGCCTCCCGACGTAGGGCATCAAACGCTCTAAGGCAAAGTCGCCGGCCAGTTCGGTGGCGACCTCGGCTTGACGCACCCAAAATTGCTCGGCGGCGAGGGGGTAGCCGAAGCGATGGGACTCAGGCGCCGACATCGCGTCGACCCTCCAAGGCACTGCGTAAAGTCGCAGAATCGGCGAAGGTTAAGCCACTCCCACTTGGTAAACCGAAGCCAATGCGGGAGACTTTGATGCTGTCACGGATGCCATGGATGCACTCCCGGACATAATGACAGGTGGCTTCGCCTTCGATATCATTGCCGAGGGCCAGGACCACCTCAGTGATCGGCTCAGCCCGCAAACGTTGCTCGAGGGTAGCGAGGTTGAGGTCGTCTGGACCGATGCCGTTAATCGGCGAGAGCCGTCCATGGAGGACGTGATAAGTGCCGCGGTGCGCCAAGGAACGTTCGAGCGCCATCAAATCGGGAACCTGCTCAACAATACAGAGGGAGGCGGGATCGCGCTTCGGGTCACTACAGACTTCACAGAGCTGGCCTTCCGCCAAACTACCGCAGCGGTCACAGCGCCGGACGCATTGGGCGGCGGCCTCGAAGGCGGCCAAGAGCGGCGCGAGCTTAGCGGGCTTTTCAACCAAGAGGTGCAACGCAATGCGTTCCGCCGAACGATGCCCGAGGCCAGGTAAAAGGCGGAGGAGCTGGCGGACTTTCTCGAAAGAGGGTGTCACAGGCTAGATCAGAGCCCGGGCAGGGAAAAGCCCGCCGTCGCCTTGGACATCTCCGCGTCGTAAATTTCCTTAGCCTTCATGGAAGCTTCTTGGAGAGCGGCCACTAGGGCAGCCTCCACGATGGCCTTGTCTTCCTTGATGAACTCGGGGTCGAGGGCCAAGCCGACGACCAAGCCGTGGCCGTTGACGGTCACCTTGATGGCACCGCCGCCATGGGAGACCTCCAGACGTTGGTCGCCCAGACGCTGTTGGACCTCGGCGATGCCCCGTTGCATCTTCTGTGCCTGTTTAAGGAGTTTGCCTACGCCTGCCATAGTGTCGTCACACTCGACCAGCCGCGGCGATGAGTCAAGGGCGACCCACCGCCGTCCCGGCTTGCGAGTCGGCCGAAAAGCCGTCAGTCCTTTGTCTATGGCTTGCCCCCGGGACATCCAGTTAGTCGGTGCATACGTGGCGGTGACTTGGGCGGATGGCCAAGAACACTTTCTGACGGGGGAGTTCCTCCGGGAACGCTCCCCCAGCGCCGAGAACATGGGGGAAGTCGATATCCTCGGGCAACGTTGGGGCGGAGATGGCCCCCGCCAGTTCCCCGGCGTGACCGTCTTGGGAATGCAACGTGTCGGCAACTACGCCGTCACTTTTGAATTCAGCGACGGCCACCGGACCGGCATCTATAGCTGGGACTACCTCCGAGCGATTGCGGCGGACGCGAAATAACCCTTTTTACGGATTGCGACCATGGCCAAAAAGCAGACACTCACCTTCGTGAAGAAAACCTACGTGTTGGATACGAACGTTTTGATTCATGACCCCGAATCGTTGTTCAAGTTCGACGAACACACCGTGGCCGTACCGGTGGAAGTCTTGTCTGAACTGGATCGACTCAAGACGCAACCGGGGCAACTCGGCGCCAGTGCGCGCCGCGTCAACCGCTCAATCCGCGCCCTCTTTGAAAACCGCGCGCTGAAGGAAATCGCGGAAGGCGACCCAACGAAGCCCGGCGCCCTCCACGCGAAATTACGAGACGGCGGCGAGCTCCGCGTCGTCATCAACGACTCGCTCATCCGCGAACACTTTAATGGCGAACGCTCCGAGCGCCTGCGGGCGGTCTTCATGCAGGTCGACGCCCCTGACCACCGCATCATCGCTTCCGCGCTTTATCTACGCGACACCACGAAGGGCCCCGTCATCCTCGTCACCAAGGACGCCTGTATGGCCCTGAAAGCCCAAGCCCTGGGGCTCGAAGTACAGGACTACCGGAACGATCGCATCGAGACCAGCGACGTGGGCGACTACAAGACTGTCGCCGTGACGGCCGCCGCGATGCGTGACTTTAAGGAGCTCGCTCAAGTAGAAGTGAAGCTCAAGGGGGAGGCCATCCCCGCCATCAACGAATACGTGATGCTGACCTCCAGCGACTGGAGCGAACCCGCTCGCCACGTCGGCGAGAATGTCTTCGTCCCCCTCGGGCTGTACCGGGAATTTCTTTCGACCGATAGCGGGGCCCGCAAAGGCCTACAGATGCCCCGCGGGATGCGCGTCATCCCGAAGAACTTCGAGCAGTGGATCTTCTTGGACGCGCTGCTTAACCCCGACATTAAGTTGGTGACGTGTTTCGGTCGTGCCGGCACTGGCAAGACTTTCCTCTCGATTGCGGCGGCGCTCTCGCAAGTCCTCAGCGACTTCTCGCCCTACAAGAAGCTCTACGTGTCCCGCCCGGTGGTGCAGATCGGGAAAGACATCGGTGCTTTACCCGGCACCAAGGAGGAGAAGCTTTCGCCTTACATCCAACCTTACTTTGATAACCTCGAGGTGCTGTTCTCGCGCAACGGTGCCCCCGCGGCCCCGCAGGTTGCCCCGTCCAGCAAGTCGCTGGTCGCGACCGACTCGCAACGCAAACAGAAGAAGGCCCAAGCCATGAAAGCGGCCCAGCCCATCTTTGGCTCCCAGTTCCAGCAAGTCGGCCAACCGCGTAAACCCTACCAGTGGTTGATCGACTCCGGCCTGATCGAGATTGAAGCCATGACCTTCATTCGCGGGCGCTCCATCGGGCACGCATTCATGATTGTGGACGAAGCCCAGAACATGACCCCCCATGAGGCCAAGACCGTCATCACCCGTATTGGCGAGGGCTCCAAGCTCGTCCTTATCGGCGACCTCGATCAGGTCGACACCCCCTACCTGGATGGCAAGTCGAACGGCCTCATCCACACGCACGAGCGTATGAAAGGCCATGCCATCACCGCGAACGTCCGCCTGTTGCATGGCGTCCGCAGCGTCCTCTCCGAGTTAGCCTCCCAACTGATGTGAGCAACTTCCTCGGGGTAACCCCCTGAGGCCTGCAGTCCGTCCTTGCCGACCTCACGAGAGGGCTTTCGCTTCTCAGGGTGGCCACGGAGACCCCCATGCAGCGACAGTACCGCGAGTTTCGGGAGAAACTTGCGAGCGGGACCATCTTGCTTTTCCGTTTAGGGGACTTCTACGAGGTCTTCGGCGAAGACGCCGAAATCGCTTCCAGGGTACTCGGGCTCACGCTGACGAAGCGCCATGAGACCCCGATGGCCGGCTTGCCGTACCATGCCGCCCCCGCTTATGTTAACCGCCTCCTCGCGGCAGGCTGGAAGGTCGCCATCTGCGATCAACTCGAAGCACCGGTCACGGGCAAGTTGGTCCGCCGTGGCCTCACGCGCATCCTCACACCCGGGACGGCGCTCGAGGACTCGCAGCTAGATTCCCGGCGCGGGAATTACCTCGCCGCCCTGACTTGGGACAAGCACGGCTGGCATGCCGCTTGGCTCGATGTCTCCACGGCCGACTTTCGCTTAGCCACGGACCAGACGCCGCAACGGTTGCTGCCGTTATTGCATTCGGTCGGCCCCCGGGAAGTGATCCTCCCCGAAGGCCTAGAACCACCCGCCGAGTTTCGCGAAGCCTTCGAGGTCTTCATGCAGGGCAGGGCAGTCTCCCGTCTGCCCGGCTGGAACTTTGAAGGCGCCGCCGGGGCTCGCTTGGTCGCCCAAACTTTGGCCGTACACGGCCTGGCCGGCTTTGGCCTCACGGAAGAACATCCCGCCCTCGGTGCCGCCGGGGCCGTGCTCGGGTATGTCACCGACTCGCTCTGCGACCGCCCCAAGAATCTGTTCCGGCTGATCGAAGCTAAGCTGGGGGCCGCGGTTCTGTTGGACGCAGCCTCCTCGCGGAACCTCGAACTTTTTGCGGCGACCAATGGTTCGCGGGAAACCTCCTTATTGGAAGCGATTGATAAAACCTCGACGCCGGCGGGAGCACGCCAATTGGCGATGTGGCTCGCTGAGCCGTCGACTGACCTCACCGTGATTCACGGCCGCCAGGCGGCGGTCGGTGAGTTCTTTAAGCACGCGGGCGCGTCATCCCGATTGGGCGAATCGCTCAAAGGGGTCCGCGATGTTCCGCGCATCCTCGCACGCCTCCAAAACCGCCTGCGGAACCCACGCGAACTCGGGGGCATCAAGGATACCTTACAGGCCTTGCCCTTGCTGAAAGAAGAACTAGCCGCTTTACCGGGTGGCGCCTTACAGGCTTGTGCGGAGCGCATCTCGCTCGAGTCGGCCCTCCTCAGCAAGCTCACCGCAGCCTTGGCCGAGGAACTCCCCATCGACCTCACCGAAGGCGGTGCCTTGCGGGCCGGTTTCGACGCCGAACTCGACCGACTTAGGTCGTTGGCAACCGACAGCAAGACGTGGATCGCCGACTTTGAACGCCAAGAGCAGGCCCGGACGGGGATTAAGTCCCTCAAGGTGCGCTACAACGGTGCCTTCGGTTACGCTATCGAAATCACCAAGGCCAATTTGGCCGCGGTGCCACCCGACTATATTCGCAAACAGACCATGGTGAATGCCGAGCGCTTCACCACGGAGGAACTTCGCACCAAAGAACGGGAAGTCTTGCGCGCGGATGAACAAGCTTTGACGCGGGAAACGGAACTCTTCCAAGCCCTCTTGGCCGAAGTACTCGCCAGCACGGAGTCGCTCTTAGCCACCGCTAATGCGATTGCCGAGGTCGACATCCTCCGCGGCTGGGCCGAGCTCGCTCGCGAGGCGCACTGGGTCCGCCCCACCGTCGACGACTCGGACGTCCTCACAATCACCCAAGGCCGGCATCCGGTCGTTGAACGTATGCTGCAAGCGCGCCCAGGGGCGGGCTCATTCGTGCCGAACGACACCCGCCTTAGCAGTAGTGGTGAACAAATTGCGCTGCTGACGGGACCCAACATGGCCGGCAAATCGACGTACATCCGCCAGGTCGCTTTGATCGCGTTATTAGCGCACCTCGGCTGCTGGGTCCCCGCCCAGGCCGCCCACATCGGCTTGGTGGATCGAATCTTCTGTCGCGTCGGGGCCTCTGACGAGCTCGCCCGCGGTAATTCGACCTTCATGGTCGAGATGAACGAGACCTCCAACATCCTGAACAACGCCACCGTCCGCTCGTTGGTCGTACTCGATGAAATCGGGCGCGGCACTAGCACTTACGACGGGATCAGCATTGCCTGGGCCGTCGCTGAGCACCTCCATGGAACTGGAACCGCGGGTCCGCGGACGCTCTTCGCGACGCATTACCACGAGTTGACCCAGTTGACTGGACTCTTACCGCGTCTGCGTAATTGGTCGGTGGCCGTGAAAGAATGGCAGGATGAAATCGTCTTCGTCCGGCGAGTCGTCCCGGGTGCCGCTGATCGCTCCTACGGTATCCAAGTTGCCCGCCTCGCCGGCATGCCGCCCACCGTGGTCGCCCGCGCAAGGCACATCTTGTCGGGTCTAGAAACCGGCGCCGGCCTACCCGTCCAGAAGTCGGTCGAGATCGCCCAAGTCACGCTAACGCCGCAAGAGGCCGCCCCGAAGAAAGCGGCGCCGCTGCCCAAGGCCCCCAAGCCCACGCCCAAGAAAGAGGTGGGCGGACCAGAACTCGACCTCTTCGGTTGAGTTAGCTGCGCTGATTCCAGTCTGCGGAATTAAACCGGGCCCACGTTTCCTCGTGGTCGTGCTGATCGTAGATTGGCTCCGCCACCGCGACGGGCGGGCTTTGCAGAACCTTCCCCAGCGCGAGCGGGAAATCCTTCTCAAAACGATTCCAGTCACAACCAGGCAAAAAGGGCCGCCACACATACCCCTCGAGCAGCAACCCGTGCCGTGTGCGTTTCTGGGCGGCGCCGGCAACCTTCCGGCCGTCGTCGGTCCGCACGAGGTCATTCGGCTCCGCCCGCTGGGCACAACTAGCGGGCGATTGAAAGGGACGCGAACCAGCGGGCAGGGGGACCAACTTTACGGGCTGGCCCTGGGCCAAGAGCGCGTCGGCCAAGGCCTGGTGCACCGCCGCATAACTAGCCATCGCGTCAGCCGCGCACAGGGGGTGCGCAGACGGCAACACGACCGCAAACGTCCAATCCTCTAAGTGCGAGACCAGCCCGCCACCGGTAGCCCGGCGCACCAACTGGGTCCCGCCGGGCACCATCTCCCGATACGTCGCCCACTTCTGCGAGACGCCAAAAGTATAGGCAGGCACCGACCAAGCAAACGGCCGGTAGCGCACGCGCTCGGGGTGCGGATACTTCTCCAGCAAGAGCAGGTCCGCCGCCATGTTGGCGACCGCATCAGCAGCTTGGCGGGGAAGAACGTCCATCCTAGAAGTCTATGCCTTTTTCCAACAAACGCACGACCTTTCGGCCCGTGGCCTGTTCGTACCACGATTCCGTGCCCCGCGGGATGCGCAGTTCGTTCAATTGGTCCGCAAAAGGTTGGGCTGGCGTGCGTAGTTTGCCCGCGAGCGGGTGGAGTTGTAGGCTTAAGTCACGTGGGCGCGGACCGAGTTGCGGCACATCGCACCGCTGCGCCGCGCGAATGAGTTTCTCCGGATCGAGGCCAAAGTGCTCAGCCACCTTGACGCCCATCTCGAAACGACTGAGTGGCTCGAGCCCAGCCCAATGGTAAACCCCCGACAGGTTGGGGCGCTCGCAAAGCTCAACCGCCGCATCGGCGAGGTTACTTAAGCTGACCGGCTGGCGAATCTCATCCGTGAACAACGGCGTCTGTTTGCCGGCGGCCCAATCCTTGAAGAGCCGTTCGTGGAGCCCACGGTCGCCGGTGCCAGAATTACCATTCAGCAAAGTTGTCCGAATGACCGCCGCATGCTCGCGGCCGTATTTGAGGACTTCGACTTCACCAGCGGCCTTGGTCCGGCCATAGAGATGCAACGGAGCGGGCGCTGCCGTATTACCGTAACGCCCCGTGTCACCATTGAAGACCATATCAGTCGAAAGATGAATCAACTTGGCGCCGACATGAAAAGAAAGCTGGGCCAAGCGACGGGGGAGGTCGACGTTCAAGGCCTCCGCTTTTTCGGGCTCGCGGTCGCAGCCATCGATCGTCGCCAGGGCGGCACAGTTGATGACCGCCTGCGGAAACTCCTCGAGCATGAGGGTCTGAACCGCGGCGATGTCGCGTAGGTCCATCGTGATGGAACGCCGCAGATCGGGGACGACGGCCGCCTTCGAACCACCAATCGCGAGGACATCATGCCCGCGGCGCAAAGCCGCCAAGACGACCTCGCGGCCGGCGAAACCATTGGCACCTGTGACGATTATCCGCATCGCAGGAAAAATAGCGTTCGGGGGGTCGGAGGCAAGCGGGGAGGGCGTGGCTCACGCTTGCCAAAACGGTCAGGAGCAGCCTTGATAGCCACTTCCATGCCGACTTATTCCGAATTGGCCAATCGGCCCGTCCTGTCGCAACCCGTCTATGAGGCTGGCCGCCCCATCGAGGTCGTTGCGCGCGAGTTCGGCTTAGACCCCGCTTCGGTCATCAAATTGGCCTCGAATGAAAACCCCCTGGGGCCTTCGCCAAAGGGTTTGGCTGCCGCCCAGAAGGCCTTGCAGGTCTGTCACCTTTATCCCGACGGCGGCTGTACGTTCTTGCGGGAGAAATTGGCCGCCCACTGGGCGATGCAGCCCACGAACTTCGTCGTCGGCAATGGCTCGAATGAGGTGATGATTTTGCTCGCGCAGGCCTTCCTGCGCCCAGGCGATGAAGTGGTCTTCGGCTCCCAAGCCTTCATCGTCTACAAACTCGCGACGATGCTCTTTGGCGCCACGCCAGTGGAAGTCCCGATGCCAGGCTTCCGGCACGACCTTAAGGCGCTCCGCGCCGCCGTCACCGACCGCACGCGCCTCGTTTTCCTCGCCAGCCCCAACAACCCCACCGGCGGGACAGATGACCCCCAGGATATCATTGCCCTCGCGCAATCCTTGCCGGCGCACGTCATCTTCTGCCTCGACGAGGCCTACGCCGAATACCTCGATGCCTCCGCCGATCTCCGTCCACTCATCGCTTCTGGCCGCAAGGTCGTCGTCTCGCGGACTTTCTCCAAAGCCTACGGCTTAGCGGGTCTCCGCGTCGGCTACATGATGGGCTCGGCCGAGGTCATCAGCCTCCTCAACCGCGTCCGCCAGCCGTTCAACGTCAACCTGCCTGCCTTAGCCGCCGCCGAAGCCGCCTTGGATGATACGGAGTTCGTCCGCCGCACCCGACAAGTTAACGCCGAAGGCTTAGCGCAATTAGCCGCGGGTCTCTCCGCCTTGGGCTACGAATATATCGAGGGCAAAGCCAACTTCCTCGCTGCTAAGATTCCCGAAGCGGACGCGGTCTTCACGCGTCTCCAAAAAGCGGGGGTCATCGTCCGCCCGCTGCGTGGTTACGGCATGGTCGGCTGGCTTCGGCTCACCGTGGGCACCTCGGCCCAAAACGCACGTCTCCTCGCGGAGCTGGGCCTTCGCTAAGATGGACTTCGATGACGCCATCCGGCAAGTCCGTGAAAAGGACCCGCGTTACAGCCCCCAAGCTTACGACCTCGTTCGACTCAGCCTCGACCACGCTCAGAAGATCGTCCACGGCGAACCGAAGAAGGGGAAAGCCTTGGTCAACCGCCACGTGACGGGCCCACAACTCCTCGAAGGATTCCGCCAGCACGTCATCGAGACGTATGGCCCGATGTCTTACCAACTGCTCCAGAATTGGGGGCTCAAGAAGACCGACGACGTCGGCAACATCGTCTTCAACATCATCAGCACCGGCCTGTTTGGTCGCTCCGATGAGGACAACCTGGAAGATTTCTGTGGCGTTTACGACTTCAAGGAAACCTTCCTGAAGCCTTTCGACCCGAAGGCACCGGCCTGATTAAGCGTTCACGAAGGCCAAGCTCTTGACCTCGGTACAGCCGGGCAAGTCACGGATTTTCGCCAAGAGGGCACGCTCGTGGAAGCGGAGTTCCGTCTTGATCACGGAGTTTTCGCACTGAATGACGAGTCGGCCGCCCTCGACCATTTTTAACGGGGCCGTGCGCCGCGCTAATTTCATTGGAAGTAATTCACTCCAATGCGCGATAATCACGTCCTCCGGGACGGGCTTATCGAGCCGCATCTTCTTGAAGGCTTCCCCCATGGCTTCATCCAAGGTCTTTAATTCGCGATCCGTCGAGCGACCGCGGTCTTCCGGGACTCCGCGAAGGTTGGCGAGTAGGTTGACGACGTGCCGCGAGAATTTCCCCTTGGTCTTGCCTTCGTTCAGCAACGCTTGAATCAGTTTGGGCAAATCCACGAGCCGTTCCGCCCGAAGGCATTTCTCGGGGGCATGGCGCCCGCCGACAATCACGCCCACGGCGCCGGCGTTGCGGGGGCCTTCGCCATCCTCGACGGGACTATCGCCGACATGGACTAACGCCGTCAAAGCCACGCCTAAGCTCCGCGCAGCATAAGCATAGGCCTTCGCATCCGGCTTCGCGCAGCCCATTTCCTCCGAGAGAAAGATACCGTCGAAATGGCGGGCGAGGTCCTTCTGCTCCAAGACCCGGCGCATGCGGGCATCGGCATTCGACAAGACGGCTACCTTGATGCCCAGGAACTTGAGGGCACCGAGGACACTGACCATGCCCATGGATACTCGCCAGGCCTTGGCGTCGGCAAAAGCCTGCCAGCATTCCTTGAACACCGCCTCAGACTGGGCGGCTGGCAAGTGTGCACCGAAGGTTCGCTCCACCACTTCCCGCCAGAAGACTTCCGCTTTCGCTGGCTTGTTCGCGGAGCGTAAAGCCGATGCAAAGGCCGCATCCAATTCGGCGGCCGCGACTTTAATCCCGTGCTTCTGAGCGCAGGCAGCGTAGACCGCCCCCACCGAGGGGTGGGGAAAAAGGACCGTCCCCGCTAAGTCGAAGGTAACGGCTTTTACGCTGGCCATGGCAGCAGGCGACGCCCCCCAAGGGGACGGGCTGGAGGGGTGGAGGGCTGAGAATTCATCAAAAATGCGGAGGCGGCGACTTCTGGGGGCAAGCCCCTAAGTAGCTCCATCATGTCCCTGCTTGTCTAATCGCCAACCCAAGTCATAAACAAGTTATGCACCTACCCCGTCTAGCCCTGCTGTCCCTGCTCGGAATTTCTGCCCTGATCACCGCAGGCTGCAACACCGCCACCCCCGTCTCCTCAGGTAAGGTCTCCAAGGTCTTCGTCCGCGACGTCGCTGCCTCGACCCTGCACGCCACTGATATCCTCGCCAACGCCGTCCACGACGCAGAAGTTCGCGCCCTGTCGGCCCAAGGCTTTACGGTCGTCGCAACCGAGGGCGAAGCCGACGCTGTGTTGCGGAGCAGCTGGCATACCCAAAAGAGCACCAATAATCGCTCGGACGAGCCAACGGTTAGCCTTTCCGTCGCACTCTTTGACAAGTCGAACCATCGTCTATTTGACGGCAGCTCCGGTCCTGGGGTCGCCGCTAATTTCTGGAACGACGGCCGCGCCACGGCGGAAGTGACCTCGATTCTGAAGGGTCTGCCGGCGCCAGTTAAGAAGTAATCAACGGGCCCGCAGTTTCGCCTCAATCTCTTGCTTTAGCTGCGAGAGTTCTGGCATCTTTGCGCCCGCGGCCAAACCGCGGCGGAGCGGCTCGCCCCAGATGCCACTGACTTCGACCTCACGACCCTCGAGATAGTCAATCAGGCTGGAAGGACGGTACGGGCCCATGCCCGCCGTGACGTCCATCTGGCCCTGCAGGTGCTGCTCGCTGACAACGTGTCCGCGTAAGGCAGCGGCGTCGCGAACCTCCGCCATGAGTCGGCGAGCACGCGCATTGAGCCCAGGGTCGGCAAGGATCTGATCCGTCGTGATGCCACCGGCCGCAATCGCCAAACCGTTAAAGGGAATGTTCCAGCAGAGTTTCTTCCAGAGGATCCCCTCCAAAGAATCCTCCGCCCGACAATCCACGCCCGCGGACTTAAACACTGCCGCCACTTGCGACACCGCGTCATGCACCGGGCCCTCCGCCGCAGCCATTCGGACGTACCCCGCATGCGTGTTCGCAACGACGCCGGGCGCGATGCGATTGATACACACAAAACATAAGCCAGCCACGAGCCGCTCGCTGGGCACAACGTCGTGGAAGGCTTCGACGTTCCCCATGCCGTTCTGTAAAGTGAGCAGGATGGTCCGCGGACCGACCAGCGGACGCACCAAGGCCGGTAAGACCGGGTTGGCGGTGGCTTTCGCGGCGATCACAATGAGGTCACAGGGACCGAGACCGGCGCCAGCGGGTGAAGCGGAGGCGAAGCGTACGGTGCGAGCGCCGTTTTGATCCCGCAGCACCAAACCGCTTTGCTGGAGGACTAAATAGTCACTGCGGCTAATCGCATGCACCTCATGCCCGCGCTGCGCTAAGAGCCCGCCATACCACCCACCGACCGCGCCCGCCCCGACGATGACAATCTTCATGGCCGGCTCTGCGGGCGACGCACGGAAGTGTGTCGGGCTTCAGGCAGTTTGCCTGGATAGTCCAAAGTGAAATGGAGGCCACGGCTTTCGTGCCGCTGCAGGGCGCAATCAATAATCAGGTCCGCCACCTGAATGAGGTTACGCAACTCGAGCAACCGAGGCTCGACCCGGAAATTCCAGTAATACTCGCGCACCTCGTCCGCTAAAGTGCCGATACGGGTACGGGCGCGCTGCAAGCGCTTCGTTGAACGGACGATACCGACGTAATCCCACATCGTGCGCCGCAGCTCATCCCAGTTATGCGTCAAGACGACGCGCTCATCGGGATCACCCGCGGAACCGTCGACCCAAGCCGGCAGCGGCAGGGCAGGGCGATGGGCGAGGCGAATGTCCGCTTCGGCCGCTAAAGCGCCGTCATGGGCCAGCACAACGGCCTCCAAGAGCGAATTAGAGGCCAACCGATTAGCCCCGTGCAAGCCCGTGCAGGCGACTTCACCGACCGCGAAGAGCCCTCGAATGGTCGTCTGCCCGCGCAGGTCGGTGGCGACGCCCCCGCAGAGGTAGTGGGCCGCCGGGACAACGGGGATCGGTTGAGTCGCCAAATCGAAACCTGCTTTCCGGCAGGTCTCGTAGATGTGCGGGAAGCGCTCCGGGAGATGGCCTTGGGCCACTTGGGTGGCGTCTAAAAGCACGTGCGGGGAGCCATCACGCTTCATCACGGAATCAATCGCCCGGGCAACGATATCACGCGGCGCGAGGTCTCCCAGCGGATGGAAATCCTTCATGAAGGCACGGCCCGAAAGGTCACGCAAGATGGCACCTTCACCGCGCACCGCTTCGGAAATGAGGGCGCGGCTGCCATCGGGGGCCTTGAGCGCGGTGGGGTGGAACTGCACCATCTCCATATCGCGGACCTCGGCCCCGGCGCGATAGGCCATTGCGATGCCATCGCCGGTCGCAATGTCGGGATTGGTGGTGAACTGATAAACTTGGCCCATGCCGCCAGTGGCCAAGATGATCGTAAAGGCCGCGAGCGTCTCGACCCGACCCGCCTGGGTATTCAAGACGTGGAGTCCATAAACGCGATCTTCGGCCGACCCCACTTGGCAGCCGCCGAGTTTGGCGTTCGTCAATAAATCGATGGCCAGATGGTGCTCGAGCATCGTCACCTTCGGCTGCCGTGCAATCGCCCGGAGGAGCGCCGACTCGATGGCCCGGCCAGTCATGTCACGGGCATGCAAGATGCGTCGCTTCGAATGGCCGCCTTCCCGGCCGAGGTCCGGCCGGCCGTCCGTGCCATTCTCAAACTCAACGCCCCACGCAATCAGTTCAGCCACGCGGGCCGGACCAGCCTCAATGATATGCTGGACCGAGGCTAAGTCGCAAAGGCCATCACCCGCCGTGAGCGTGTCCTGCACATGGCTCTGGAAGTCGTCGGCTTGATCGGTCACGCAGGCGATGCCACCCTGTGCCCAATTAGTGTTAGATTCTGAGCTAGTCTTCTTGGTGACGATGGCGACGGAGTGCCCTCGGTTGGCCAAATTGAGCGCGAAACTCAGGCCTCCGATGCCGCTACCTACGACAATTGCGTCAAAATGCGTCGCCATTAGGGCTAAACCTACCGCTTCAGGGGCAGGCAACAAGCGAGATTTGACGGATGCACTTCGGTAGTTTTGTGTCCAAAGCACGTGGAATTCCTTCTTCTAGCCATCTGTTGGTCATTGATCGCCTTCTTTGAGTTGGCGGAGATGTCCTTGGTCTCTTCCAATCGTCGTCGGCTGGCGCGCTTGGCAGAACAAGGCAGCAAGGGTGCGCAGAAAGCTTTGGAGCTACTGGCGAATCCCTCGAAGTTCCTCTCCACCGTCCAGGTTGGGCTCACTTTCGGCAGCATCATCGCCGCCACCTATGGCGGCGCCCCCTTGGCGATGGCCTTCGCGCCCTATCTCCAAAAACTCCCGTTCCCTTGGTTGGTCGAAAATGCGGAGCCGACGTCACGTGCCTTAGTCTCGTTTTGCATCGGCTCGCTGACGATTATCTGCGCGGAAATCGTCCCCAAGCGTATCGGCCTGACGAATCCCGAGAAACTCGCCGTGCTCTTAGCGCGTCCGATGGCTTGGCTGGCCTGGTTGGCCTCCCCGTTGGTCAGTACCTTGAGCTTTGCGGCCGACCTCGTGCTGGGTCTCTTCGGTCGGCGACGGGCGCCGGAAGACTCCATGTCGGAAGATGAACTTCGCATGATGGTCGACCAAGGCATGGCCTCGGGCGTGCTGCATGCCTCCGAACACCGCATGGTGCATGGGGCGTTGGCAATGGATGGCACCACCGCCGAACAACTCATGACGCCGAGCAATCGCGTCGTCTGGCTCAACCTCGCCGACCCCGAAGAGATTAACTGGCGGAAAATTGTCGCCTCTGGGCACACGTGGTTCCCCGTCTTTCAAGACTCGCCGGACAAGCCTCTCGGCGTCGTCTCCGTCAAACGCCTCTGGGCTAACCTGTCCTTGGCTGGCTCGGCTTCAATCAAAGACGTGCTCACCGAAGCCCCCACCGTCACGCCCCATAACACCGCGACGCAATTGCTGGAGAAATTCCGCAAAGATAAGATTCATATGGCACTGGTCGTCGATGAATTTGGTCGCGTGCGTGGGGTCGTCACCCTCAACGACGTGCTCGAGTCGGTGGTCGGCGAACTCCCCAATGAGGGCTCACCGATCTCCCAAGCCAAGCCCGTCCGCCGGCGCGAAGACGGCAGCTGGCTGGTCGATGCCGTTGTTTCGCTCGAAGACTTCCGGGAGCATACGGGCTTGATGGGACGCTTCCCAGGTGAAGGGACGGGGCACTTCACCACCGTCGCCGGCTTCGTGATGCGCTCCCTGGGACGAATCCCCAAAGAAGGCGATCGGGTCGAAGCCCTCGGCATGATTTTTGAGGTCATCGATATGGACAACCACCGGCTCGATAAGATCTTGGTGATGCCCAAAGCGCTCCCGCGCCCAGCCTAAGCCCGGCGCTTAGAGTCGGACCGGTAAGCCAGCGGTGCGCAGGTATTCTTTCGCTTGCTTCACCGTGAAGGTGCCAAAGTGAAAGATACTGGCCGCTAGGACCGCACTGGCGCGGCCGTCCTTCAGGACTTGCGCTAAGTGCTCGAGATTACCGGCCCCACCGGAAGCGATGACGGGCACTTCGACCGCATCCGAGACGGCCCGGTTCAGCGGCACATCGTAACCGGCCGCCGTGCCGTCGCGGTCCATACTGGTCAGGAGGATTTCGCCCGCACCGAGTCCATGCACTTGCCGGGCCCAGGCGATGGCATCCATGCCCGTGGCGTTACGGCCCCCGTGCGTGAAGACTTCCCACTGGCCGGGGGCAACTTGCTTGGCGTCAATGGCGACGACGATGCATTGGCTGCCGAATTTACGGGCGGCCTCCAACACGAGGTTAGGGTCCTTGACCGCCGACGTATTGAGCGAAACTTTATCGGCCCCCGCGTTGAGCATCGTGCGGATATCCTCCACCGAACGCAGGCCACCGCCGACGGTTAGGGGCATGAAGACCTGGTCGGCCGTGCGCTCGACCACGTCGACCATCGTCTTACGTTCATCGCTGGAAGCGGTGATGTCCAAGAAAACAAGTTCGTCGGCCCCTTGCTTTTCGTACGCGGCCGCCACGGCCACCGGGTCGCCGGCATCGCGGAGTTCCGCAAACTTGACGCCCTTAACCACGCGGCCGCCATGGACATCGAGGCAGGGGATGATACGGACGGAAAGCATGGCGAGGCCTAGAGGGGTAGGAAAACGGCAGGTTTAGTAAAGCACTACCGTGACCGGGCCATCGTTCACGAGGGAAACCTGCATGTCGGCCCCAAAGACGCCCGTCGGAATGGGTTGGCCCAGTTCCGTGCTGAGCTGTTGAACAAAGAGGTCGAATAAAGGCTTAGCCACCTCCGGCTTAGCGGCGTGGTTAAAGGAAGGTCGGTTCCCCTTCGAGAAGTCAGCCAATAGGGTGAACTGGCTAACGGCGAGAACCGCCCCCGCAGCGTCCTTAATCGCCAAGCCCATCTTGCCTTCGGAATCTTCCATCAGTCGCACCTTGGACACTTGCGCGACCAGGCGTTGCACCTCGGCGGCAGTATCCTCCTTACCAATCCCAACCAAGAGCAGGTAACCCCGCCCAATCTGCCCCACGGTTTCCCCGGCCACCGCGACGGAGGCACTCCGGACACGTTGGACAACCACGACCATGCTTAAGTCAAAGCCTCGAGAATCGTCCGCAGCTTCATTTCCGTTTCCGCGGATTCCGAAGCCGGATCAGAGCCTTCAACGATACCCGCACCCGCAAACGCCCGGGCGACGTTGCCCTTGAGGCGGGCGCAACGCAGGGCGACGAAGAGTTTCCCCGTGAGGCCATCAGCCCCGACCCACCCCACGGCCCCGGTGTAGAGTCCGCGGTTGTGGGGTTCGAAACCAGGAATGAAGGGCAGGGCGAGATCGCGCGGCTTACCACCCACTGCGGGCGTCGGATGGAGTTCGCCCGCGACTTCCAAGAAACGGCGGTCGGCTGGCATGGTGCCCACAATCGGCGTGCGCAGGTGCATGACGTTTCCAAGCCGGAGCAACTCCGCCCCGCGGGAGGTCGCGGCCAGCACCCCGACCATGCGCAAGCGACGGAGAATCGAGGCGGTGACGGCACCGTGTTCACGCTGGTCCTTATCACTAGCCAGCAGGGCTTCCGCGAGACTGGCGTCTTCCGAAGCAGACTCACCACGACGGGTCGTACCCGCGACGGCCTCGGAACGGACTTCACCGTCAAAAAGCGAAAGCAAGGTTTCCGGAGTGGCCCCGACCAAAGCACCCTCGGGCTCGTCCACCAAATAGACGTGGCACGGCGGATTTGCCCGACGCAGACGGTGGAGCGTCGCGTAAGCATTGAACGGCTCCGACCGACGCCAATCAAAGGCACGGGTGAGCACTATCTTTTCAAAGGAACCTTCCTTGATAAGCTCGGTGGCACGTTGGACCGCTTGGGGAAACCAATTACCGCCGACCTCACTCAAGACGGTCGGGACCGGAGCACGGACCGCGGCCGTGGCGGGACGATAGTTGAATCGACGGAACTGTTCCGCGCGGATCGCCAAGCGGGCGGCGCAACCAGGAGTCGCCTTATCAGCCAAGGTCACGGTCGTCACGCCATCCTCCGTCACCACCTGCCAAGCCGGCAGGAAGAGCCGCGCCTTTTGTGCACCATCCTGCTCGCCAGGATAGAAGGGGAACGTTGCGATGACCCGGGGTACGCCCCCCACGCAGGTAAGCATTGCGTACAGGTCACGCAGCCAGCGGTCGGCCTGCTCGAAGCGCTGCGGACCAACGCCACTCCATTCGGTCAGCGGGCTCGCGGCGGCATGGGCACGCCGACGGGACGGATTTTCAAAGTAGCCGCGTGGCGCGGGCTCATCGAGCGACTCCAAGACCGCCAGTGGATCGAGTTCCGGAACCTGAAAACTACAGCAGACAAAGCCTTCCCCTTGACGGGCCTGTTCCGCCTCGCTCAAGGCGACCCAAAGGTCATCGGAAGTGAGGATGGCCACGGTGAGGTTAGGCCTTGGCGGGAGCTTCCGGCTCTTCCAGCGGAGGGAATAGGATGCACTTCTCGGCCACCTTGGCACCGGTGCAGACCGTCGACCAAGCGCGGACGGACGCAAAGCTGGTAGCAGTGGGCAGGCCGATATTGACGAGCAGTTGCTCGCAGGTCTGGGGCATCACCGGCGTCAGGACGGTGGCCGTGAGACGGAGGCCTTCGGCGACGTGGGCGAGGCAGGAATCAAGGCGAGCCCGATCCGCTGCATCCGCTGACTTGGCGAGCTTCCACGGAGCGCGGGCCTCGATATAGGCGTTCATGGCGCTGACGAAGACCCAGAGCGCTTCCAAGGCATGGCTGATTTGCGCCTCGGCAAAATAGGCGAAGAACTTGCGTTCGGTCTCCGTCCACAGCTTCCGAAGATTCTGTTCCAGCTCTTCATCGGCCCCTGGCGCCGGCACCGTCCCAGCGTAGTTACGACCGACCATATTGAGGAGGCGATTGACGAGATTGCCGAGGTTGTGGCCAAGGTCAGCCTTGTAGCGCTGCGCAAAGTTAAGGGATGAGAAATCCGCATCCTCGCCGACGACCATCTCGCGACAGAGGTAATAACGGAAGGCATCCGTGCCGAACTTCTGTGCGAAGCTCAGGCTATCAGTAGCATTGCCATCACTCTTGGAGGCCTTGGAGCCGTTCAGCGTCCACCAGCCATGGACCAACAGCTGCTTCGGCGTGGCGATATCGAGCGCCTTCAGCATGCAGGGCCAATAGACCGCATGCGGCGGCGAGAGGATATCCTTGCCGATGACATGCATGTCGGCGGGCCAGCGGCCCTTATCGACCACCGCTGAGTAGTAGTTGGTCAACGCGTCGAACCAGACATAGGTCACGAAGTCGCGATCGAACGGTAGTTCAATCCCCCAAGTCAGCCGCGACTTCGGGCGCGAGATACAGAGGTCGTTCAGCGGTTCCTTGAGGAACTCGAGGACCTGTTTGCGGCGGTGGGCCGGATTGATGAAGTCCGGGTTATCCTTGAGGTGCTCGATGAGCCACGGCTGGAACTGGGAGAGCTTGAAGTAGTAGTTCTCTTCGGTCGTCTGGGTGACTTCGCCGAAGAGGGCGGGCCAGTTGCCTTCGGCGTCGCGATCTTTATCGCTCAGAAACTGCTCTTGGCGCACGGAGTACCAGCCCGACTTAGTCGCCTTAAAAATCAGCCCCTTGTCGAAGAGCTGTTGTAGGAAGTCTTGCACCACCACCTTATGGCGGGGCTCGGTGGTCCGGATATAGTCGTCGTGGGAGATGTTCAGGAGGCCGAGCATCTGTTGAAAAACGGCGGCAACTTCGTCGACTAAAGCCTGGGGCTCAATCTGGCGCTTCTGGGCGGTCTGTTGGACCTTCTGGCCATGCTCATCGAGGCCCGTCAGGAAGTAGACATTATCACCCAACATGCGGTGGTGACGTGCCAAGACGTCCGCGAGGACTTTTTCATAGGCATGACCGAGGTGAGGGGCGCCATTCGCATAATCGATGGCGGTGGTGATGTAGAACGGACGCGGCATTGCGGAGTCGCCTAGCCTAGGGAGTAGGGGCCCCGTAGGACAACCCTGAAGGGACTCGGAATGGGCACAAAAAAGGCCTCGAGCTCGCCCGAAGCCTTAATCGCCAGCGAACCCAGCGCTCAGCCGCCAGCGCGGATGACGTCCGGCTGGAAAGCAATCTCGAAGGCATACGGCGTCCCGACGCGGAGGGCCAAGGGCTTATTGCGCTCGAGGACTTGATAGAAATGCATCTTGCCCCAACAGGTGCGGTGCTTGGGGTCTTCGCTCACGACCTTGGTCTCAAGCCATTCGCCATGGAAGTCATCCTTCAAGACTTCACAGCGGTGCGATTCTGGACCGAGGATTAAGGCGCTGCCGGGCGTCATGCGCGAATGCGTCGCTGCAATCGGGAGGACCAAGCGGAAATTCTCTAACGTTACCGCGGCCTTCGGGATCAGCGTAAAGCGACCAACCACGCGGCCACCATTCAGCTCCCAATCGACCTTCAGACTCGCCACCCCACTCGAGAGTTTTTCGTCCTTATCGATGAGGTCAGGCTGTTCGTAACGGAAGTGGTAAGTGCCCGCCTTGGTGCCCATCGCCACCTGCAGGTTCTTGCCGTAGAAGGAAGGGGTGTAGACGCGGTCGCCAATCGTGTATTCCGGAATGAACGGGGAGGTATAGACATTAGCCGGCCAATCCATGACCCCAGGCATGTGCGGGAAGGCCAGCGAATCGGAGAACTTGTGCGAGCCGTTGGACATCACTGGCAGCACGATATGCAGACCGGAATTCGGGTCGGAATAGGAGAGCAGGCCCTGTTCCTTGCGCGGGGTCTTATCCAGCGAGTACAGGCGGCAAACGGCCTGCTTGGAGGCGGGACGGAACACGTCCATGGTGCCACCCACCGTCTTGGCGAGGCGCGACCACTGAGACAAGTAGCGAGCGGCATCGAAGTTCGCCATCCGCGTGGTGTGGCCAGGGATGGTATCGCGTTCGCCGTCGCGGATGACGATGAGGCCGTGCTCGGCGTCGAAGAACGTCGTGAAGAAGTGTGCGTAGAGACGGCGGACCAAGTCGCGGGCAAGCGGTTCCTTGTCGACGGCAATCCAGCGATCACGCAGGGCCTGCAGCAAGAGGGTGATGCAATGCATCTGACCATAGGAGCCGATGCCACGACCAAAGGACCAACCGAGCCCGTCCTCGCGGACCGTCTCGAGAATGACGCGCAGGTACTTTTCCGCATGGGTGCGGAGCTTCGGCAGCTTGGAGTCACGCAACTGAATGTTGGCGTGCAACTGGAGTGCCTGCCGGATGAAAATCAGGGCGACGACACCGTAGAGGTCGAAAGCCCCGCCCAAGTTATCCGGGTTAGACTGACGAGACGCATCATCATGGAAGCCACCGGTGGAGGCGGCGGTGATGCGGTCGACGAAGCGATCCACGAGGGCACCGGTTTCGTCTTTCTTAGTCAGGCCAAAAGAGAAGCGACAAACCGCCTTGGCAATATCGAAGGCCTGGACGTGGTCGTGGTGGTCGCCCGTGACGGCCAAGCGCTCATCAATTAGGTTACGGGTCGCCTCATCGAGGATTTCCCAGACGGGGTTACGTTCCCGGGTTGGGCCAAAGGCCAGCAAGCCGAGGCAGGCAAACGCCATCCCATTGTCGGAGCCCTGGGAGAGGCGGACTTGGGCGGTGATGGTGCGGGCAACAATCTCGGGGATGTTGTTTCGGTCTAAGGTGAGTTCACCGGTGGCTCGGTAATACTCGCCAAAGGCCAAGGCGGCGTGGCCCGGCTCATCGGCGCGGGAAACTTCGCCGGGGACGGGAGTGACCGACCCATCGGCGGAGATGGAACCTAAGTTGAGTTTGAGGAGGGCCTTGGTCTGGTCCAGGCACTGGCTCGCGAAATTCTGCATGCGAAGGGTTTGGATTGAGGCAGGACTCCCCCCTGTCAATGCCACATCGTAAAAAAATCGTTATTTCGCGATTTTCCTCAGCATTTCACGCAATGCCCTCGGCGGGTTAAGCCTCAAAGGCGACCTCCACCGGACAGGCCGCCAAACGGTCCTGCAAGCGACGTAACCGGCGGACGGGCCACCAGCGGTAGAGGTGAATGTCGATCGGCTTCCAGAGGGCCACCCAACCGCTAATGGTCAGGCCCTCCCGGAGCCAGTCACTCCACATCCCTGACGGCGGCACCAAACTACGGGCGAGGAGCATGAGCCCAAGGAACACCAAGCCGATGAGCAAGGAAGTCCGGCCTTCCCGGAGGAGTTCCCGGAACTCGCGGCGACTGTTTTCCGCCCGATAGCTGAAGTAAT
>CAIYEN010000158.1 GCA_903925205.1 uncultured Opitutia bacterium | reverse complement strand
CATAGGCGACCAGTGCCGACTTCGGCAAAAAGAGCCGACCGCCTTTATGCATGACGAGCTGGGCCAATAAAGTCGCCTGCGACTCGCGACCAGCGATGAGCGCGGCGACGAGGGCTTCCACAGAAACACCGCTCGCAGCGGGAAGGCCATGGGCAGCCAGGAAACGGCCCACCACCGCATGGGCCAGCGCCGCTGGGCGACCTTGCAAGGCCGCCGTGGCGACGGTGCCGTCGGCCTGCACGCGGCAGCCGAGTTCATCCGCCCAAGCCAAGAGGGCCGTGTGCGCCTCGTCGAGGTGACGGGCGGCCGCGCCAAAACCATGGGCGTAGGCCGGCCCTAAGGCCACCTCCCCGCCCTGCCCCACCCAAGCCCGCACCCGATTACGAACTGCAATGGGCTGCAGGTTAGTCGCATCCTCCCGCCAAGGCAGCGCGGCCGCCGTCAAGCGGGCGAGCAGGTCTACCTTGGTTAAGCGTGCCCCAATCAACGGCCGCCAGTGCACGTGACCAGCGCGAAAAACCTGCCAAACACGCGGGGCCGACAAACCGCCGAGCCCAGCGCCGCGTGCCAAGCGCATGAGCATGGTTTCCACGACGTCATCCAAATGATGGGCGGTGGCAAGCACCCGCAGGCCCTGTGCCGAGCGTTGCTGGGCGAAGAACTCCAGTCGCGCCGCCCGTAGCTCGGCTTCGGTCGCCCAGCCCTGTGCGCTCCGCTCACCGACGACGCAAGGGACATCGAGCACCGAACATAAAGCCTGCACGAAAGTCGCATCGCCGTCGGCGGCTTCGCCCCGGACGCGATGATTGTAGTGGAGGACGCGTAAGCGCGGCCGCAGCGCTTCGTCCGCCCATAAGGCCAAGAGCAAATAAACGGAATCAGCGCCCCCAGAAACGGCGACGCCCACGAGCTCGGTCGGCGATAGTCCCGCCACCGCCAAACGCGGCCAAGCCGCGACAGACGCACGCAAGGCAGGAATGGAGGGAAGAGCCAAACTCACGGGGGTAACATAGCCGACCGCCCTGCCCTGCCAACCTAAAGCGACCTTAGAACGACAAGGTTTCCTTACCGTACCAGCGGCGCAAGGCCTCGGGGACGCGCACGGTACCGTCGGGCTGCAGGTTATTCTCGAGGATCGCCGCCAACACGCGCGGTAGGCCGAGGCCAGAACCGTTGAGGGTGTGCACGAACTCTGGCTTCCCATCCTTCGGACGGAAACGTATCCCCGCGCGGCGGGCCTGGAAGTCGGTGAAGTTGGAACAGCTTGAGACTTCGAGCCAGCGCTTCTGGCCACCGGCCCAGACTTCGAGGTCGTACTGCTTGCTGTGCGAGAAACCGATGTCGCCGGCGCAAATCAAGAGCACGCGGTAAGGCAGGTTGAGCTTCTGTAAGAGGCGCTCCGCGTCGCCGCGGAGGAGCTCGAGTTCGGCGAAAGACTGGTCCGGATGGACCCACTTCACGAGTTCGACCTTGTCGAACTGGTGCAGGCGATTGAGGCCGCGCACGTGGGCACCCCAACTACCAGCTTCGCGACGGAAGCACGGCGTGTAGCCACAACGCTTCACAGGCAAGGAGGCCTCGTCGAGAATCTCGTCGCGAAAGAAGTTCGTCACGGGCACCTCCGCCGTCGGAATCATGTAGAAATCATCCGTCTGCGCATGGTACATCTGGCCTTCCTTATCGGGCAGCTGGCCCGTGGCGGTCGCGCTGGCGGCGTTCACCATCAACGGAGCGTGGACTTCGGTGTAACCGTTACTACCCGCCTCCTCGAGGAAGTACTGGATGAGAGCGCGGACGAGGCGGGCCATGTCGCCCACGTAGAAGGGGAAGCCCGCGCCCGTGACCTTCACGCCGCGCTCAAAATCGATAGCCTTGTTGAACCAAGTGATATCCCAGTGAGCCTTGGCCGCCGCAGACACCAGTTGGGCTTGGTCGCCCCATGTAGCGACGACCTGGTTGTCGGCTTCGGTGCGCCCTTCGGGCACGGAGTCGTGAGGGATGTTCGGAACGGAAAGCGCCACGGCCTTCATCTGCTCCTCGACTTCGGAGACCTTCTTCTCGAGTTCCTTCACCTTGGCGGAAGCGGTCTTCATCTCGACCACCTTAGCCTGGAACTCGGGCGAGCCCTTCGGCAGAGCCGCCATCTCCTTGTTCGCGGCATTCTGCGCGGAACGAGCAACCTCGAACTCGGCTACCGCATGGCGGCGGGCCTCATCGGCGGCCAAGACGGCGTCGAGGTCGACTTGGAACTTCTTCCGGGCAACGCCCTTGCGGACGAGGTCGATATTTTCGCGAAGGAACTTAGGATCCAGCATGGCCCGACTTTGCCCAATGCACCCGCCCGAGGGCAACGGGGAAGTCACCGTCGCAGGTAAATTCGTCCTGCCAAATAACGGGCCAGCCAAGCCGCCTGCGCCCGGTCGGAGCTGGTGCCCACCCTCAAGGGGCCGCCCTGACGTAGTTTCAGAACGCAACCATAGGAGGTCTGGTAGCCGCTTTTGCGCTGGGTGGTCACCTCCTCAACCTCAGCCGAAACGACGTCCATCCACGCCGCTGATTTCGTCCAATAAAGCCCGAGGCCTCCTTTCCGGATGCGTAGTTTGCCATCTTGGCCGGACTCGACGATGACCCGGCCAAAGGTCGACATGAAGGTGATGATGGCGAGAAAGACCGAACCAGCCAGAAACGGGAGGCCGAAGAGGGTCGCAATCCAACTGAACTTTCCTGCCTTGATCTGCATGCCGTAAATACCGCCCAGCGAACCGCCGGACCAAACCAGCAGGAACGGCCAGAGGAAGAGCGCGACCCAGCTCCGGGTGGAAAGGACGACCTGGAACCCGGTGAGGTTTTCCGTCAATTTCAAGCCTGCGGGCGGCGACTCCACTGAAGCCGGGCGTTTCGCCAAAGGCGTCGCTATCCGGCAAGCGTCGACGGTCGCGGTCCGCTCACACAGGCGACAATACGCCAAGTCGCCCGCGGGAGTGATTTCCGTTGGCAAAATGGGCAGACCACACGCGGGGCAGTGAATCGTCACAGCGGCAATCTACCCGGCCGGCTGCGCCGGGCAAGCCTCGCAAGCTCCCCCAAAGAAACAGCCCACCAAGCCGAAGCCAGTGGGCTGCCCAACGTTACGATCCAGGGAAATTAGGCGCGGGCGGCGGACGGGGCGAACACCTCTTCGGCGCGGAAGAAGCGGCGGATTTCGGCAGCGGCCGCTTCGGGGCTATCTGAAGCATGGCAAACGTTGCGCATCATCTCGGTACCGAAGTCGCCACGAATCGTCCCCTTCGGGGCGACCTTGGAGTTCGTCGGGCCGAGGAGTTCGCGGACGCGAGCAATCACATTGTCGCCGCTGAGAACCGCGATGATGACCGGGCGGGAGGCCATGAAGGCCTCGATTTCAGGGTAGAAAGGTTTGTCGGCCACGTGAGCGTAATGCTCGCGGAGCTGGGCGGAGGTCAACTGAGCCAACTTGGTGGCTTGGAGGTCGAAGCCAGCGGCTTCAAAACGAGCCAAGACGGTGCCGCAGAGACGGCGCTCCATACAATCGGGCTTTAAGATGATGAGGGTCTGTTCCATAGCGGTCCCCTCCATGAGAGGGGTTGTTCAGTCTTCGGATTTAGGGCCTAGATGACAAGCCTGAAAGCCACCAAAAACCCTATTTACCCCCATTTACCCCCTATAAAGCAGGCAAATGGCATGAACCGCCAGCCCGCGCCCCTGCCCTAAGGCGTCCATCCCCTCGTTCGTGGTAGCCTTAATCCCCACCTGGGAAGCCTCGACCCCAAGGATACCCGCCACGCTAGCGCGCATAGCGGGGACATGTGCCATGATTTTGGGGCGCTCGCCGATGAGAACCAGATCCACATTGCCCACCTGCCAACCCAACGCTGCTGCCTCGGCGACCGCTCGCCGGGCAATGATCGCCGAATCCATCCCCGCCAAAGAGGCATCGTTGTTGGGGAAGTAGTGCCCGATATCACGCAGGCCAGCCGCACCCAAAATTGCGTCGGCCACCGCGTGCAACAAGACATCGGCGTCGGAATGACCGTCCGGACCGACATCCGAGGGAATCTTAACCCCACCCAAGATACAGGGGCGACCGGCCACCAAGGGGTGGATGTCGTAACCGAGGCCGACGCGAAAAGGTGGCTGGGACATGCCTTCTTGTAGGCCAAGTTTCGGGGAAAGGGAAGCCCGCGCACAAAAACCCTTGAAAGGCAGACTTCTTCGGACAGCGTAAGGGCTTCAGTCTGTTAGGCGCGGTAGCCAAGTGGTAAGGCCGGGCTCTGCAAAAGCCCCATGCGTCGGTTCAATTCCGACCCGCGCCTCCAATTTAAAACAAGCAGGGCGTCCCGAGTGGGACGCCCTGCTGTCTTTGGTTGGCCGGCAGCCTTAGCGGACCGTCTTGCTGAGGTTGGCGACGCCGTTGACCTTGGAGTTCACGCGCAGGCGGAGGCCATTAAGGCGAATAAAGCCCGTGGCGTCGTCCTGGTTGTAGGCCTTGGTCGGGTCCGCTTCCATCGTGGCGATGTGCGGGTTATAAAGCGAACGCGGGCTCTTGCGGCCGGCGACGTAGGTGCCGCCCTTGTAGAGCTTCACGCGGACGGTGCCGGTGACGTTGCGCTGCGACTCGGTGATGAGGGCCTGGAGGGCCAAACGCTCCGGAGCATACCAGAAGCCATTGTAGACGAGGGTCGCGTAGCGCGGCACGAGGGAATCGCGCAGGTGCATGACCTCGCGGTCCATGGTGAGCGACTCGATCTGGCGATGCGCGAAGTGCAGGATGGTGCCACCGGGGGTTTCATAGACGCCGCGGCTCTTCATGCCGACGAAGCGGTTCTCGACCATGTCGACGCGGCCGACGCCATGGCGGCCACCAATCTTATTGAGCGTGCGCATGACGCCGAGGGGATCGAGCTTCTTGCCGTTGACGGCGATGCAATCACCTTGGCGGAACTCAAGTTCGACATACTCGGGCTTGTCCGGAGCGTCTTCCGGCGAAACGGAGAGCTTGAACATGGCCTTATTAGCAGGCGCAAACGCGTCCATCCACGGGTCTTCGAGGATGCCTGCTTCGTAGGAGATGTGCAGGAGGTTACGGTCCGAGGAATAAGGCTTCTTGGCGCTGGCTTCGACGGGGATCTTATTGTCGGCGCAATAGGCAATCATCTCCGCGCGGCCGGGGAAATCCTTCCGGAAGGCCTCGTTGCGCCAAGGGGCGATGATTTCGAGGTCCGGGGCGAGGGCGGCGCAGGTCAGCTCGAAGCGGACCTGGTCGTTGCCCTTGCCAGTAGCGCCGTGCGCGATGGCGGTCGCGCCTTCCTTGCGGGCGATTTCCACCATGCGCTTAGCAATGAGCGGACGCGCGATGGAGGTGCCAAGGTAGTACTGGCCTTCGTAGATGGCACCAGCCTGCATCATCGGGTAGATGAAGTCGCGGGCGAATTCGGCCTGCAGGTCATCGACGTACAGTTTAGACGCACCGGTCTTCATGGCCTTCTGCTTGAGGCCCTTGAGTTCATCTTCCTGGCCGATGTCGGCGCAGAACGCGATCATCTCGGCGTTATGCTTTTCCTTAATCCAGGAAAGGAGGACGGAGGTGTCGAGGCCACCGGAATAGGCGAGGACGATTTTCTTCTGCTTGCTCATGATGTTTTGGGTAAAGGGGATTAACCGCGGGGGGCGGCGAGGTGGGCGAGAATGGCCTTCTGCACGTGCAGGCGGTTCTCCGCTTGGTCGAAAATGATGCTCTGCGGGCTCGCCAAGACGGCGGCGGAGACTTCTTCGCCCGGGTGCGCGGGGAGGCAATGCATGAAATACGCACTGGGCTTGGCCAAGGCCATGAGCTGAGCGTTCACCTGGTAAGGCTGCATGAGCTTCAGGCGTTCGGCCTTTTCGGCCTCCATACCCATGCTCACCCAGACGTCGGTATAGACCATGTCGGCCCCACGCACGGCGGCGGCGGCATCGGTCGTGAAGGTGAAAGTTTCCTTCAGGCCGTCGGCCTTGAGCTGCGCGCGGATCTCGGGACCGGGCTCGTAGCCAGCGGGACCAGCCAAGGCGATTTCCACGCCGAGCGCGGCACCGCCGAGTACAAACGAGTTCGCCATATTGCAGGCGGTGTCGCCGAGGAACGCGACCTTCTTGCCCTTGAGCGACGCAGCATACTGTTCGGGACGACCGGGCGCATAGCGTTCGGCGAGCGTGAACATGTCCGTCATGAACTGACAGGGGTGCAGGAAGTCCGACAGGGCATTCACAATCGGCATCGTGCCGCAACGCGCGAACTCCTCGAGGAGGGCATGTTCATGGCAACGAATGACCATCCCGTGCAGGTAACGTGAGAGGACCTTGGCGGTATCGGCGACGGTCTCGCCGCGCGAGAGCTGCAGGTCGTCGGCATTGAGCATGACGGGCTGGCCGCCGAGTTCATGGACACCGACTTGGAAGGAAACCCGCGTCCGGGTGCTTTTCTTGAAAAACATCAAGCCCCACGACTGCCGGGCCAGGTCCGCTGCCGTCACGCGACCACGGCCAGCCTTCAGCGCGGCCGCTTGGGCGAACACCGTCGCGATTTCAGCGGCGGAAAGGTCGGTCTCCTTCAGGAAGTGACGCATCTCGGAAAGCGTTTAAAGATAGGTAGGGAAACCCGTTTGGACAGCGGAAAATAGGTGACGAAAGGGCTTAAGCGACCTTCCAGTCGCGTAACACCTTCGTCAGGATCGCCACGGACTCCGCCAACTCGGCCTCGGTGGCCACCAACGGGGGCAACAACCGGACGGCGACACCACCCGCCGGCGCGGTCAGCAACCCCGCGTCGCGCAGGGCGGCAACCACCGGGACGGGGTCAATCGTCAGGATAACGCCGACCATGTAACCCGCACCCCGGACTTCCTTGACGAGGTCCGGACGGAGGGCCACGAGCCCCCGCAGGGCCGCATGCCAAGCCGGCGACTGCGCAGTGACTTTAGCGAGGAGGTGCTCCGACTCAATGACTTCCAAGACCGCCAAGCCCGCGGTGGCCGCTAAGGCCCCGCCCCCAAAGGTGGTGCCGTGCGAGCCTGCTTGAAAGAGGTCGTCGTGCGGCGGTGCCATCCAGATGGCACCAATCGGAAAGCCACCACCAAGACCCTTGGCCATCGCGATGGCGTCCGGCTTCACGCCAGCGCGCTCAAAGGCAAAGAAAGCTCCTGTCCGGCCGATGCCGCACTGGATTTCGTCGATCATGAGGAGAACATTCCGCTCCGTGCACAGCTTCCGCAGGCCCTGCAGGAACTCGACCGTCGCGGGGAACACCCCGCCCTCCCCCTGGATCGTCTCGACTAAGACGGCCGCCGTGGTCTGTGCGTCGATGGCCTGAGCCCACGCCGCCAAGTCATTGAGCGGCGCAGAGGTAAAGCCCGACAGCAAAGGCCGGAAGCCTTTTTGAATTTTCTCCTGCGGCGTGGCCGACATGCCGCCGAACGTACGCCCGTGGAAAGCCTTCTCGGCGACGACGACGCCAATGCAGGCACCTTCGGTGCCGGACTTCCGCAGGCCATGCAGACGCGCGAGTTTCAGGAGGCCCTCGTTGGCTTCGGCACCACTGTTGCAGAAGATGGCCCGGCCTGGACCGCAATAACGGCTCAGCGCGGCGGCCAGACGGCCTTGGGGCTCATTGCGGTAGAGGTTGCTGACGTGCACCAGCTTCGCGGCCTGCTCCGAGACACGCTTGACCCAAACCGGATGGGCGTGGCCCAACGCGTTGACGGCGATGCCCGTCGCAAAATCGAGGTAAGGCTTACCCGTGGCGTCCCAGACGCGGCAACCCTCGCCGCGCACTAAAGTGACGGGGGGAGCCCCATAATTACGGGCCAAGTGCTGCTCGTAGAGCGCGGCGGTTGGGTCTGCGGATTCCGCGCTCATCAGCCGTGGACAATTTCGGTCCCGATGCCCTTGTCCGTGAAGACTTCCAGTAACAGGGCGTGCGGCACCCGGCCATCGATGAAGTGTACGCGACGCACGCCTTCCTTGAGGGCCTTCACGGCGCTATCGACTTTGGGAATCATCCCGCCGGCGATGACGCCCTGGCGCTTAAGCTCGTCGACTTCACTGACCTTGAGGGTGGTGATGAGCGTGGAAGGGTCCTTGGGGTCCGCCAACAGGCCCGGCACATCGCTCATGAAGATGAGGCGGCGGGCGCGCAGCGAGTTAGCCACGGCCGCCGCAGCGACATCCGCGTTGGTATTGTACGCCTGATCATCGGCGTCCAAAGCAATCGGGGAAACGACCGGGAGGTGGCCATCCGCGAGGGCCTTCTTGATCAGCTTCGTCTTCACGAACTTAATGTCGCCGACGAAACCGATGTCGCAAGGCTTCCCCTGCTCGTCCGTCCCCATGAGCTTCTCGCACAGGTTGACGTGGTTGCCGGGCATGCCAAGCGGGTTAGCGCCGCGGGCTTTGAGCGATTCGCAAATCTGGCCGTTGATCTCTCCGTTGAGAGTCTCTTCCACGATTTTTACCGTAGCGGCGTCGGTGACGCGCATGCCGCCACGAAACTCAGACTTGATACCGGCCTTATCCATGGCGCGGGTGATGGCCTTGCCACCGCCGTGGACGACGACGACCTGGATGCCGACGGCCGCAAGGAAAGCGATGTCCGTGGCGACACGGTCGCGGCCTTCCGGGTTAGGATCATCCATGAAGCTGCCGCCGTACTTCACCACGAAGGTGGAGCCACGGAACTTTTGGATGTAAGGGAGGGCTTCGAGAAGGACCTCGGATTTATTGTGCGCGGCTTGCGTGCTCATCAGACGGACGGGAAGTGTCAGCGGACTCGCGGGGCGAGCAAACGGAAAATAGGCCTTACTCGCTCTTGTTGTAGTTCACGTAACCATCCGTGAGGTCCGAGGCCAAGAGGCGGAACTGGGCGTCGCCCAAATGCAGGTCCAAGCGCACCCGGAACTGGCGGGCCTTCACCACTTCCTTCCACTGCGGCTTATTCTCGGGCAACGGGCGGCCACCGAGGATGGCGGGGACGTCCTCGTAATGGATATCCAGCTTGGTCTCATCGAGGCCGGTACGGGCATAACCCGCCGCATCGGCCAAACGTCCCCAATTCGGGTCTTCCCCGAACCAGGACGACTTCACGAGGAGCGAGTTGCCAATGGCCCGGGCAATCTTCTCGGCGTCAGCCCGATTCCGGGCACCCGCCACCTCAACAGACACGACCTTGGTAATCTTCTCGCCATCGCCGACAATCTTCTCCGCTAGGGCGAAACAGACGCGGTCCAAGGCTTCCTGGAAGAGGCGAGTGAGCTCGGCGGGGGCACCGGGGCCGACCTGCACTTGGGCGACGCCCGAGGCCATGAGGATGACCGTGTCATTAGTGGACATGTCGCCATCGACGCTGACGCAGTTAAAGGACTGGTCCGACGAGGCCTTCAAGGCCGTCTTCAGAAAGGCCGGCGCAGCGGCCGCGTCGGTGCAGACGAACGCCAACATCGTGGCCATGTTCGGCTCGATCATCCCCGCGCCCTTAGCGAAGCCAGCGATGGTTACGGTCTTCCCCTCCCATTCAAAACGTGCGGTGCAGGTCTTCGGGCGGGTATCAGAAGTCAGGATGGCATTGGCGGCGCGCACGCCTTCCGCCGAGTCGCGCGAGAGTCGCGCAGCGGCAGCCTGTGCCCCAGCGGAGACCTTCGCCATCGGCAGGAGCTCGCCGATTCGGCCGGTTGAGCAGACGAGGAAAGGCTCGCCAGCATGGCCAGCGGCCTCGGCCCCGAGTTGGGCCATGCGGACGGCGTCCGCATCCCCTTGGGTCGACGTACAGGCATTGGCGTTCCCACTGTTGGCAATCACGCCACGAACGCGGCCCTGCGCGGAGAGCAACGTGGCCTGAGAGATGCGCACGGGGCCGGCCTTGACGTCGTTCGTGGTGAACACGCCCGCGGCGGCGCACAGTTGATCGGCGACGATGAGCGCGAGGTCGAGCCGGTCTTGGCCTTTATTGCGGATGTCGCAGCCGGCGGCGCCGACGCGGAAGCCCGGGACGTCCGAGACGCCCGGGGAATCGTTCGTGAATACGATGGACATGGAAAGTTTAGCGGAGGCCGGCGGTCTCGGACCAACCCATGAGGAGATTCAAGGCCTGCACGGCTTGGCCGCCCGCGCCCTTCAGGAGGTTGTCGATGACCGAGGTGATGATGAGGTTACCCGTGCGCGCATCGGCGACGACCGACATGGCTACGCGGTTGGTATTGGCCACGTGGGCGGTGTCGGGGAAGTCCCCCGACTTCAGTACAGAAACGAACGGCCGGCCGGCGTAGGCCTGCTGCCAGACGGCTTCGACCTGCGCGGCGGTCACGCCAGCGGCGGGCACCACAATGGTCGTGGCGATGCCGCGGTGCATGGGCGCGAGGTGCGGGTTGAACTGCACGACGACCGGCTGACCGGCAGCCACGCCGAACTGTTCTTCAATCTCGGCGATGTGACGATGGCCAGGGATGCCGTAAGCCTTGATGGAGCTGTCACGCTCGCAGAAGAGGTAGCCGACATCGGCCTTCTTGCCCGCGCCTGAGACCCCACTGTAGGAATTAATAATGAGGCGGCCAGGCTCCGGCTGCACGAGGCCAGCGCGCAGCAGCGGCACCAGCGGCACCTGGATGCTCGTCGGGTAGCAACCGGGGCAGGCGATGAGTTGGGCCTGCTTCCACGCGTCGTCGAGCTGGAGTTCGGGGACGACGTAACGGGCCGCGGCGGCGAGCGCCGGAGCGGGATGGTCGTGGCCGTAGTATTTCTTGTACAGGGCGAGGTCGCGGAGGCGAAAATCAGCGGAAAGGTCGAGGACCCGTTTACCCGCGGCGATGAGCGGCTGGGCGTATTCCGCGGCGACACCGTGGGGCAAGGCCAAGAACCAGACCGCCACGTCGGAGGCCGCGCAATCGGCGGGCGAGGACGCCGAGAAGAGCAAGCCCGCGTCAACGATGCCACGCAGGCGCGGGATCTCGTCGGCGACGGCCTTGCCGGCCAAGGTGCGGGAGCAGACCGCGGCGAGTTGGACGTGCGGGTGGCGGGCAAGGACGCGGACGAGCTCTTCCCCGGTGTACCCGGAGGCGCCGACGATGCCGACTTTGGTCAGGGGCTGCGACATAACGGTATTATCAGATGATTAGACGACGTTTAGGTGGTTGGACACAGAAAACTAGGCAACAAAAAGGCCCCGGAGTCCGGGGCCTGGTGTTTTCCTGTCTCGGGGCGGTTTAGCGCTTGGAGAACTGGAAGCGCTTGCGGGCGCCAGGACGACCGGGCTTCTTACGTTCGCGCATACGGCCATCGCGGGTCAGCAGGCCTTCCTTCTTGAGGGGGGCGCGGAGCTCAGGGTTCATCTTCTGGATCGCACGAGCGAGACCATGGGAGATGGCACCGGCCTGGCCGTTGGGGCCGCCACCGATGACATTGACGGTCACGTCGACCTGACCTTCGAGACCCGCGGTGCGGATCGGGGCGGTGGCGGACTTAACGAGGGCCTCGGTGTAGAGGTACTCTTCGAGGGGCTTACCGTTGATGGAGATGGTGCCGGTACCGGTCGTGAGACGGATACGAGCCGAGGCGGTCTTGCGACGGCCGACGGCAGTGATGGCGGTGGACTTGGTGGCGCTCATTTAGAAAGAAATTAGGCGATTAGACCTTCTTGAACTCGGGGAAAGGGACCGGGTTCGAGGCGGCATGCTCATGCTTGTCGCCGGCGAAGACGCGCAGCTTGGTGAGCATGTCGTTAGCGAGGCGGTTCTTGGGGAGCATGCCCTTGACGGCATGGGTCACGAGGAACTCCGGGCGACGCTCGCGCATCGCAGCGGCGGTGCGACGGTAGGCGGTACCGACCCAACCGGTGTAGAACATGTACGTCTTGTCCGTTTCCTTCGAACCGGTGAGGCGCACCTTGTCGGCGTTGATCACGATGACATAGTCACCCGTGTCGACGTGGGGGGTGTAAGTGGGCTTGTG
>CAIYEN010000157.1 GCA_903925205.1 uncultured Opitutia bacterium | reverse complement strand
GCTGCCAGGTGGCCCGCAGCACCTTGGTCACGGCGGCCTTCAGCCCCTCATGGGCGTCGGAGATCACCAGCTTGACGCCACGCAGGCCGCGGCGCGTCAGCGAGCGCAGGAAGTCGAGCCAGAAGGTCTCGGCCTCGGAAGCGCCAATCGCCATGCCCAGCACCTCGCGCCGACCGTCGCTGTTGACGCCGACGGCGATGGTCACCGCGACCGGCACGATGCGGCCGGCTTCGCGCACCTTCACATAGGTGGCGTCGAGCCAAAGGTACGGCCAGTCGCCTTCGATGGGGCGGGTCAGGAAGTCCTGCACCCGGTCGTCGATCTCGGCGCAAAGGCGGGAGACCTGGCTCTTGCTGACGCCGTCCATGCCCATGGCACGGACCAGGTCGTCCACGGACCGCGTCGAGATGCCCTGGATGTAGGCTTCCTGGATCACCGCGGTCAGTGCCTTCTCGGCGGTGCGCCGGGGCTCCAAGAAGGCTGGGAAGTAGCTGCCCTTGCGCAGTTTCGGGATGCGCAGCTCGACGGTGCCGGCCCGGGTCTGCCAGTCGCGCTCGCGGTAGCCGTTGCGCTGGTTGATCCGGCTCTCACTGCGTTCGCCAGGGGCGGCGCCGGTCAGGCCAGCCACCTCCAGCGCCATCAGCCGCTCGGCGGCAAAGCCGATCATCTCGCGCAGCAGCTCAGCGTCGGAGGACTTCTCCAAAAGCCCGCGCAGGGCCATCGTGTCGTCGGTCATCGTGGGGGTCTCCTGGTCTCAGGTTGAAGGTCTCAACAACCCAAACCCTACCAAGGATCACCGCGGTGGCCGCCCGGGGCGCTCCGCTACGCTTCGCCTGGGGCTTCGCTACGCGCCCCGGGCTCCGTCGCTCCTACACCACCACCCGGGACACGACCATTCTATCCCCGATCAATGGGTTGCACCATACCCGTCAACCCTGGTGAATAATCCGGGCTAGTGTCTCGACCGAGAAGTTTTTAGCCACACTGTTTCTGGACAGCGATGGTGCGGTGGCAGAACCGCTCGATAGAGGCGAGGATGTCGTTGGCGGTCTTGGTCCAACGGAATGGCTTAGGATCGGCGTTGCGGGCATCGATGTAGGCGGTGATCGCCGCTTCCAACTCTGCGGTGGAGCGATGAGCGCCGCGCCTGATCTGATCGTCGGTCAGCAGCCCGAAGAAGCGTTCGACCTGATTGATCCAGGATGCCGAGGTTGGCGTGTAGTGCACGTGCCAGTTGGGCCGCCTGGCGAACCAGTCGCGGACCGACTTGGTCTTGTGGCTGGATGCGTTGTCCATGACGACGTGGATGTCGAGGTCCTTGGGCACGTTCTGCTCGACGGTGTCGAGAAAGCGGCGGAACTCCAGCGCGCGGTGACGCGGCAGGCATTTGCCGATGATGGTCCCAGCCTTCACGTCGAGCGCCGCGAAGAGCGAGGTCGTGCCGTGCCGTTTGTAATCGTGCGTGCGGCGCTCGACCTGGCCGGGGCGCAGCGGCAGCAGCGGTTGGGTGCGGTCGAGCGCCTGGATCTGTGACTTCTCGTCGACGCAGAGCACCAGGGCGCGTTCCGGCGGGCTGAGGTAGAGGCCGACGATGTCGCGCACCTTCTCGACGAACAATGGATCGGTCGACAGCTTGAAGGTCTCGCTGCGATGCGGCTGCAGCGAGAAGGCCAGCCAGATGCGCTGCACGGTCGACGGCGCCAGCCCCGCGGCCTTGGCCATCGAGCGTGAGCTCCAGTGGGTCCGGCCGGTCGGCAGCGTCTCGAGCGTTGCCGTGACAACCTCGGCGACCTTCTCGTCGCTGACGGTGCGTGGCGCGCCCGGCCTTGGTGCATCAAGCAGGCCGTCGAGGCGCCTCG
This sequence comes from uncultured Opitutia bacterium, assembly GCA_903925205.1. Taxonomy (GTDB): domain Bacteria; phylum Verrucomicrobiota; class Verrucomicrobiia; order Opitutales; family UBA953; genus UBA953. The sequence continues at coordinate 383 of CAIYEN010000157.1, read as the reverse complement.
CGGCGAACCGGCCGCGCCAGGTCGCCACTGTGACGCGGGTGATGCCAAGCCGCTCGGCGATCGCCATGTTGCTGACCCCGTCCGCGGCCAGCAGCACGATCTCGGCTCGTATGGCATCGCCACGGGCGACCTTTCGGCGGCGCAGGCGCGACGCCAACGCGGCACGCTCAGCTTCCGTCAGCTCGATGCTTACCGCTACCCGTCCCGCCATGTCTCCGCCCCGCCTGCCGTCGTTGGCAGCGAATCATAGGCAGGTAAATTTGGCTAGAAACTTCTCGGTCGGGACACTAGATACCGGGCTGATCAAAGGGCCGCGACTGTTCTTCCCGGGCCAGGCGCTCTCCCCCACCGGCGGCCATGGCGACATGCGGCCCAATACGGCG
>CAIYEN010000156.1 GCA_903925205.1 uncultured Opitutia bacterium | reverse complement strand
GCGCATCGCCTTGAGCGCGCGATAGTTCTAGTAACTCGAGGTGCCCGCGGTGCATGGGGTCGAAGTAGCCGCTGGTGATAGCAATACGCATGGGGTGACGAAAGGGTTAAGCGGTGAGCGGTTGGCGGTAAGCGAATGGGAAGTTGCCGCCAGGCGGGGCTGGGATACGAGGCAGGGAAATGCTTATCGGTGGATTTTTACCCGCTAACAGCTACTGGCTATTGGACCCACCCGGGTAGGCTACCGCACGTGGAGGCGTTGGTCGCCGCACGTGGGGGAGGAGTCGACTGTCAGCCGCGTGAACGGCCAAAAACTTTAAGACTCCCTCGGGGGAGGGAGCATCAAAGGGAAAAGCTCGAGGGCGCGGGCGTTCCAGCGGCGAAGCCGGGTGAGCCGTTCGATGACCTCGGGGGAGGCTTGACTGCCCTGGGCACCTTGGAGGATACGGTCGAGGCGAGGGCTCGATTGCTCTAAGGCTGGCAAAACCTGACTGCGGAGGAGCGTGACCAGCGAGGCGGCCAAGGACGGGGTCGGTTGCCAACGCTCCCGACGAGAACCTGGGGCCTTAACCGAGAGAACCATGCCATGGTCTCTGAGGAACTTAAGTCCTTGACTGACAGAGCCTTTGCTCATTCCAAGCCGACCTTGAATCTGGTCAAAATCCACCGCTTCCGGGGAGGCGTAGAGGAGCGAATAGATCTCCGCCACCGAACGCGGGACGCCTAAAATACCTGCCATTCTCACGAAAAACTCCGCTAATTCGGCCTCATGCGCACTCAGGGGCGCAAAAGAAGGCCGGCTCTTTCGACGGGCGGTTAGCTTGGCGGCAGGGGGTGTCATGAGACCGAGCGAAGGACTGGGATGATGTTTCAATATTTTTTGAACATACGCAAGGGCTTTTTGCCAGAATGAGTTAAAGCACCTATGGCCCCTCCCCTGCCCGACCTTGCCTCCCGGAAGGCCTCGGCCTAATTGTGCCTGCCTCCCATGCGTCGACTTACCCTGGCCTTCTGTGGTTGTGGATCCCGTGCCCGGACCTACGCGGGCATTGCCTCCGAGATGCCCGACCGCTTCGCGCTCGTCGCCGGGGCGGACCCCGTCGAAGGCCGCGTCGAGTTCATCCGGGGCAAATCCGACCGTCCGACCGACTTCAAGGGCTACGCTTCGGCCGAAGCCATGTTCGCGGCCGGCAAGCCGGCGGACGTCGTTATTGTCGGCACCCAAGATGCGCAGCATCGGGAGCACGCCATCCGGGCCATGGAACTCGGCTGCGACCTGCTCCTGGAAAAGCCGGTCGCTCATCGGCTCGAAGATGTCCTCGCCGTCCAAGCCGCCGCCCGGCGCCTCGGTCGCCGCGTCGTGGTCTGCCATGTCCTTCGGTATACCCCCTTTTATGCCAAGGTCGAAAGCCTGCTCCGGAGCGGCGTCGTCGGCGAAATCGTGACGGCCAACTTCATTGAAGGCGTCCAGCCCTGGCACCAGGCCCACTCCTTCGTCCGCGGGCATTGGTCCGTCGAAGGTAAGTCTTCGCCCATGATCTTAGCCAAGAGCTGCCACGACATGGATCTCTTGGCCTGGCTCATTAACCGGCCGTGTTTAGCGGTTTCCTCGCATGGGGCCCTGTCGCAATTCACCGCCGCCCAAGCCCCCGCGGGCGCACCGGCACGCTGCACCGATGGCTGTCCGGCGGCGAGCCAATGCCCCTATGACGCGCACCGTTACGCGCAACCCGAAGGCCGCCGCTGGCTGGGCATGGTCTATGACCGCGCCAAGGAAGCCACGGACGCGGAGATTATTACCTGGCTCCGGACGAGTCCATGGGGGCGCTGCGCTTTCCGGTGCGACAACGACGTCGTCGACCACCAAGTCCTCGCGCTGAAATTTACCGGCGAGGTAACCGCGACCTTCACCATGACCGCCTTCGACGATGGCCGCCAACTGGAGATCTTCGGCACGAAAGGCGTCTTGCGCGGCGGGGCTTTCGTCAAAAAACACCTGGGCTGCGACTTGGTCTTCACCCCGCACGGCTGGAACCAGACCGCGGAAAAAATCACGGTGGAGACCCCCACGGGCGGGTACGCCGGGCACGGCGGGGGGGACGCCGGCCTGATGGCCACGCTCCATGCCGAGCTGACGGGAGCCGACGCCGCCGCGATGCGCACCTCACTCGAGGTTTCGATACAAAGCCACCGCATGGCCTTTGCCGCGGAAACTTCCCGCAAAGAAGGCCGCACCGTGGTCATTGAGACCTCGGCCGGCTAAAGACTTCCACCTTGGCGCCCCCTTGGGGATTCGAACCCCAGTTACCTCAGTGAAAACGAGGTGTCCTGGACCGGGCTAGACGAAGGGGGCTTCCGGTGGAGAGTCGGAACTTACGGACCGGCACCCCTTGGTCAAGTTTTTAGGCAAGGGACAAAAAAAGGGGTGCGCCCAACGACGCACCCCCTGTTTCTGAGGTTTTTAGGCCGATTTCTTAGAAGCGCTTACGGTAGCCCGCGTTCACGCCGATCGAATTGCCGTTACCCTGTTCGTAGGACAAACCAATCGAGAAGGTGGAATTCTCGTCCGGACCGAAGTTCAAGGACGGGCTCACATAGAACCCCGAACCAGCGCTCACGCGCAGGCTGGAGGTGTAAGTCGTGTTGATGCCGGTCGAGTTCGAAGACGTGAAGTCACCGAACTCACCCGAGAACTGCTTCACGTAGCCGAGGTCCAGCGACAGGCGGTAGCGCCAATCACCACGGCCTTCTTCCCACATATGGTGAAGGCCAGCGCCGGCACGGACCGAGGACTGCGAAACCGAGCCGGACGTGACGGACATCGCGTCGGCCTGGCCGGATTCCGCCAGGCTCGACAACTTGGTCGAAGCATACTGCACGCCAATGAACGGTGTGATGAAGGTGTCGGAAGACTTCATTGCGATGACGGTGCCGAGACGACCCCAGACGCCGTAGGTCAAAGCGCTCGGCGAAGAGGCGTTCGTGTTGCCCGAACCAATGACCGAGTCGCGGGTGATCGACGAGGACAGGTGCGAGACCGAGACGCCCGCGTCGAGCGAGAGCTGGCCACGCATCGCCACCGTGCCGACGTAGGCGTTGGCAGCAAAGCCATTGCCCGAAGCGCGGGTGGAGGTATCGCTGGAGAGCGAGAAGTGCTGAGCAGTCAGGGCGTAACCGGCGACGCCATCGACGCCGACCTGCGTGGTGTAGCCAGCAGTGACGCCGTAGGTCGTAGCCTTATTCTGCAACTCACCCGAGGCCCCAACCGTGGCCTTACCGCCAATCGTGTCGACGTACCACTCGTTGGAGAGAATCGTCAGGCTAGCGCGGTCAAAACGACGGAGCTCGAGGCGACGCGACGCGTTGTCGATGTTCTGCTGGAAGAGCGTGCCAGCGGCCGTGACGGTACCCGAGGCACCATACGGCGTGAGATTGTCGAGGGCAGTCTGGAGACCCGCGTCGCTGAGGATGGCCAAGCCACCGCCGACGAGGTTGTACGAAGCAGCCGGCGTGGAACGATACACGTCATCCGCCGTCCCCAGCAGGGTGTCGGCACCGTTATTCACGAGGACCGAGTCCACTTGGGTGATGGACTTCACCGAAGCCAAGAGCGAGGTGGGCGCCTTGAAGGCGTTGTAATCGGCCGGAGCGCGGACGACGTAGACAGCGAGTTCGCCCGCCTGACCGCTCGCATCCGTCGGATAAGAGAGGACGTAGCGGAACGGACTGATGCCCTGCGAGGTGATCTGCAATGCAGGGATCACCGAAGTGAAGCTGGACGCATTGGCACCGACCGTATCCTTGAAGAGGACGAAGCGCTGGCCAAAGGCCGGGGCGGCGGCGCCGAACTGCTTCAGGGTAATCGAGCCGGTGCCGCCATTATTGAGGTCGGCCGTACCCGTGAAGAGTACTTGGTCATTATAGGTGCCATTGGCCGCCGTGGCCGACAACTCCATGATGAACGCACCCGTGTTGGTCACATTGCCGTTCACCGTGACGACACCAGGCGAGTAGCCTGGAGCGACGGTGCCGTTATTGACGAAGTTCGCATTAGTACCCGTGGTGCCAATGATGGCTTGGCCACCCAAGGTGCTGCCCGCGCTGACGGTCACACCGCCCGTGACGGCGATGGCGTTGGCACCGGTCGTACCGAGGACGACATTAGCACCCGACTGTAGGCTAAGGCCGCCCGCGAAGGAACCAGTGATGGTCAAGATGCCCGTGGGGCCGCTCGCCGCGCCGAGGACATTCAACATGCCCGCGCTGCTGCTGGTGGTGAAGCCCGCGGTGCCCATGGTCGGCGCGGAGGCATCTTGCTGGATGGAGAGGCTACCCCCCTTGAGCGAAACGCTCCGGCCACCGAGAATCTGGTTGGCGACCGGCGTGACCAAGAGCGTGCCCGCCTCAATCTCGTAGGCCGAGAAGATCGGGTCAGCGACAACGCCGAGGTTGGCGTTCAGCGTGCCCAAACCGGTCTTCACGAACTTGACGGCATTAGCCGCGCCCGAGAGCGTCGTATTAAAGGTCGCTGGTGAACCCGCAGCCACATTGACGGCCAAGGATCCCGCGTTGAGCGTGATCGGTGACGCGTTGTTGAAGCGTGAATCAATCTCCAGGTTACCCGCGGTCGCACCCGAACCTACCGCCAAAGTGATGTTGGCGCCGAGCTGCGTAGAGAGGGCAGCGTTCGTGAAGCCCGCACGACCCGGACCGACAATGGTTAACTGCGAAGCCACGCCGGCGACCGTGCCAACGAAGCTGGTATCAATCGCTTGATTGATGGTGACGGCACCGCCGGTGTTGAAGTTTAACTCTGCCCCCGACGAACCATTGACCCCCGCGATGGAGCTCTGGCTGTTCTGGTGCAAGGTGACCTTATCACCCAACGTGACCGCGGCCAACGAGGCGGCAGACGTCAGGTAGACATTGGAGTTATTGTTGGTCGTGTTGGTAATCTGCAACGTGCCCTGCGAGGTTGGGCTAAGGCCCAAAATCTGGGCGCCAAGGTTACGTTCACGGAAGCCAGCCAAACGAACTTCCAGCGTCGAACCGGCTGCGATCGTCGCGTTGATTAGGTCAATCGCGGCACTGGCGACCCCATTGGCACGCGTGTCCAGGACCGTGAGTTTACCGCCCAAGACTTCGTAAGCGGAAGCCGTGGTGCCGCCATTGGATAGGGTGATCTGGCCAGCGCCGGTCTTCAAGATGGTGCCGGCACCCGTCACCGGACCCGTGAAGGTTTCCGCCACGGCGACGTCGTCATTGTTAAAACCAATCTTAGCACCCGCGGCGACGTTCAGGGTCGCACCACCGAAGCCCGCGATCGTGCCGATAAGGCTACCCGACTGGACGTCGATGGAGTTAATCGCGTTCGCCGAAGCGGCGGGGCGGAGGAGGTTCAGCGTGCCGAGGGCAGCCGTGCTACCCGACGGACGGACTTCATTGAAGACGATGTCCGGGGCCCCGGTGATGCGTCCGCTGTAGGTGGTGGTCGCACCCGCCGAAGCCTTCAAGGTCAGCGTCGAACCCGCACCAATCAGCGTGGAAGCCGCATCGCTCGTGACGTTGGCCAAGTCCTGGTCGAAGCCCGAGACATCCAGCGTCGCGCCGGCACCGAGGGAGATGGCGGAGGCATTATGGAAAGCCGATTCCGTGTTCACGACCAAGGTGCCACCAAGGACCTCTACCGAACCGGTAAGCGACAGCGGGACATTCAAGGTGAGCGTGCCATTGCCGGCTTTCTCAAACTTACCAGCACCACGGACATCACCCAGCTGGAAGGCCAACGGACCGTTCAAGGCGGCCGCGGTCGGCGCGCTCAAGGTAATGGTCGAGGCGACATCGTCGAGGGCGACGATGGTGCCGAGCAGGCCAGCATAACCAGTGACACTGTTATCGAAGGCACGCATGCCGACCTGCAGGCCGGCGGTGGACGTGACGCCAACGGTAGCGCCAGCGACCGTCTGCGTACCCGCCTGGAAGAGCCAAGCCCCGAAGGACTCTTCGACCTTCACCGTACCGGCGGCCAGGGCCGTGGTCACCGCGCTGAGGGTGATGGAGTTTTCGGTCAACGAAACGACCTTGGAGCCCGGCTGGATACCCGTGCCGCTCACGGTCTGGCCGACCGCGAAGCCGACGGTGCTGCCGACGTTGAGCAAAGAACTGAGGGCCGTCTGCGAGGCCGTCGTGCTGGCAACGGTGTCGCGGTAGGTGGTGCCGGCGGCGAGCTGCACCACCCCAAAAGCCGCCGGCGGACCGAAGGCGGACGGAAGATTCGAGCCATAGACCTTGCCCACTTGCACATCGAGGAGACCTGCACCGAGAACTGGGTCGGCCATGTTAACGCCGCCAATGACGGTCAGCGTGCCCGCACCGATCTTGGTCACCGTGCCGGAACCAGTCAGGCTCCCAGTCCATGCGAGGTCGGTCGGGGTGTTGATGAGGAAGGAACCACCGCGGTCGACGTTCAAGATGCCGCCGGTAATGGCCGACAAGGTGCCTGGGTTGAACTCCAGGAGGCCGGCGCGGATGTTGATCGCACCGCTCACCCAGCCCGTGGAGGTGTTGATGACGAGCGTACCAGCGCCCACCTTGGTCAACGACCCAGAACCGCTGAGCTGACGGGTGAAAGTGGCGGAGCCGCTCGTGACGTTGACCGACAAGTTACCCGCGACGCCGACATTGATACCCGACGTGTTGGTCAGCGAGTTATGGTCAATCTGCAGGGTGCCGCCGTTGACGTTGGTGGCGCCGGTGTAGGTGCTGGGAGTCAACAAGACCAAAGTCTGGTTGCCGACCTTGGTGAGACCACCGTTACCGGTGATGACACCACGGAAACCGAGGACCTGCGCATCGGTTGTGACGGGGGCCAACGCATAGGCGCCCGCGGCGGAGCCCGTCAGGGCATTGCTTAACGTGACCGCGGCAGTACCGCTGATCATGCCCGTGGCGGCGACCGAAGTCGCCGTGCTCAGCGTGATGGAGCCAGCGCCCACGCTGGTAATCGTGGTACCGGCAGGAATGCCCGTGCCGGAGACCGGCATGCCGACAAGGAAACCGGTGGTGTTCGCCAGCGGAATGACCGTACCCGCCGCGGTCTGCGCGGCTTGGGCGGAAGGCGCGGCCAAGACCGCGGAGATGGTGGTAGCGGCACTGATGCCGGCGCCGGTGACGGCCTGGCCGACCGTGAGGCCGAAGGTATTCTTAACGATGAGGGTGGTGCCTGAGCCGACAACCGGCGTGAAGCTCGTCGGCTCGCCCATCGCGGTGCGCAGGAAGCCGATGGTGTTGGCCTGGGACATCCCCGCGACGGCGGCCGCGCCGAGGTCCGTCTGGAGGAAGTAAGCCGGGTTAGCGTCCGGCGAAACGCCCGTGAAGCTCGCCAAGGCATTATTCAGCTGGGTCACTTGGGCCGTCGTCTTACCGACGGTCAACGTGGCACCGTTCTGCAAAGAGACCACCGAGCCGGCTTGGCCGAAGAGCGCGCCGACCGTCTGGTTCGCGGCCGCGGTGAAGGTCGTGCCGTTCAACAGAACCAGGCCCGAGCTATTGATAATGCCATCCGCCGCGGTGGAGGCCAGGGAGCCCGCCTTGATGACGGTGGCGCCGTAGTAGCTGCTGAGGCCCGACAGGGTCATGCTACTGTTACCGCCCTTAAGGAGATTGCCAGCGCCGGTGACCTTGCCCGCATAGGTCGTGTTGGCCGTCTGGTTAATCGTGACGGAACCGCGACCGAGTTCGATGCGCGTATTGGCATCGCCCGAGAGGTTATTGACCGTCTGGGTCGTGTCATTGAAGCGAATCGTGGTCTCGCGACCGCTCGTGCCAGAGTTGAGCACGATATTCGAAGCGTGGATGAAGGTGTCATCCTTGCCATAGGAGAAGGCCAACGTGATACCGTCCTTGACGATGACCTGCCCGTAGAAGTCCTGTTGCTGGTTATAAATGTCGATCACGCCGAGCTGGCCGTTGCCGACGTTCGGGGGGATGCTGTTGGCGTTCGCGCCGGCCGAGACCGTGCTAACGATGAGGTCCTGCGGGGTAACCGTGAGGGTCGACCCAGCGGCGCCGTTGATCTGGGCACGGAGCGTGCCCGCATTATTCTGAACGATGCTGAGCGTGCCGCCCGCGCCGATGACGACGCGGCCATAACCCAAGCTCTGGACGTTAGCGATAATCTTGCCCCCGTTGATGGCGATTTCACCGACCGAGGAGCTTTGGCCCATCAAGGCCAACGAGCCCACACCTTCCTTAACCAGTCGACCAAGGCCGCCGTTGATGCTGCCCGTGAAGTAACCGTCGCGGTTGGCGTCTTGCAGGATCGTCAACGACGTGCCCGAGGCGATATCCACGACCGTGCCAGCACCCGTGCCCGCGATCCACATGTTCGTGGCGACTTCGCCCCAGAGGGACTGGAAGTTGCGAATCGACTGGTTCGTAGTGATGCTGAGCTGTGGGGCGGAACGGCCCGGCAGGTAACCGGGGCGCCACTCCGTCGTGCCGCCGGAGTCATTAGCGGCGTCGGCACGGGCGAGACCCGTATGGAAGCCATCCGAGCCGATGAGGTTGACCGAGTTGGCGAGGCGAAGCGCCAGGTTGTTCGGGTCGGAAAGGACGAGGTCACCGCCACCGACGAACACGTCGCCCGTGACGCGGCTGGTGTTAAGAATAGTGAAGGAGCCCGAACCCGTCTTGTAGACGCGGCCCGCACCATCGATGCGGCCGACCGAACCAACGACACCGTCGTCGATGTGGATATTGGCGATGTAATCAGCGTCCTTACCCACATCTAGGACCGTGTTCACATCTGTGCCATCGTTGCCGGCGAGGAAGTTGGCCTGCGTGCCGGAATAGAGGTTATGGACGTAATTGAGACGGAAGAGCAGCGGGCTCGAGGGATTGGAGAGCTGATTGTCGCCCAAAGATGGGCCAACACCGACGACGTTATAGGCCGTCCCCTGGAAACTCAGCGTCGCCGAGCCCTGGAGGATGACGGCGCCCGCGCCTTCCATGCGGGCGGTGAAGTTGGCCGGATTGGCCACGCCGTAATTAGCCCACTGGTTAAGGTAACCGGAGACCTGCAAGGTGCCTTGATTGACGATGACCAGGCCAGAGAAAGCACCCTGAGCACGCAAGTCGTTCGGCAACACTGGGGCCGCCGGCGGGGCAATCTTGAAGGTGTTGTTACCGAGGTAATCGAAACTGGCGAAAGCGTCGTACTGCAACGTAGCACCACCGGTCTTCACCAAGACGGGCAACGTCGAGAAGTTGCCCACCGGCGGGTCGATGAGCGCCGCGTTATTGGCGCTTAAGAACTTGGTGGTCGTCGTCGCGTCGACGAGCTGGTTGATCGTCAGGGTCGTCCCGGCGCCGACATTGAGCGAGGTGACCGTCTTCAGCCCTTGCTGAATGGCCGTCGGCTGCGCGAGTAGGCCCGGGGCGCCGAGGTTCGTCGCGGTGAGCGCCGTCCCCGTGAGGGCGGTCGGCGAACCGGAAGAATAATTAACGGTGACGTCCGCTTGCGCTGATGGCAGGCCAGCCACGAGGGCGGCCGAGGCGAGGACGAGGAACTTACGGGAGAGTTTCATGGCGAGGCGCGATGCGAGTGGGTCAGGAGAGGAATTAGAAGCGACGGCGGTAGCCGATTTCGAAGCCGGTGGTCTGCGTAGCCCCGGCCTTTTCCAGCGAGAGCGTCAGGTAGTACGCCGAATCTGGGTTTGGTCCGTAGGTGAACGACGGGGCGACTCGGAAACCGCTACCCGCCGAGACATTGGCGGAAGAAGTGAATTCGATGCCACCCAGGCTCGCGGAGATGTCGGTCGACTTACCGCCGCCGAGTTCGGAGAAGGCTTCGAAGTCGATGGAGAACTTGAGGGTCTCACCATCGCCAACGCTGAGCCAGCTCATGCCCGTGCCGACGGTGGCCCGAGCCGACGTGTAGGAGTAGGAACTTACCTTCAGCTTGGTGGCGTCCCCGGCTTCATCGAAGGCGCTCCCGCTGACCTTCGCCATGTCGAGGCCGACATAAGGCGAAAAGCTGACGCCGGCCTTCGTCGCGTAACCTGCACCGAAGCGAGCAAATGCCCCGTAGGAGTTGGCCTTCGGGCTAGCGGTTTCCGTGCCGAGGAAGGTCGTTCGCGAAGACTTGTTGGTCGAAGTGCCGACCGAAACGCCGGCATCGACGAAGACCGAGTCCTTCTTGTCGCCGAGCATCGAAGAGAAGAAGCCCGTGAGGCGGTAAGCGTTGCCGCTGACTGAGCCAGCCGAAGCGCCCCCAGCCGTGAGGTCGGACTTGCTCTTGGTGTAGCCGGCGGAGAAGCCCGCGACCGACCACGGATTGAGGTCCTTAATTAGGCCGCCCATGGCACCCGTGACGGTCGAGTCGAAGGGCGTGGCGCCGGAACCGGAACCACCCTTGAAGCTCGAAGAGGTCGCGAGGGCGAAGCCTTCATTATAATAGACGCTATAACCGGCGCGGTCGTAGCGACGCATCTCGAGGCGACGCAGCAAGGCACCCGACTCGGCACGCTGCCCGAGGGCCAACGAAGCCGGAATCGCGGCCAAGGCAGCGGGCTGGAGGCTGAGCAAGGCCGGCGTCAACTGTGCGTCGGTCATGATCATCAAGCGCGCGCCCAAAGGATCGAGGGTGGCCACGGAGCCAGCGTTGTTAATGGCACCGGGAACATAGACCGTCCCAGCAGCCACCTTCGTCGCCGCCTGGACGTAGGAAACGATGCCCGCATCGAGGCCCGCAACCGCGTAAGCGCTTTGGTCACGCACCGCATAGACCGCTGCCTCGTTCGCCTTATGGACGAGGCCGTCCGCATTGTGGATCAGGCCATCGTAACCTGAAGCGACGGCGCCCGCATCGACGGCGGCCGGCGCGACGACCAAGTAACGACCGGTGCTGTCATCGGTCGTGACGCTGGCCGGCATCGTGCCGGTAAAGTAAGTGGAGACGAGGTTGGCGCCCACCGCAGGCGTCGCGGTACCCTTGAAGAGGACGAAGCGCTGGCCAAAGGCTGGCGCCACCGCCGGGAGCGTGCCGTCGTTCCAGCGCTGGACGAGGACGCTGCCGCCCGAGAGATCGGCCGTGCCGGAGAAGGTGACGGAGTCGTTCTTGAGACCGCCGAGGGAATTGCCCGAGACTTCCATGTTCGCCGTGCCGGCGAGCGTGAAGTTGCCCGTGACGTTAAACGTGCCCGGAGAGTAACCGGGGGCGAGCGTCGAACCAGCCGCGACCGTGAGGTTGCCGCCGACATTCGCCGAGCCCGTCAACTTAGAACCGGCGGAGACGCCGAGGTCGCCCGCGATCGTCAACAAGGTGGCCCCCGACGAGCCCAACTTAAGCACCGTGCCACCCGCGACGCTCACGTTACCGGAGACATTGCCGAGGACGTTCAAGAGCGAGGCGTCGCCGACATTGGCGGTGGTGATATTCAGGTTGCCCGTATTGGTCGAACCAGCGCCCGACAGTAAGGTACCGCCCGTCGCGCCAACCGTCAGCGCCAAGGTGCCGCCGGAGAGCGTGACCGCACGGCCGACGTTCAGGGAATTCGGGAGGATGAGGCCGGGGCCGGTCGGGTTGAGCGGATCCGCTACCAAGGTGGTGGCCAGGGTGCCTTCGCGTACATCGTAAGAAGCGAACAGGTCATCCTTCAGGGAAGACGTCACGCCGCTCGTCAGGTTGAGGGTGCCGGCACCCAGCTTGACCATCTGCGCCGCGCCAGCGGCGCCGGTTAGGGTACCGTTGTAGATAGAATTGCCGGCGGGAGCGACGTACACGCCCAACTTCGTCGTGCCGGTCGTCGCCGTGGCCAACGTGATTGCCTTGGTGTTGTCGACGTTCACGCCGAGGAAACCGCCATCGACGGTGACCGTCCCGACCGTCGTCGCCTGGAGGCTATTGGCGTAGCGGAAGAGACCAGCGCCCTTCACGGTGAAGTTTGCCGTGCCTTCGATTGTGCCGTTAAAGACACCATCCGTGGCCTGCGTGAGGGTCAGCGTGCGACCTGCGCCGAGGGCGCCAATCTGCAGGAACGAACCCGTGTCCGCCGTGATGCCAGTGATCGCGTTGATACCAGAAACATCGAGACGGACGTTGTTACCGATGTTGGTCGTGGTGACCGACGGCTGCGAGGTGACGGTGACGAGCTTAACGCCCGCCGACGAGGCCTGCAGGTCAAGGATACCTGTTCCGGTGATTTCGGAACCGAGGGTGCGAGCGTTCGCAAGCTTGACGCGGAAGGTGGCACCGTCGGAAACGTTAGCCGTCAGCATCGGAAGACCGCTACCAGCGCGGCTATCGGTCAAGGTCAGGATTCCCTGCTCGACCTTGAAGTCCGGGGTATTGGCGTTGAGGTTGACGGAGCCGAGGAGGGCCTCGCCCGCACCAACCTTGACAACCGTGCCCGTACCAGCGGCACCGCCGAAGCCGGAAATGTTGTTATTAAAGGTAGCCACGACCCCAGCGGTCGGGGCGTTGAAAGCGACTTCGGCCCCTGCGCCAACTTGGATGTCAGCGCCGCGGTAGCCCGCGTCCGTACCGACCAAGCGACCTTCGGCTACTCCAATTAAAGTCAGCTGGTTATCGCCGCCCGTTGGGGAAAGGTCCAACGTGCCCGCGCCGGTCTTAAGGATGGTGGCGTCGGTCACGCCCACCGCACGCGTGAAGCGTCCGGCGAAGCTGTTCGTTGCACCGCTGTCAATCGGCAGGGTGATGAGGACGCCGTTGGCGCCATAGGCGATTTGGGTCGTCGCTTCACCCGAGAGGTTGCGGAAGGTCTGCGCAGCCGTGAGGTCGAGGATCGAATTGCCGCGCAGGTCAATGGCTGCAATCAAATCCGTGGGATTGGCGCCACCGAAGAGGTTGGCGGAAGCCAAGATTGTCGTGCCAGCGTTAGACTGGTAGGTGCCGCCGAAAGCCGTCGTCGCCGTACCCAGGGTCAGGGATGCCGAGCCTTCCTTGATGATGGTGCCAGCGCCGATAAAGACGCCCGTGGCAGCGAGGTTGGTCGCGACGTTGAGACGAGCCTTTGCGCCCGCGGCGACGGAAATATTACCCGTGGTGGCACCCGCCCAGCCGTTCTGGGCGAGGAGCGTACCGGTGAGGACATTGGTGCCGCCGGTGTGAGTCAGCGAACCGCCAGCGGTCAGCGTCTTGCCGGCCGCCGCTTGGATGACGAGTTCACCCGTCCCAGACACCAGACCCGAGTAGGTGACATCGTTGGCCGCATTGAGCACTAGGTGCGCCGCGGTGCCGTTGAAGGAATTGATGACGGCGGCCCCATTGGTCGAGAGCGCGTTCATTTCGAGCCAACCATTATTGACGATGGTCGTGCCGGAATAAGGGACCTGGCCGGCGGCGAGGGTCGGATTCAGGATGAGGTAACCGACGCCATTCTTGACGAAGTTACCGGTGCCGAGAACCGGCGTGGTCAGTGTGCGCTTTACGGCGCTTGGGCCCGCGACATAGACGTCGTCGACCGTGACCGCGAGGTTGCCACCCGCATTGACCGTGATGGCCGCCGCGTTGCTGAGGTTGTTGACGGCGCCAACAAAGGAAATGTCGAGCGTGCCACCGGTGACCAAGACCTGGCCCGTGAAGCCAGTGCTGAGGCCGCGCAAGAAGAGGGTCTCCGTGCCAGATTTCACGAAAGTCCCCGTGCCGACCAACTGCCCATCGAAGGACAAGGAGTTGGCGAACGAGATGTCCGTGGTCGGGGCCACGTAGCTGCCGACATTCATGCCGACGGCCACCGTCGAGAGGTAGCGGCGCGTCAGCTGCGACATCGTGGTCGAGCCGGCGTAGAGGGTATTCAGTTCGGCAGCGTTGAGGCCGAGCGACGAGACGTCGATGGTGCGAACGGCGCCGGCGTTGACTGGCACCGCGGCGAGGGTCGCCGTGAGCGGGTTGTTCAGGGAAATCAGCGCACTGACCGTCGCCGTACCCGAAGCCGTCGCGGTCAAGGCGTTGCTGAGGCCGACCAAGGCGCCGACGGTGACGGTGCCCGAAGCCTTAGCGGTGAGCGAAGCGGAGATCGTGATGGACGTCGGGGTAACCGCCGTGATGGTGGCGCCCACGGGAATACCCGTGCCAACCAGCGTCTGCCCCACAAAGAGCCCGGTCGTCGAGGTCGTGGTAATGGTGCGCGTACCCAAGGTGCCGCCGGTAGCGAAGAACGTGGTGTTCGGGGTAATCGAGGTAATCTTGCTGTTCAACGCAATGCCCGTACCCGCGATGGTCTGGCCCACGGCCAAGCCAGCCGAAGAGACGGTCTTAAGCGTCGTCGTGCCCGAAGCGCCGGCGCTAACCGTGAAGCTGGTGTTCGCGACGATTTCCGTGATGTAGGAGCCATCAGCGATGCCCGTACCCACCATGATTTGCCCCACGCCGAGGCCGGCCGAGGAGGTCGCCGTCAACTGCGACGCACCCGCTAGACCCGAGGTCGGGGTAAAGGTCACGGTCGTGGTCGCGGCAATCGCGCCCGCCGCAGCGGCCGTCAGCGGCTTACTGATATTAACGGTGCCAGCACCGATGCCCGTGATGAGGGTGCCCGGCTGAATGCCCGTGCCCGTGAGCACTTGACCGACAGCGAGGCCGGCCGTGGAGGCAGTCGTGATAGTTGTGGCATTCAGGGCACCACCAGTGGCCGTAAAGCTGACCGCGTTGAGTACGGGGTTAACCTGGTCCGTGGTCCCGAGGTAATCGGCGAGTAAGGGGTTCGCACCCGCGAGATCCAAGGCCATTAAGGCGGCCCGGGCTGGCGTGTATCCGACGGTCACCGTCGCGGTACCGATATTCAGCGTCGAAGCCGCCGAGCCGAAGAGGCCACCGAAGGTCTGGTTGAGGCCGGCGGTGTTGAACGTGCCTGCCCCCACGAGCACGAGGGCGGAGGTATTGGGCGTCGCGTTGGCGGAGCCCGCAATGAGCGCACCGCCTGGGCGCACAATCGTTGCACCGTAGTAAGAGTCCTTGATCGCACCGGCGGTCGTCGTACCGACGAGCGTGAAGCTGGCCGTGCCTTGTTTGATCAAGCTACCAACGCCGGTGATCGAGCCCTGGAAGTTAGCGCTGGAACTGTTCTGCTCGAGCGTGATGTCGCCGCGGCCGAGTTCAACACGGGAGAGGAGGTCGCCGCTGAGATTGCGGATGAGCTGATTGGTGTCACCGAACTTCAGGACCGTTTCGCGCGCGTTACCGGAGTCGAGGGTGATCGAGCTGGCGTTGATGAACGTGTTGTTCGCACCGCCCGAGAAGGACAAGTTGACGCCATCATTAACGACGATGTTGCCGTAGAAGTTGGCCTGGCCATTGATGATGTCGACTTGGCCTGGATCGCGGCCCGGGTTGACCTCAATCTTGGCGCCACTGCCGTTATCAATCATCGCCGAAGCCAAGAGTTTCAGGGTGGAGCCGGCCGAACCCGAAAGGTTCGCCGACAGGGTGCCCGCGTTGTTCTGCAAGATGGCAAAGGTACCACCATTACCGATGAAGACGTCCTTCTGACCGAGGCCCTGCACGTTCGCGATGAACGTACCGCCTTGGATTTCGGTGTAGTCGTAAGAGCCGTTCTCCAGGAGGAAGACGAGCGTGCCGCCGCCGGTCTTGATGATCCGGCCGCCGGCGACGCCCGTGGTGAGGTCCGCGCCAAAGATACTGCCGTTGTAATAACCATCGCGGCCGGTGGCGTCCTGATTAATCGTCAGGGTATTGCCGTTGAGGTAAAGGGTCGAGCCTGTGCCCGTGCCCGCGATGACGAGCTCACCTTTATTATTCACGTCGGCCGCCGTTCGCACCGCATCCACGGCAGTGAAAACTTCGCCCGTGGTGGCCGAGCCGTAATTGGTCGAGCCCTTAGACTTGAGCGCGAAATCCGCTTGGAAATTGCGGACCGTTTGATCGCCGATGAGGACGACTTCCGCGCCCGTGCGCGAGACGCCGGTATACTGGTTAGCCCCGTTGGTCGTGATGGTCACGGTACCAGTGTCAGGGAACAAGGCCGGGCGATAGTCCACGTGGGGATCAGCGCCGGTCGGGTTGGAGGGCGTTTCCTGGTAACGGATATCTGCGCCGCGGCGCGATAACCCTTTGCTACCTTCGGTCGTGGTCGCGGCGTTGGAGTCGCTCGTGTCCTGCGTGCCGGCGATATTGAAAGAACTGCTGTTGGCAAAGGTGAGCCCCGTGGCGCTCGCCAAGACCGTACGGCCGCCGCCGGCGATGAAGTCACCGGTCATGCGGGAGTCGTTAAGGACGGTCAACGAGCCAGCACCGGTCTTGATGACCTTGCCGGAACCCGCGAGGATGCCGACGGAGCCATCGAAGCCCTGGTCGATGTGAATACCGAGACGGTAGTTGTCGTCGGGACCGGTCGTGACGGTCGTCTGGAACTGATCGTTGTTGTCGCCGGCCTTGAGGTTGTGGAGGAAGTTGAGACGTAGGGCGCTGGTGCCCGTGCCGACATTCACCGGGGTGTTGGTGAAGCTGATTTCCGCCGAGCCATTGAGCACCACCGAGGAAACCCCGGTCATGCGCTTAGCGAGGTTGTAATTAAGGGTGGAAGAAGCGGCGCCGGGGGCGATGTTGGCGATGAGCGTCGGGACTTCGGTCGCGGCGAGGATATTGCCATCCACGGTCGTGCCAAAGTCGTGCCACATGTTGAGGTGACCGCTCACCATGAGCAGGCCGCCGTCCACGCGCATCTGGCCTTGGAGGCCAGCGAGACGATCGTTGTTGCCACCATCGTTGACGAGCAAGGTCGGTGCCAAATCGCGCGGGCGAATGCCGTAAGTCGCGGGGTTGGTGCGCGAATAGCTCATCGCTGGCCCGAGAAGCGTCTGAACGTAAGAGTACGGACGCGTGTCGGTACCGTAGCTAAACATGCGGCCCGTGTAGCCCTGGTACTGCAGGACGGCACCACCGGTCTTGGCGATATTACCGTTGCCCTTGAAGGTGCCCGAAATGGTGGAAGCGACGAAGCTCTCTAGGTTAATCGTGGTGTTCGCGTTCACCGCGGTGATCGCACCGCCGAAGCTCGTCGGGTTGCGCAGCGTCAGGAAGGGCTGTGCGGCAACGGGGCCGACAATCCCGGCCACGGTGAAGGTGACGTCGCCAATCTGCAGGGTGCCGTTCGGAGCCGAGGTGTACGGGGCATTGACCAGCGTACGCGCCAGGTCGATGTCTTGGAAGTTGTTGGTGGTCGGCTGAATGCCCGAAGCAAAGGCACCCGGGAGCAAACGGTACCCGGACGACTGGAAGCGGAGCGTTTGGGACTGGCTCGAGATGATGTTCGAATCGATCAGGATATCATTCGTGGCGCCGGCGGCGAGGGCTGGTCCCGTGTAGGTGAACAACAAGTTCGCGGCATTCGTCAGGCGTGCACCCGACACCAAGACCTGCGGCGTCAAGTTGGTGGACCGCCAGTAGTTGTGCGCGGTCGGGGCCGTGCTCCATTTGTCCCAAATCCCCGTGCCGCCGTCTCCGGCCGAGCCGATCCAGGTGGCCTGGGTCACATTTTGCTGGGCCTGGGCAATGCCTGCGGAAGCAAGCATAGCGGCGGCCACCAACAGAGACTTAGAAATCCGCATGGTGTGGGGTCGGGGTAGGGTTAAAATAGGGGTTAAGGTATCTATTTCAGGCCTAAGAGTGTCAACCCCCGAACCCCCTAGGGTAAAAACCCTACTACCGGACTTACCCTACCCCGCACGACCTCGGCCTCAGCGCCCAAACAAGCTCCGGTCGGCAAAAGGATCAGCGGACTTCCGGCTGGCTTTCTCCTCGGCCGACTTCGCCAAGGCATAGCCGCCAAACGCCGCAGAACCTATAAAGATGACTAAACATAACAGGATTAACCACTTAGGGGTTTTCGCTTCGGCTGGGTCAGAAGTGGTCATACCTGATGCCCGATAAAATGGTTTCTAATGGGCTTGGCAACCTCGGCCTGTTTTTTACATATGTAAGCACCCCGCCGCAAACCCCCTTTGCGACCCCCCTACAGTTCACCCGTTTTTTCTGCATGAGCCCCCAGCAGAGACCCCTCATCGTTATCGTCGAAGACGAACGTAGTTTAGCCGCGACCCTGCAACAGCAGCTCGCCGACGCCGGGTTCGCGACGCAAACTTTCCATAAAGGGGCCACCGCGCTGAAGTTCATCGAAGAGCACCATGTGCACCTAGTGCTACTCGACCCTACCCTGCCCGACCTCGACGGACTGACGGTTCTGGAACGTATCCGTAAATCCGGCGCCCCCTCGGCCGTCATCTTCCTCTCCAGCGTTAAGACGCCGACTGCTGTCGTCAAAGCGTTGGAAGCGGGGGCCGATGACTTCGTCGGCAAGCCCCACCACCCCGAGGAACTGACGGCCCGGATTAATGCCGTGCTGCGCCGGAGCGAAACCGCTGGCGATAGCCGGCTCACCCGCAACGCCGACCTCGCCACGAACGTCTTCCACTTCAATGGCGCCGAAGTCCACCCCGAGCGGCTGGAGTTAGTCTTTGGCCCCAGCAAAAGCTGCAAGCTCGGGCGGAAGGAGATCGGTATTCTTTATCACCTGCACGCTAATCCTGGCGTAATCATCAGCCGGAATAGCCTCATTCATGCGGTCTGGGGGGTCCACGCTAACGTGCGGAGTCGTTCCTTAGACCAATATATCGCAAAGATTCGCGAGTCCTTTCAAAAGCTCGGGCGGGGGCTCGAGTGCTTCCGGACGATTCATGGCATCGGCTACTGGTACGAGCCCGAGGCGAGCAAGAAGGGTCCGAAAAGCCGTCGCGCTTGATTCCGGCCGAAAGCCGCGCAAGGTGTGGGCATGCTCACCATCAAGGCTTACCTTAAACCCAGCTGCGGCTGGAGCAACGGCGTCCGCGCTATCATGCGGAAGCATGGCCTCGCCTTCGAAGACGTGGACATCATCAACGTCCCGGCCAACTACGCCGAGATGGTGGAGAAGACCGGCCAACGCCTGTCGCCCTGCGTCGAGGTCAATGGCGTGATGCTCGCCGATGTCTCGGGCGAAGAAGTGGAAAAGTACCTGCTGGCCAACGGGCTCGTCCAGTCCACCGACAAACCCGCCGATGCCCCGACGAACGCCCCTTGCACGGACGCCGAGCATGAAAAGATGCGGGTGAAGACGATTCGATTCTTCTGAGCGGAAGTGATGTTGGCGGTTGGGGGTTAGATACGCTTCAAAGGAAAACCGGAGACCGGATAATTGCCTGGGGTCATGGGTAGGGACGCGACTGCGTCGCATCCGTTCGAAACCGATGCCGAGAGTCGTCGGGGCTTAGCTACGTTAATCGGACCACTCCGTTGCGCAGCGAACGGACGCCACGCAGTGGCACCCCTACCTCCGAATCACTCGGTCTTCCCAGCCGCAAAATCGGCCAGTGCGTCCGCGACCCACTGGCGCTGGTCCGCGCCGAGTTCAGGAAAGATCGGAATGCTGAGGACTTCGGCGGAGAGCTGCTCCGAAACCGGCACGCTGTCGCCGCCGCGATAGCCCGCCGACGAAAAGCATTCCTGACGGTGCAGCGGAATTGGGTAATAGATTTCGCAGCCGATTTTGCGGGCGGTGAGAAACGCCTTGAGGGCATCGCGGCGACCACCCGTGACCCGCAGGGTGAATTGGTTCCAGATGCCTTGGCCGGAAAAATCGACCGGGAGGAGAATCGCCGCGGCCGCGCCCGGGCGGTTCTCGGCGATGCCCGCTTGGCCCTTTAGCGCCGTGTGGTAGAAATTGGCGTTGCCCGCGCGGGCGCAATTGTACTCCGGCAAGTGCGGGAGTTTTAAGTGCAGCAAGGCGGCTTGGAGCGGATCCATACGGAAGTTCGCGCCAACTTCACGGTGATAATATTTGGGCTGCATGCCGTGGACGCGCAAGATGCGCGCGCGCTCCGCCAATGTGTCGTCGGACGTAGTCACCAAGCCGGAATCGCCCATGCCGCCAAGGTTCTTTGAGGGGAAGAAGCTGGTGGCGCCGAACTCGCCGACGGACATCGTGGCACGGCCCTGCCAGCGGGCGCCCATGGATTGCGCTGCGTCTTCGACGATGCGCAGGCGATGGGCGGAAGCAAACGCCTGTAAGGCCCCGAGGTCGCAAGCCTGGCCGAAGAGGTGGACGGGCATGATCGCCCGCGTCCGCGGACTCACCTTCCGGGCCGCGTCTTCCAGGTTAATGTTAAAGTGATGCGGGTCGACGTCGACCCAGACAGGCACCGCCCCGAGGCGGGCCACGGACCCAGCGGTCGCGAAGAAGGTGAACGAAGGGATGAGGACTTCATCGCCTTCACCAATATCCAGCGCCATGAGGGCTAACAGGAGCGCATCCGTGCCCGACGAAACCCCGAGGGCATGCTTGACGCCCAGAAAAGCCGCACAGTCCTTTTCGAACGCTTCCAGGCGCGGCCCCATGATGAACTGATTGGACCGCAGCACATCGCGAAAAGCGGCTTCGAATTGAGCTTCGAGGGCGCGGTTCTGCGGGCCAAGGTCGAGGAGCGGGACGGTGATCATGACGCGGTCACGCTTCTCCCACCGACGGCTTCAGCGGGCAACATCTTTCGCCCCAGCGCGCGCGCGGCGGATAAGATAAAGACCACCGATTGCCATCGGCAGGGTCCAGAATTGGCCGGCCGTCAGGCCAAGAATATAACCGTCTTCGGGCAGGCGGAACCATTCGCCGATGAAACGGGCCACTGCATAGAGGAGGAGAAACTCGCCCGCGACCTGCCCCGGCGGCAAGCGCCGCGGGTAACGCCAGAGCATCCAGAGCAACGGTAGCAAGCCTTCGCCAACAGCCTCATAGAGTTGCGAGGGGTGGCGCGGCTCCTGACCTTCGCGCGGAAATATCACCGCCCACGGGACCGTCGTCGCGCGCCCCACGAGCTCCGCGTTTACGAAATTGGCGAGGCGACCGAAGAGAATGCCCGCGGGGGCCAACGCACAGACGAGGTCACCCACGGCAAGGAACGGCACCCGCCGAGTCCGTGCATACCAGGCCGCCGCAAGGAGCACGCCCACGAAGCCGCCATGACTGGCCATCCCGCCCTGCCAAACCCGGAAGACCATCAGCGGGTCCGCCATGAATTCAGCACGCGCGTACAGGACCACGTGACCCAAGCGACCCCCGAGGACAACGCCGAGCATAATGGCGGTGATGAGCGCGGATTCGTCGAGGGCATCCCGCACGGGCGCCAGCGCCTGGCGACGCCAGCGCGCCAACAGCAACGCAGCGACGAGGAAACCCGTCGCATAGGCGAGGCCATACCAATGGACGCCGCGCAATGGCCAGCCATCCGGAAAACGGAAGGCGACCGGGTCGAGGTCGTGCACCCAGTACGCGAGGGTCGCCAGCACCGCCGGGGGGCTCATAGCTTATTGCCTGCTTCACCCGAGGGACGGCGGCCCACCCGATGCCCACGCTGGCGGGCCAACTCACGCATGTCTGGATGCGGGTCATCCTTCTCGTAAATCTCCACGCCTAAAAGGGACTCAAAGACGTCTTCCAAGGTGATCACGCCCGCGAAGGCGCCAAACTCGTCGACGACGACGGCCAGCTGCTGGTGCGCGCGCACGAGGTCGTGCAAGGCATCCGAGAGGGTCGCATTTTCAGGGACGATGTGGGCCTTGCCCATGAGTTCGCGGACCTTCACCTCGCGCCGGCCTTCGCCCGCGGCCTTCAAAATGTCGCGCCGGCGAACGATGCCGACAATGCGATCAGGATTACCTTCCCACACGGGCAGACGGCCATGCGGGACGTTTGGATACATGCGGAGGACATCGCCGACCGAGAGGTCGACATCGACGGCCGTGACCACGGGCCGGGGCGTGAGGACCTGCGAAACGGGAATGTCGTCCAGGCGCACGGCGTTGGCGACCAAGGTGCTTTCGGCCTGCGTGATCTTGCCTTCACGAGCGGCGGCCTGCGCCATGCTCCCGATATCGGCATCGGCGCGGTCGACCCCAGGCTCTTCGGGCGGGGCCAAGGAGTCGTGCAATTTACCGAAGCTACGCAGCACGGAAGCGGCGCCGCGCACGAGCGTGAGGGCCGGGGCAATTCGGGGAGCGAGCGAGAGACGGAGGTGCATCCCCAGCTTGCGGGGCAGCATGACCGTGAGCCAAGACATCAGGAAAGAAACCGCGATAATCGCCAAGGCAAGCCCGAGGGCCATCTGCCAACCAGCGACGGCCGACAACAAACGGTTACCAACTAAAATCCCGCCCAGCAGCGCGCTCATCCCGACGAAGGCGGCGGTCAGAACTTCAAAGGCGGCCAAGGTATTCCCTTGGTCCCCCCGGCACCGCTCTAAGGCCACGGCGGCCTTCGCATCTTGCCGGCGCAGCTCCTCGATTTCGCCCGGGGAAAAGGCGGCGACGACACCGGCGACCAGCGAAACGCCGGCGGCACTGCCGTTTAATAGGATAAAAATAGGCCAAAGAAAACCGACTTCCATAGGAGCGGGGACCCTAGGGCGATGGCTTGACGTTGGCGAGGGAGAATCCCGCCATTGACCGCGACGGTCCCGATGGAAACAATCCAGCCATGAACCCCCGCGAGCTCCAAATCGTCTCGGCCCTTTCCGTGTTCCTGAGCGCCGCCCTCCCCACCGCCGTGGGCACCGTAGCGTTCCGCGCCCAACCGATTCTCATCACCCTGATCCAAGGCGAACCTGGCACGCTGCCCAGCGTGACCGGCTTCTTCTTCAACCATTTCACCGCCGCGCTCCTCACCCTCCTCGCGCTCGGGCTCATCGCGACCTGGGTCGCCATCAAGGGCTACCGCCAACCCGACACCGAAGGGGCCAGCAAGATGGCGACGCTCCTCGTTGCCGTCTGCTTTTCAGCCGTGGCCAGCGTGGCCTTCCTCACGCTGTTCATCTTGTCGACCGCCCTCCCGCTTTACGCCAGGCTGACCGATCGCTGAGCGCGCCACGCCGCTAAGTCAGCGAGGCGGGCGAAGGCTTCCGCTTGGTCACCAGCCGGACTCCACCGCACGTCTCCCCGCGGCGACTGCCAACTACGCGCCAAGACCGCCCCCTCCGTGAAGGTGGAGCGCAAGACGACGACGGACTGAGCGTCGACCGGAAACGGCACGGCAACATCGACGCAGGGTCGACCGGCTTGGGCCACGACGGACCGGAACTGGGCCGCGGCCGTTCCCCCTAAGCGCCCCGTGGAAATCGCCGGGAAACACCAGCGGGCGCCATCCCACCAAGCCAAGGAGCTCCGTGTGGCTTCGCTGACATGGCCCGCCGCATCCCACTGGACGCCTTCGGCATCGCTCCGGTCGGCGAACGTTTTGAGTTCGCGCCACGCCGTGGCGGAGTTCAGCCAAGGTCCGCTCTTCGGTCGGGGTAACCACTCGGGGACATCGCGACGGGTCTGCAAGGTAAACAAATCCATCGCGGGCGGCGTCGGCGGTAAAGCCCGCACGCTGAGCCATTCACGCGCCAAGGCATCGGGGCGGGCGGCCACAATCAATCGAACAATCGCATCCGTCAGGCCAGCGGGGGCGAGCAGCTTGCGTAGGATCGGCCCCCACGCCTCCGCCGAAGGGCCGGCCCCGAGATGCAAGCGGCGCGGGTCGAGCCCAAGGCGCGGACAGGCCACGGCCAAGCGCGCGAGGTGGTCGCCTAAGCAAGCGACCTTTCCGTCGCGGAGTGCGAAGGTCTCGAAGACGCAGAGCCCGGGCTGGAGCGTCGCGACCTCCGCGCCGTCCGGCACATTTAAGTAATCGCCCGAACACCAGGCTAGCATGGCGGCAAGGCCGCCCGGGCGGCGGCGAGGAGTGGAGCCTGCGCCTTCCGCCAGGATTCCGCATGTTCACGTTCGGGCTGAGAATCCGCAACGATACCAGCGCCAGCTTGGATGAAACTGCGGCCGGCCGTCGTCCAGAGAGAACGGATAACAATGTTGAGGCAGAGGTCGCCGTTCGCGCCGATCCAACCAATGGAGCCCGTATAAAAACCACGGGCGACGGGTTCGAGTTCGGTGATAATCTGCATCGTTCGCACTTTGGGTGCGCCCGTGATGGTGCCACCCGGGAACAAGGCCCGGACGACGTCCGCGGGACCGATCCCAGCGGCCAAGCGGCCTTCGACTTGTGAAACCAAGTGCATGACGTGCGAGTATTTCTCCACGGCCATGAACTCGGGCACGTGGACCGAGCCTGGGGCCGCCACGCGCCCGACATCGTTGCGCAATAAATCGACGAGCATCAAGTGCTCGGCGCGTTCCTTCGTATCGCCCGCCAGCTCCTGCGCCCACGCTTCGTCGGCAGCCGCATCCGCGCCGCGCGGGCGCGTGCCCGCAATTGGCCGAGATGCAATCCGCCCGCCCGTCACTTCGACCAACAGTTCCGGTGAGCCGCAGGCCAAAGTCCCCGCCGGGAGACTCAGCAAGCCCATGTAAGGCGAGGGGTTCGCTTGGCGCAGCGCAGCGTAGGCAAGGGCCGGATTAACCACCGGCACCTCGAGACGGGTCGAGAGGTTTACCTGATAGGTGTCACCGGCAGAGATATAAGCCTGTACCTGACGAACCGCGGCTTCAAATTCTGGCTGTGGTAAAGACTCCGCCAACGGTACCGCCGGCTGGGTCGTCGTGGGTAAAATCGGAGCGGCCACTGTGCTGGCTTCTTGCCAGGCCTGCCTCAACTCCACCGCGCGCCGCCGGGCTTCGCGCCAAGTCGTCTCTGGTCGATTGGCCACAGGGCCGAGCACCACCACGGTCAATTCATGCCGTGCGTCATCGTAAACAAAGGCCTCGGTCGCCTCTAAGAAAACAGCGGACGGACAAGGCACATCCGCCCGCGCGGAGGGCACGGGCTCGAACTGCGTCGCCAGCTCGTAACCGAGCGCGACGATGAGGCCGCCTTGAAAAACCGGCCAGCCGGGGAAAGTCGGCGTGCGGTGGGCCTGCGACCAGCGCCGCAAAGCCTCCAAGGGCTTATCCGTGCCCGCTTCGTGGGCACCGTCGTCGGCATGCACGACCACCCGCCCATCGGCGGTGAAAACCGTGGCTCGGGCCGACGTCGGCACGGCGATGGTCAGACTGCCCGTGCGCCCACTTTCCAGGACAGCGTGAAAACGGCCGCGGAGCAACGCACGCCAATCCGCCGGCAAGCCCGCCGCCGAAAAGCGGGCGAGGTAAGGGAGGTGCGTCCACCCCGGACCGACCGCCGCCCAATCGGCGAGGGTCGTTTCGGCGAGGATGGAGGGCGCGTCATTCACCGGCAAAATTTATCAGGTAACCCGCGAGGGCTGTCGACGTGAGAATCTGCCGCGCCTGCGCGACGGTAATCCCGTAAGCATGCAGTTCCTGGCGCGAGCCCTTGGAAACGACGGTCACGCGTAAGCCCCCCTCCAGCGGCATGACTTTGATGGAATGACGACGGGCACTCACCCGCGCCTGGATGACACCCCGGGAGACCCGGCCGTGTTTCTCGAGGAGGTCAACGACGGGGCGAGCGGCGTCTGTGACGGTGGTATGCGTCCCCGCCCGCCCGCGCCCCTTCGCCATCTCAGGCAATCTCCCAGTTGTAGGGATGCTTCGACAGCAGTTCGCAGCCCGTCTTCGTGATGACGACGCAGTCTTCAAAGCGGCAGCCGCCAATCCCTGGATAGTAAAGTCCGGGCTCGACCGTGATTGCATTGCCCGCCACCAGAGGGTTGGGGTTCCGCAAAGACAGGAACGGCTCTTCGTGGATGTCATAACCCAGGCCGTGACCGGAGCCATGGAAGAAGCCGACGTACACGCCTAGTTTATTTGGTCCCGTCTCGTAGCCGAGGGACTTGAAATAATCGACGGGGATGCGATGGATCTCAGCGCCGGTGACGCCGGCGCGCAAGGCCTTGATGATCCGACCGTGGGCCGCCTTGACGGCTTCGACCATCTTACGCTGGGCGGGTGAAGCCTTCCCCTTCAAATAGGTGCGGGTCATGTCGCCGTAATGCCACGAAGCCAAGTCGCGCGGGAAGATGTCCAAGACGATCAGTTGATTCATGTGAATCGGTCCCGTCCCCTTATTATGGCAGTCGACGGCCTGGTCGCCCGGGGCACAGATTAAACCGGTATCACAGAGAGCTCCCGCGCGGACCGTCGCGGCCTGCACTTCTTCTTGGAGGATTTCTGAGGTGAGGACTTTTCCCTTCCAAAGTAAGCGACCCTTTTTATCCGGACGGGCTTCGGCGAGGGCGTTTTCGACGGCCGTGAAACCGGCACAAGCGGCCCGGTTACCGGCGCGAATGCCATCCAATTCGGCCTTCGATTTCACCCAGCGGTGGGGGAAAAGGTGCGGCGTCGAGCGCTCATCGCGCGAGGAACCGGCGGCGATCAGCTCCAAGCCAAGTTCCTGTAAACGCAGGAATAGGGCGACCGGGAAGTCGCCGGGGACGCGGAATTTCTTCACCCCGCGCTGCAAAGCCGCGAACACGATGGCGTCGGCAATGGCGGCGGTCGGATTGGTCCGACGGAGGTCGGTGATGATCTCCGTCAAGTTGAGCACCTCGTCCAAATCGGATTCCGCCTTTGCTCGGCCGACTTCCAATAAAGGCAAGAGCCCCACCTTCCGGCCTTGGGCGCTGAACGCCGGAAACGGATCCGAGGCGTGAAAACCAGAGAACCACCGGAGGTCGGCGTTCTTGGTCGGGGTGGCCATCAGCAGGACATCGTCCGAGCGGGCGGCGGGCTTCTTTTTGGTCTTCGGGCGCGGCATAGGAGCAAGATGACGATGGGCCGGCGGGCGGAAAGCGCAAACACGCGAGCCCTCGGCTTGACTGGGGACGGGGGGTGGGCAATTCTAGCGGTCCTTTAGCGCGGGTATCGTTCAGTGGTAGGACCCCACTTTCCCATAGTGGTGACACCAGTTCAAATCTGGTTACCCGCTCCAAAGGATGACTTTCCGGACCGCGCCTCGGCTGAGGTTGGCTTGACCTCACCCGCCCCGCTCGGAATAGTCGCCTTCCTGGCCACGCGGGTATCGTTCAGTGGTAGGACCCCACTCTTCCAAAGTGGTGACACCAGTTCGAATCTGGTTACCCGCACCAAGGACTTCGCCGGTTCAGTTCCGCCAAGGCAACTGACCGGCGGGGGCGACCTCTAGGAACTCCTTCCAGGCGAGCTGTTCTTCGGGCGCCAAGGAGGAGGCGACGACGAGGCGCCACTTCGGCTTCACGGGCGGACGGCGCAAGCTCATGCCGGCCTGCTCGGGTAGGCGGTTCGCTTTCCGAGAATTACAGCGGACGCAGGCGGTCACGATGTTTTCCCAGTTCGTCTTCCCACCGACGTCGCGCGGAACGACGTGATCGAGGTTTAACTCTTCTTCCCGGAAGACGCGGCCACAATACTGGCAAGTATGGGCGTCGCGGAGGTAGACATTGCGGCGGCTGAAGCGGATTTCGCGCCGCGGCACTCGATCGTAGGCCCCCAAGAGCAAGACGCGCGGCATGCGTAGGACGATGCACGGCGAACGCACGGCCTCGGCGGCCGGCGGCGGCACCGCTAAAGAATAGGAAACCCATTCGGCCGCCGCGAAGACGCGGTGGCCCGACTCATCGGAATGCACGACCGAGGCGCGACCACGGAAAAGTAGGCTCATGGCGCGCAAGGTGCCGACGATGTTCACCGGCTGCCAGAGGCGGTTCAAGACGAGCACGCGATGGTCAGGACGAGGAGGCAAGGCGATGGCAACCATACCCGCCGGCCCGCCGCGGTCAACAGCGGCTCAAACGTTGCCCCTCAACGGGAACGGACGGGCGCCTTCGTCGGAGCAGCCTTGGCGGGGACGGTCTTCGCTGGGGCCGACTTACTCGGCGGCGGGGACTGGGGCGGGGGCACCGAATCGACGTCTTTAAACGTAGCCATCTGCCGACCATAGACCTCCTCCTCCGGCTTATAAGGGAATCCGTCGATGGTGACCGTGAGGTTCTCAATCGCATTAGAAGTCACCGAGAAGGCCCCCTTCACCGTGACCAAGATTTCCTTACCCCGGACGCCGAGGACTTGATTGTAGCGGATTTCGCCGGAATTAGTTTCACGAACGAGGCAACTCGTGCCGCTCTGTAAGGCCGTGATCCCAACCAGATGCGGTCGTCCGACCAAGACGACGGGCGACGCTTTCTTCGACTGCGGGGGTTGGCTCGTCCCAGCGGACGAGCTTAGCGAAAAAACACCCAGGCGAACAACGCGGTCAACGCCACCCCGAGCACAATCCAAATGATGGTGTCGCGGTTGACCGTGAGGCTTGCGCCTTCGACAGGTTCAAAGGGCACTTCTTCTTCCTGGCCGGCAGCATCGAGCGGCCGGCGCGCGGCGCGCACGGAGTGATGCGTATTGAAATCAGAACAGGCCTTCTCGTCATCGAGACGAAGGTAGCGAGCGTAGACCTTCACGAAGCCACGCTTGTAGACTTCGGCTAAAGGAATGGATTCGAACTGGTTGGCCTCCATCGCTTGGAGGTAGTCGGTCCGGATTTTTGTGAATTCCGCGGCCTCGCGCAAAGTCACGCCCAAGCGCTGACGCGCTTCCTGAAGTCGTTCACCAAGGGTCTGCATGCCCCCACCTTCAGCCTTGGGCCAAAAATAGGCAAGCCTCGGCTAGGGCTATCGGCGAAGCACCTGCAGGAACAGCTCCTGGAACCCCAACGGCAGAGCGGCAAGAATCGGGGTCAAAATGAAGCTCTCCAGCGTCCAGATCATTCGCCCAAACCCAGGGAGGTTAATCAGGATAATCAGGATGATGAAACTGTAGCGGCTCAGCATCGTGAAGAACTCCAAGGAATAGACCCCGAGGCGGTAAAGGACTCTGGAGCCGTCCAAGGGCGGGATAGGGATGAGGTTGAAGCAGAGTAGCCCCACGTTCATCAGCATACCGAGGACGAGGAACCTACCGAGGTTGTGCGTCGCCGGATTAGCCCAAGACACGTCCATGACCACACCGATAAAGGCCAAGACGAGGCATAGGACCAAGTTCATCGCTGGGCCAGCCAAGGTAATCAGGATATCATCCATCCGGCGGGTGGCGGGATTAGGCAGGGAGATTTGGACGGGCTTACCCCAGCCGATGAGGCCAAAGCCGGGGCTGAAGAAGATCATGATGCCGGGGATTAACAGCGTCCCAATGGGGTCGGCATGGGCCAAGGGGTTTAAGGTCACGCGGCCCTGGAGGCGTGGCAAGGGGTCCCCCCGGAGGTCGGCAACCCAGGCGTGCCCAAACTCGTGCAGGCCAATCGAGACGACCAAAAGAATGAGCTGCAGCAGGGACCAGCGCAGGTGCTCGGGGGAAAAATCCATCTTAGTTGGTGCCGCAGGATCCCGGAGCCTTGCCGCAACCACAGGCGTTGGTGTGGACGTGGTCAGACTTCAGCCCTTTGACCGCCACCAGGGCGAGCTGCTTCTCGACCTGCTCGGAGGCGCAATGGGGGCAGGCCGGCTTTTCCTTGGTCGACCGGACGAGTAGCTCGAAATCTTTCCCGCAAGCGGCGCAATGGAAGTCGAAGAGTGGCATGAAGGTGCCCTGTTGATAGGCACCCACGGGCCGCTGCCAATCCGAAAGACCCCGCGCTGGGATACGCCTTGAGCGTGCTCGGCGGCGTGCTTAAGGTGGAGGGGTCGTCATGCCGTCCCCTGCCCGCATCCGCTTGGCCCAACGCCGCGGCCTCCCGCTTCGGCAGGCCAAGCAGCTCGCGGGCCTGACGACCCCGCAGAAGATCCAAGACTTCTTGGCCAAGTTCCCGCAAAACTTCGAACCCGACGGCGATACGGCCCGCTCGGTGCAGGCGGCCCTCTCTGCGAACTGTGCGCACTGCATCGAAGGCGCGATGATCGCGGCCTTCGCCCTCTGGCTCCAAGGCCACCCGCCCCTGCTCATCGACCTCTCGGCGCACCAAGACATGGACCACGTCATCGCGCCGTTTAAGGTCAACGGCTGCTGGGGCGCCATTTCGAAGACGAACTACGTCTGCTTGCGGTGGCGTGACCCCATCTATCACAGCGTCCGCGAACTCGTGATGTCCTACTTCCACGAATACGCGAAAGGCCCGCGCAAAACGCTGCGGAGTTATTCGCGGCCGTTTGACCTCAGCAAACTCCCGGCCGAAAAATGGGTGAACAACCTGGACCAGTGCTGGGAAGTCGCCGACCGCATCACGGCCGCCCGCCACTATCCAGTCGTGACCCCGGACCAAGCGGAAGCCCTGCGCCCGCGGGATCCAGTCGAAGTCGCCTCCGACCGGGTGACGTCTTTCCCGATTCCCGCCTGGAAACACGGGCGGCTCTGACGCTCAGCGTCGTCCGTCGTACCAAAGGTGGCAGGCTTGCGGGTCTTTGGCCGCACGGCCGGCGCTGAAGAACATCCGGCCGAAGAAGCGCACAGATTCGGTAAAAGTATAGAGCTTGAGCTTGCGCGAGGAAGTCGCCAACGGGTGCGCGGCCAGCACGCGGAACTTTAGCCGGCGAGTCCGGGCGATCTTATGCAAACGGCGACTCAGGAAGACTTCCTCCCCCGCGTAGAATTCCGTGCCAAAGCCGCCCGCTTCGCGGAACGCCGCGGCCTCGACCCAAACACACGAGCCCGCCGCCCAGCGGGCCAGGCGACTCACCGTGTTCCAGCAGCCGCAGAAAAACCGGGCGAAGAAGGGCGTGCCGGCCTCGAGCGCCACGGTACTGCCGCCCCCGAGATATCGGCCCGCGGCAATGTGGTCGGCGATATCCGTAAATAATTCCGCCGACGGCCAAGAGTCCGCATCAATGAAAATAAACCAGTCGCCCGTGGCGACGCGGGCGCCGGCGTCGCGGGCCCGGCCAATCTGGTTGATGGGCTCAAACACGACCGTCGCCCCGGCCGCCCGCGCGAGGTCCGCGGTCCGATCGGTAGAGTTATTATCGCAGACCACGACTTCGTGCGCCCAGCCCCGCGCCTGGAAGGCCTGCACGGCCGCCGCCACCGCGGATAACGTGAGCGGTAACAGCCGCTCCTCGTTGAACGCCGGGATGATGACGGAAATGCGCATCAGCGGGCGGGCGGCTTGGCGCGGGCGGCCAACCAAAGATCAACGGGCTCCCCGGCCTTCAGCAACTGCGCTTTCAACGGCGAGCCCCGCGGGAGCTTCATGTCGACGCCGACGAAAGTCGTCTGCGCGGGGCAGAACTCCGGGGATGGCGCACCGATACCCTTCCGGCCTTTCAGATTCCAAAAGATATTCCAAGCGCCCGCATCAAGGCCCAGGTCATCGCCGCCGCCGCACGCGAAGAAGTTGGCCCCATTCGCCGAGGTCACATTGGTGATGAGGTTCGCAAAAGGACCCTGCTTATGGAAATCCAAGGTGAGGTCGACGCCCGTGCCGGCCCGAACGACGTTACCATTGGTCCACGGACTAAAACTGACGTCATGGTGAAAGCGCGCCTTGAACTCGAACTCTTCCAGGCGATGCGCTTGCCCGGCGAAAGTGATGCCGTGGTGCCCGATGAAACCGCCGGGGCCAACCGGTCGACCCGCTTCGAGGAGCACATGGCGGACCGTCACATGTGACCCGGAAATGAAGGGACCACTGTCGACGCCGCTGAACAGGAGGTCCTCCATCCAGCCGTGATGGACGTCGTGGAATTCGAGCGGGTTCCAGCCGTCTTCCTTAAAATGCCCATGGTACGCCGATGCCACCAAGACGAAGCCGACGCCACGCAGCCCGTAATCATCGCGCGCCCCGGCATCAGCGATGGTCGGCGATAAGTCCTCGGGTAAATCGACCAACAAGGGCGCGTTCAGGGTCACGACCATCCCCTCCACGGAGGCGATGCGCGCGGCCATCTCCACCTGGGCCGGCGGCTTCAGTTTAGAGGCCTTGCCCGGGTCGCCCGCGTATATGTGACGGACCAGTTTATCGCCGCCGCCCTGCAAAGTGAGGACGACTTCTTGGCCGGCCTTGAACGTGCTGGCGGCACGCAAGGTTACTTTCGTGTCGCCGCGCTTGGCTGGCGCCAGGGCCTGGGAGCTGCCGTTACGGCTGGTGCCCTGGAAGGTCAACAGACCGCCGATCCAAGACCATCGCGTCGTCTCTTTACCGCCCGTGTTTTTGGTCGGGCTCGGTTCCAGGTCCTCCAAGGACTTCGTGAAGCGGAGGCGCGTCTTGGTCGCACCCGCGCCGAGGATGACCGTGCCGGGCTTACGCACGTAGAGCCGGCGAGAAAGGGTGAACTCACCCGCCGGAATGGAAATCACGCCCCCCTTCTCGAGGGCTTTCTCAAAGGCATCGGTGTCATCCAGCTTGTCGTTCGGCTTCGCGCCAAAATCAGCGACCGAACACGTCGCCGTGGGCGACTTCGGCAAGTCGGCCCCGAAGTCATACCCGGCCTCGGCATAAGCCGCCGTTTCCGGTGGCAGCGTGACGGCCAACAGGAAAGCGGTGAGGGCGAGCATAAATTAGACTGCGGCCTCGAAGGCGCAGGCGGCGGCACCGACGACCCCGACATTTCCGCCCAGCGCCGCTGGCACGATGGTACAAACGGCGGCCAGACGTGGGAACGCGTAGCTATTGGCCTTGGCGCGCATCGGGATGAAGAGCGCGTCGCCGGCGGCGGTTACCCCACCCCCGACCACGATGACGTCCGGGTTAAAGGTATTGATGACGGCCCCGAGGCCGCGGCCGAGGTAATCGATGGACTGCTCCCAGATTTCCGTAGCGAGCGGGTCTTTCTGCGTCAGGGCCTGGAAGAGGTGGTGCGTCGTGACTTGCTCGATGCTCCCAGCAAAACCGGTGATGCTCGAAGCGCGCCCGGCGGACAGGGCTTCGCGGGTACGGCGCGCGATGGCCGTGCCGGAAGCGTAGGCCTCCCAGCAGCCCTGGTTGCCGCAACCGCAGCGCGGGCCATCCATGGTCAGCGGAATGTGGCCGAGTTCAGCCGCGTTGCCGTTGGCACCACGCATGAGGCGGCCATCGATGACGGCGCCGCCGCCGATGCCCGTGGAGATGGTGATATAGACGACGTTCTTCTTACCCTTGCCGGCACCGAAAAGGTACTCGCCGAGCGCGGCGGCGTTACAGTCATTGTCGATGCGAGCGGGGAGACCGCCGAAGGACTGGCTCAGTTCACCTTCGATGGAATAACCCGTCCAGCCTGGGAGGTTGGGCGAGCCATCCACGCAGCCCCGGGCCGTGTCGAGGGGGCCGGGGGAGGCGATGCCGATGGCGCACAGGTCGGCAGGCTGCAGCTTAAGCTCAGCCAAGAGTTGGTGGGCGGCCGCGGCGACGCGCGAGACCGCTTGGGCGGCGCCCTTCTCCGCCCAGGTCTCGACGCGGCCCGAGCCTAGGACGGTGCCATCTTCGGCGACGACGCCGAATGCGAACTTCGTACCACCGAGATCGAAAGCGAGGACTTTACGCATGCCCCTTCATTAGGGGCTTAATCCCGTGCAGGTCGAGCAAAGTCATCCTGCAGGCGGATGACATCCGTGAGATCCGGCGTCGAAACTTCCAGCAAGACCGCATCCGTAATCGCCTGAAAGCGATGAATCGTGCGCGCGGGAATATGCAGCACCGCGCCAGGCTCCCAAAGGTACTCATGTTCCGAACTCACGCTGTTGGCGGAAGGCGTTTCCGTCGCACCCAAAGGACGGTAGGTCACCGTTACCCGGCCAGAGAGCAGGTAAAGGGTCTCCGTTTTTCGTTCATGATACTGCAGGCTCAGCCGTTTTCCGGCAGTGATTTCCAAGACCTTGCCCGCGTAAGCGGGTTGATCGGCGTACCAAATTTCGCGCCCCCAGGGCTTGGGGACGATTTTAGGCGACTGCAGGGGCGAGGGCATCCAGAAAAGTTTGTACCTTAATTCTTAAAGTCAGCCAAGTAAATCCCCTAGGAAATCGGGTTGGTCAGTGGCGCCACGTAACGGCTCAACCAAATGCGGCTGGTCGATGCTGACTCGATTCACATCGGCCGAGACGCGCTGCATCGTGAGACTCCGATCTGGCGCCGTCTGGGTAAAGGCGGCGAAGGCAGCGGGGTCGAGGGCGCGCTCCGATAGCCAATCTTGACGGAGCTCGGGCGGCAAGAGGACCGGCATCCGCGAATGGACTTCACCCGCTTCACGATTCGGTGCGACCGTGAGGAGGCATAACGACCGACGCGGGGGGGCGCCTGGCACGACTTGGAGCGACCAAAGTCCGGCGAAAGCCAAGGGCCCACCGTCGGCGGCACGAAAGTAATAGGGGAGCTTCATCCGGCCCTCTGTCTTCCATTCATAATAGCCATCCACCGGCACCAAGCAGCGCCGCAAGCGGGCTGCGTCCCGAAAGGTAGGCTTTTCAAAGATACCCTCGACGCGCGCATTCGCGTGGCCGGCTTCGCCTGCCTCGGGGGCGGCCCAGGCGGGGGTGAAGCCCCAGAAGAGGGGCTCGGCCAACAAGCGGCCCTGCTCACGGCGCAAGCTGAGCAACGGCGTGCCTGGCGAAATATTATAACGCGGCGGGGCCGAGACCGCCGGGGCGCCTAAGCCCCGCACAATTTCTTCCCAGCGCGAGAACTGCGTCACACGGCCGCACATCGCCTTACCAGTGCGGCGGGCGCTCGTCGGCCGGCGGGCCTGAGTCCGCGTCGCTCACTTGGGCGGTGACCTTGGCTTCTGTCCGGGCGAGTCGAGCGGCCAAAGCCGAGACTTCCTTGGAGAGTTCTAGGAAGGCGCGATCCTGCTGTTCGATATGACGCTGCAGGAAGGCGAGCTTCTCCTCGAGGTCTTGTTGGCGGTCGGGCATGCCTACAGCGCTAACGAACTCTCCCCAACCTGCAAGCCCCTCATGCGCCGCAGGCGCGCTTGGCCGCCGCAAAGGCCGCCAGAGCCTGATCGAGTTCGGCCCGCGTGTGCGCGGCCGACATCTGCGTGCGGATGCGGGCCTTGCCTTGCGCGACGACCGGGAAGAAGAAGCCGACGGCATAGACGCCATGCTCCAAGAGCGCGGCGGCAAACTTCTGGGCCAAGACGGCATCACCGAGCATAACGGGGACAATCGGGTGTTCGCCTGGCTGGAGCGTGAAGCCAAGGTCCGTGAGGCCTTTGCGCCAATAAGCGGCGTTGACCATGAGCTGATCGCGTAGTTCCGATGATTCGGTCAATAGCTTAAGAATCGCGAGCGTGGTCGCCGCGATCGTCGGGGCGAGGGAGTTGGAGAAAAGGTAGGGGCGGCTCTGCTGCCGGAGGATGTCGATGACTTCCTTGCGGCCCGAGGTGTAGCCCCCGCTCGCACCGCCCAAGGCCTTGCCCAAGGTCCCGGTGATAATGTCCACGCGCCCTTGGCAGCCACGGTATTCATGCGTGCCACGGCCAGTCTGACCCAGAAACCCCACGCCATGTGAGTCGTCCATCATGACGACGGCCCCGTGCTGATCGGCGAGATCGCAGATTTCCTTCAGCGGGGCGATGAAACCGTCCATCGAGAAAACGCCGTCCGTCGCGATGAGCTTCACGCGCGCGCCCTTGGCCTCCACGAGCTTGGCCTCGAGGTCGGCCAGGTCGTTCGTGGCGTAGCGGAACTTCTGGGCCTTGCAGAGGCGGATGCCGTCGATGATGGAGGCGTGGTTCAGGGCGTCGGAGATGACCGCATCCTCTGGGCCTAAGATCGTCTCAAAGAGGCCACCATTGGCGTCCCAACACGACGAGTACAGAATCGTGTCTTCCGTGCCGAGGAACGCGCTGAGGGCTTCTTCTAATTCGCGGTGCAGTGTTTGGGTGCCGCAAATAAAGCGGACGGAGGCTAAGCCGTAACCCCACCGCTCCAAGGCCGCGGCAGCCGCGGCCTTCACCTTGGGATGATTGGCGAGGCCGAGGTAATTATTCGCGCAGAGGTTGAGGACTTCGCGGCCATCTTTCAGCCGCACGCGCGTGCCTTGGGCGGAGTCGATGAGCCGCTCCTGCTTAAAGAGACCGTTGGCGCGAACGTCGTTCAGGCGCTGCGCGAGGATGCCTTGGAGTGGGCCGTACATGCGGGTTAGATTTGCGTCCAATCGAGGACGACTTTGCCAGATTGTCCAGACAACATGGCCTCGAAGCCTTGACGGAAATCGCGGGCCGGCAGGCGATGCGTGATCGCCGGGGTGACGTCCATCCCCGACTGCAGTAACGCAATCATCTTATACCAAGTCTCGTACATCTCGCGGCCGTAGATGCCCTTGATGTGCAGGCCACGGAAGATGACCTTATTCCAATCGATGGCGGCCTTGCCGGGAATAATACCGAGCAGCGCAATGCGGCCGCCGCACGCCATGTTATCCAAGATCTGATCAAGGGCGCGGGCATTGCCCGACATCTCAAAGGCCACGTCGAACCCTTCCGTCATGCCCAGTTCGCGTTGCACGTCCTGGAGGTTTTCCCGGGAAACATCGACCGCGCGCGTCGGCCCCAGCTGGCGGGCGAGTTCCAGCCGCCACGGGTTGACGTCCGTGATGATGATTTTACGCGCCCCAGCGGCCTTCGCGATGGCGATGGACATGATGCCGATGGGACCGGCGCCGGTGATGAGGACATCTTCGCCGACCAAATCGAACGACAGCGCGGTGTGCACCGCATTGCCCAAGGGGTCGAAAATCGCGGCCACGTCGTCCGGGATTTCATCGGGCACGGGCACGACATTCTCCATCGGCAAGGACAGCAACTCGGCGAAAGCGCCGGGGCGGTGAATCCCCACGCCCAAGGTATTGGCGCAGAGGTGACGGCGACCGGCGCGACAATTGCGACAATGGCCGCAAACGATGTGGCCTTCACCCGAAACGCGCTGGCCTTTGCGCAGGTGCGTCACTTCGCGACCAAAGTCCTCGACGATGCCGACATACTCATGCCCGACGGTCAGGCCCAGTGGAACGGTCTTCGCCGCCCATTCGTCCCACTTCCAAATATGCACATCGGTCCCGCAAATCGCGGCCTTACGGATACGAATGAGGACGTCGCGATCGCCAATGGTCGGGGTAGGGACGTCGGCTAACCACAAGCCTTCACGGCCCTCTTTTTTTATTAAAGCTTTCATTAAAAGTCGTTCTTGGGTGTTTAGGCCCGAATTAAGGTAAGGGGCACGGCTGGAAGTGGAAAGGAAATGCCCAGCGTTGGGGTGATTTTTTGTTGAGCGGGCTCGGTCAAATCGACAGCGTTATGCTCATGTCCAATCCCCAGGACCCCGCACCCCCAGAACTTCCGCTGCCCGACGCAGCGGCGCCGGTCCCGCCTGCCGAGGTCGAGACGGAAGAGGGCTTAGGACAGAAGCGCTCTAAGCGGACATTTTGGCAACGCGTCGGCGGCGAAGGCTTCATGGTCTCCGTGGGCATTCACGTCCTTTTGGTGCTCATCGCGGCGTTCTTAATTATCTCCGTATCCAAAGAGTCGGCCAAGAAGGACCCTAACGCCTTCTCGACGGGCTCAGGCGGCGGTGCGGCCGGTGATAAGGCCAAGCAATTCAAAACGCGCCTCCAACCGAAGAACCCGAAGACGACGGCCAAGACGCCGACCCGCATTACTTCTAAGAGCACGACGGCGACGATTGCCCTGCCCGACGTCCCCACGGTGGCCGTCTCTTCCATGAACGCCGGCCTCATGGGCGGCGGTTCCTCCAAGGGCTTCGGCGGTGGCTCCGGCGGTGGCATCGGTTCCGGCATGGGCGTGGGTCGCGGTAACGGTAAAAACTTCGTCTCCGTGTTCGGGAGCAAGATGGCCGTCAATGGCCTCCCGGGGACCTTCTACGACTTTAAGCAAAACAAGTCCGGCAAGCCGACCCCCATGATGGGGGGAGCCCCCGAAAAGTTTGGTGACCCGTCCAACAGCGCCGCCATCGGCCTCTACGTCAAAGAAGTGAACGAGTTCTTCGACAAGGGGTTCTCGCCTTCGGCCCTCAATGACGTCTTCCGCGCGCCCGACACGCTCCTCGCGTCGCAAATCTTCATCCCCCCCTGCCCGGCCACCGAAGCCCCCAAGGCCTATGGCGTCGGCGAGCTCTGCAAACCTTCCCGCTGGATCGCCCACTACAAGGGCGCCGTCAAACCACCGCAGGGCGGGAAGTTCCGCTTCGTCGGTTCGGGCGATGACTTCCTCGTTATCCGCTGGGATCGTAAGGTGGTCCTCGATTCCGGCTACGGTCAATACGTGGTCGGCAACGAAAACATCTATCCAGGATTTGGGAAGAAGCCGTTCGACGAGACCCACCCGTCCAAGCTCGGCAAGCCGTTGCGCTGCGGCCCTTGGATCACGGCAACCAAAGACAAGGAGACGCCCTTGGAAATTGTGATCGGTGAAACGCCCGGGGGTACTTTCTACGCCATCGTGCTCATCGAAGTGGCCGATGCTTCCGGCAAGCCCGATGGACACCTCCGACTTTTCCGGATGACGACCGATGAGTTGCCTGATGCCATCAAGAATGGCCATCCCAGCGTCCCGGGCGTTGATATGACGGGTGGGGATTGGATTTTCAAGCCGGTGAAGACGTCGGTTACACGGTGAAACACGCCAGCTGCGTTGGGTTTACTGAAAAACAACAGAATAGGGTTGTTTAGAAAATAATCGGGGTAGAATAGGAAGACCCCCGGTATGTCCGAAACCCCTCCAGCCCTCCCCCCCGAAGAGCCGACCACGCCCCCGCCCCTGGATGCGGTGGATAACGCGGCCCCAGAAGAGGAAGGTCTGGGCCAAAAGCGGACCAAGCGGACGTTCTGGCAGAAGGTCGGCGGCGAAGGCTTCATGGTCTCGGTAGGCATCCACATCTTTTTGGTGCTGATCGCCGCGTTCTTGATTATTTCCGTGTCCAAGGAATCGGCCAAGAAAGACCCGAACTCCTTCTCCACCGGCTCCGGCGGCGGTGCCGCGGGCGATAAGGCCAAGCAGTTCAAGACGCGCCTGCAGCCCAAGAACCCGAAGACCACGGCCAAGACGCCGACGCGCATCACGTCCAAGAGTACGACGGCAACCATTGCCCTGCCCGACGTCCCTTCCGTCGCCGTTTCTTCCATGAACGCTGGCCTGATGGGCGGGGGTTCCTCCAAGGGCTTCGGCGGCGGCTCCGGCGGCGGTATCGGCTCTGGCATGGGTGTCGGTCGCGGCAACGGCAAGAACTTCGTCTCCCTCTTCGGCGCCAAGATGGGCTCTTCGGGGATGGTCGGCACTTTCTACGACTTGAAGCAGACTTCCAATAAGAGCCCGACCGAATGCGCGCCGCAATCGGGTATCGGTGCCTACCGCGAAGCGGTGAAGGACTTCTTCCAGTCCGGCTGGAGCCCCGGTAAATTCCAGAAATACTACCGGGCCCCCGAAGCCTTGATTGCTGGGCAGGTCTTCATTCCCTCCCGCGGGGCCGATGCCGCCCCCCAGGCTTACGGGGTGGAAAAAGAAGTGAAGCCTTCCCGCTGGGTCGTGCACTATAAGGCCACCGTCGAAGTGCCGCAGTCGCTCCCCTTCCGTTTCGTGGGGTCCGGCGATGACTGGCTCGTGGTCCGCTGGGATCGCAAAATCGCGCTCGACGACGGCTACGAACACATGGTCGTTGGCGCCGATGGGAAATACAAAGACTTCAACCAGGTCGTGACGAAGGAGTTCCCAATCGACCGTAAGCCCGGTAGCCTCAACCGCCTCAAGGCCGGCCCCTGGATCACGGCGCCTAAAGGCACGAAGGTCCCACTCGAAATCGCCATCGGCGAAACCCCGGGCGGCGTCTTCGACGTCTACCTCGCCATCGAGGTCGCCCGTTCGGGCTCCCGCGTGAACGGCACGTTCGAAGGCGAAGGGACGCTAAAACTTTTCCGTACGAACGCCGAACCGTTGCCTGAAGAGATTAAGAAGCCTGGTCGCGGACTCACCATCGACATGGAAGCCGAGGGCTGGATCTTCAAGACGGTGCCCACTGGCGTCACCCGCTAATCAGCGCTTGAGGTAGAAGGCCGCAGCGTTGCCGCCAAAGAGGCCGGCGCGCTCCGCGGCCGTCACGCCACGCACGTAATCATCCACCAACCGATAGGCTTGCTCGTAACTGCCCGCAAACAGGCACACGGGCCAATCGGAGCCGTACATGAGCCTCGCTGGGCCAAAGGCCTCGAAGACGGTGTCGAGGTAGGGCCGGAACTGCTCCGCGTGCCAAGCTTGGTGGTCGGCCTCCGTCAGCATCCCTGAGACCTTACAATGGACGTTCGGTAGCTTCGCCAGCTGCCGGAGCTGCGCAGCCCAAGGCTCCCGCGTGCCGGCCTTGATCGGTGGCTTGGCAATGTGATCGAGGACGAAGGGCTGCTCCGGGAAGTTCTCCGCGAGGCGAAGGGCGGCCGCGAGTTGCTTCGGATAGATGAGGAGGTCGTAGGTCAGGCCATAAGCAGCGAGCTTGGAAATCCCCCGCTGAAATTCCCGGCCCAACATGAAGTCGTCGTCCGGCTCCTCTTGGACAACGTGCCGGACGCCGACGAATTTCGGGTGCTTGGCTAAGCGTTCGAGGTCCACTTCGACGCGGTCAGCGCGCAGGTCGACCCAGCCGACGACGCCTTTCACGTTGGCATGCTTGTCCGCCAAACCGAGCAGCCAGTCCGATTCCTCCACGACTTGCCGGGCTTGCACCGCAATCGAACCGTCGAAGCCGAGCGGCTGCTGCAACGCGGCCAAGTCGTCTGGCAACCAACTACGGTGCAAGGGCGAGCCTGGCGGAATCCACGGATACTGCGCGGCGTCGTACGACCAGAAGTGCTGGTGGGCGTCGAGGCGCATGCGGTCAGACGACGTCAACGATGGCTTTAATCACGCCCGACTCCGGCTTCAGCCACGTCGGGAAGGTCGCGATGAGGTCCGCAAACTTCGCGTGGTGCGTGATCCAAGGCTTGGTATCGATGACGCCGTCTTCGATCAGCTTAATGATGCGGGCGAAGTCCTTCGAGAGCGCGTTGCGGCTGGCCATGATGGTCAACTCGCGGCGGTGCAGGTGTGGGGCGTGGGGGAAGGTGAGGTCCTGCTGGGTGATGCCGACGTAGACCACGCGGGCCGCGAACGCCGCGTAGGCGAAGCAACCGACCATCGACTTATTACTACCAGTCGCGTCGATGACGACGTCGGCGAGCTGGCCATTGGTGAGGGCCGCGAGCGCGGCGACCTCGGAACCATCCCCCTTGGCCAAGATAACGCCGTCGACCTTCATGACGTCCGTGCAGAACTTCAGGCGCTCGGCGTTCATGTCCATGACGACGCATTTGGCGCCAGAGACTTTAACGAATTCCACCGCCGAAAGGCCGATGGGGCCAGAACCGATGACGAGGACGGTCTCACCGGCTTTCGGCGCGGCGCGATCGACGGCGTGGCAGCCGATTGCAAGCGTCTCGACAAGCGCGAGCTGGTCGTAGGAAAGCTGGGTCGAGACGTGGAGCTTGCGGGCGGGGAGCAGAAACTTTTCGGCCATGCCACCATCGCACATCACGCCGAGGGTCTTGTGGTTCTCGCAGCAATTGGTGAAGCCGCGCCGGCAGCTGTAGCAGGTCTGGCAGTTAATATATGGCTCCACGGAGCAACGATCGCCCGGCTGGACGTTCGTGACGCCCGGCCCAACCGCGAGGACCTCGACGCCGAGTTCATGGCCCGGGATGCGCGGGTAAGAATAGAACGGCATCTTGCCCAGGTAACCGCCGTAGTCGGTGCCGCAGATGCCGATGCGATGGACGCGCACGACGGCTTCGCCCGCCGCCGGTGCCGGCGGTTCGGGAATATCAATCCACGTGAACTGCTGCGGCTGGTCGAGTCGGAGGGCCTTCATTAGCTCAGTTGTTTTCCTTCAAGCCTTCGAGGTGACCGAGGTTCTTCACTGGAGCGAAGATTGCTTGGACCTCCGCGAGCAGCTGCTGGTCAATCGGCTCGGCGGCCCACTTAGCCCAGTTCCGGATATTCGTTGGGTTGGCGCTGCCCGAGACGGTCGTGGCGATGTCGGGATGCTGGAGTGAGAACTGCAAAGCGAGCTTGGCGATATCGATGCCCTTGGCGGCACAATGCGCGGCGGCCGCCCGCGCGGCGGCCTTCACGTTTTCAGGCTCCTTCAGCCAGGCGGGGAGCGGGGCGTTGGTGAGCAGGCGCGCGCTGAAGGGGCCGGCGTTCATGACGCCGATGCCCTTGGCCTTGAGGTAAGGAACGGTCTCGTCGGCGAAGCGGGTGTTCTGGAGGGTGTACTGGTTGTAGCTCAGCACGCAGTCCACGTCGGTCTGTTCGCAGATGAACTTAAAAATCTTCTGCGGGTAGCCGCTGAAGCCGATCGCCTTGACCTTGCCCGCCTGCTTGGCCTTGCGGAGTGCGGGGATGGTCTCGTCGACGATCTGCTGCATCGGGACGAATTCGATATCGTGGCAAAGGATGATATCGAGGTGATCGGTGCCGAGGCGGTGCAGGGACACGTCGATGCTTTCGGCGACGCGCTTGGCGCTGAAGTCGAAGTGCGTGAGGTCGTAGCGCCCAAGCTTCGTGCATAGTTTGTAGCTATCACGCGGGACGCCGCGGAGGGCGACACCCAGGAGCACTTCAGAAATACCGCGGCCGTAGAAGGGTGAGGTGTCGATGAAGTTGAGGCCACAGTCGAGGGCGACCTGGACGGACTTGAGCGCATCGTCGAGCGCCACGCTGCGGAACTCTTGGCCGAGCGAGGATGCACCAAAGCTCAGGATGGGGAGGTCGATCCCGGTCTTACCGAGGGGGCGGGTCTTCATGGTCGGGGAAATTAGGCGGTGCGGCAACCGACGGTGAGGAGCACGTTACCCCAGAGCGCTTGGTCGCCGGTTTGGATGGTGAGGATATGGTCGGCGGATTCGACGGCCTTATAGAAATCCCACTTCAGGATTGGCTGGAGTTCTAACTTGAGGCCAGCGGCTTTCACTTCTTGACGGAACTCGGCCCACACGGGGGGCTCGCCCTTCTGGGCGTAGGAGTCATCCGCGGGGATGCCCATCGTGTTGACGGCGTCGACGGGGACGGCGCTGAGCACGGCACGCAGGACTTGGGCGACCGTGGGAATCCCCGGCGAGAGGTTGAGCGAAACGAGCTCGGCGTTCGGGCCCTTCTTCCCCCAGACCGGGTAGTTGCCGTCGGCAATCAGGATGACCGAGTGGTGGCCGGCGCGGGCCAGGACTTCAGAGATCTTCGGATGGATGAGCTGGTGCTTGAGCATGGTCTTAGCGGGGTAAGTGAGTGCGGATGGCCTTGATGGTCTGCGCGGCGGCGGCTTCCGAATCGGGCAACGGGAGGATCTCGCCAGAAAGGTAACCCGCGAAACCGATGTCCTGGAGCGCGGCGATAACCGAAGCCGTCTCGGTGTGACCGAAGCCGATCGCCTGTCGGTTACTGTCGGCGAAGTGCACGTGGCCGACGTGCGGGCCACAGGCGCGGAGGGTCGCGGCGTTCGAGACCTCCTCGATATTCATATGGAAGAGGTCGCACAGGAGCTTCACGTTAGGAATCTGGCGGGATTCCAGAAATTGCGCGGCATCGACTTGGCGATTAAGTAAATTGGTTTCGTACCGATTGAGTGGCTCGTAGAGGAGCGGCAAACCGTATTGCGCGGCGTGGGCACCGAGGTCCGCGAGGGCCTCGGCCAACCAAGCCAAGGCCTGCTCGCGGGTGACGTCCCCTTCCGCCTTGCCCTGCATCGAACCGATGATGGCCGGGGCATGGAATTCACCGCCGAGGTCGATGATTGCGCGGATGAACTCGCGGGCCTGGCTACGAATCGCCGGGTCGGCGTGGGTCAGGTGCCACTTATGGACGAGCCAACCGCCGCCGGTGCCGAAGGCCGCGGCCACGAGGTTGTGCTGCTTCAGCAATGCCTGGAGCTTGGGCCGGTCGATGACGGCCGCCGATGGGGCAAAAATCTCGATGGCATCGAAGCCCAGCTTGGCGGCCGAGGCGGCGGCGGACTCCAAGCCATCCCAATAGACGAAGGGACCGCCCTTGGCTTGGGCGACGAGCGAAACGGTGATCGCAGATTTAATCACAAGCGAACTTTGCCCACACCGAGCAGGTGGGGCAAGTTCCGCTTAAATGACTTTAAACGAAAACGGCGCTTACTCCGTCATTCCCTGCGAGGAGCGGCCCTTGACCAGGCGCTGCACCAAGGCGAAACGGAGAATCTGCTCCATCTTCGCGATTTCGACCGGGTCGATGTCCTTCTGGCCACGGGCGGCTTCGACGGCCTCGCGGGCGCGGGCTTCAGCGGTCTCCACGGCTTTCAGG
Source organism: uncultured Opitutia bacterium (assembly GCA_903925205.1). Lineage (GTDB taxonomy): Bacteria > Verrucomicrobiota > Verrucomicrobiia > Opitutales > UBA953 > UBA953. Next base: position 868 of record CAIYEN010000156.1, on the reverse strand, counting down.
TCAATCTTGGCTTCGTCAATGGCCGCTTCGGTCACGACCGAGACCTTATCGGAGACGACGCGGACGAAACCTTGGTCAATGGCGAGCCGGCTGACCTTGCCATCCAACATCACCAGGACCTCGCCCGCGGCGATGATCGCGGTGATCGGTTGGTGGCCGGGCAGGATACCGATGCTGCCCATGGCGGTAGGCAGGGTCACACCATCCGCCGTGCCTTCGTAGGCGCGGCGGTCAGGGGTGACGATTTCGACCGTAAGGGGCATCGGGGCTTATTTCTTGGACTTACCGGAAGCTTCGAGGACCTCGTCGATGCCACCCTTCATGTAGAAGTCGTTTTCGTTCACGTGGTCGAGCTCACCGGAGAGAATCATTTCGAAGCCACGGAGGGTGTCCTCCAGGGCGACGTACTTACCGGGCGAGCCCGTGAAGATTTCGGCCACGTGGAACGGCTGGGAGAGGAACTTCTGGATCTTACGGGCGCGGAAGACGACGAGCTTGTCCTCAGGGGAAAGTTCGTCGAGGCCGAGGATCGCGATGATGTCCTGGAGGTCCTTATAGCGCTGCAGGATGCCCTGCACGCCGCGGGCCACACGGAAGTGACGTTCACCGACGACTTCCGGCGCGAGCGCGGTCGAGGTCGAGGCGAGCGGGTCGACGGCCGGGTAGATACCGAGCTCCGCGATGCGGCGCTCGAGCACGACGGTGGAGTCAAGGTGCGCGAAGGTGTTGGCGGGAGCTGGGTCGGTCAAGTCGTCCGCCGGGACGTACACGGCCTGGAAGGACGTGATGGAACCCTTCTTGGTCGAGGTGATGCGTTCCTGGAGGTTACCCATTTCGGAAGCGAGGGTCGGCTGGTAACCCACCGCGG
>CAIYEN010000155.1 GCA_903925205.1 uncultured Opitutia bacterium | reverse complement strand
GTGCTCGGTGGGACGAATATCGGCACCGGGGCTACGGCCATCGTCGGCGGCACCTTGCAGGCCAGTGCCGATGGGGCGCTCAATCCGAATTCGGCGCTGACCCTCACCGACGCGGCGACGGCGATCTTGGATCTTAATGGGACGGCTAATGCGATTGGCTCGCTAGCGGGTGGCGGCGCCGTGGGCGGTAATGTTTCGCTCGGCACCGGTACTTTGACGGTGGGTGGTTTGAATACGTCGACGACCTATGCTGGTACGATCACGGGCACCGGTGGCCTCGTCAAAGTGGGTACGGGCACGCTTACCTTAAGCGCCAACCACGCGTACGCTGGTCCGACGCTGGTTACCGCCGGTTCCCTCGAAGTTAACGGCGCTCTCGCCAGCTCTAATGTCACCGTGAGTGCCGATGCGACCCTGAGTGGCATCGGGACTCTCGTGGCTGCGACCATCAACAGTGGAGGCAATTTGTCGCCCGCGACCGCCACGAGCGCTGGCACCCTAACCCTCGGTACGCTGTGGCTGAAAGACGGGGCGCGTCTCTCTTTTGAGTGTGGACTAACGTCCGACCTCGTTGCCGTGACGACAGCGAATGGCCTAACCATTGACGGTGGTGTTATCAGCCTTTTCGCCACCGGTGGCCTCACGCCTTTAAGTAGTAATGGGACTTACACGCTGTTCACTTATGCGACCGCTTTCAACGGTGCCGCCAACAGGCTCAGCATCCTGAATTCTGTAGCGGGGAAGACTTATAGCCTCAGTGACACTGGCTCAGCTTTGCAGATTGTGGTTGGCACAGCGACGACTTCAGACTGGAACGGGGCCTGCGGCGATAACCTGTGGAGTTCGGGCGGTGCGGGCGGCAATTGGAAAGACGCCGCCGTCCCCAATGGACTTGGTGCGGTCGTTAATTTCGGCTTAGACGCTTTGGCCGCGACGACTATTTCGCTCGGTGGTCCCCGGGTCGTCGGGACGATTTCCTTTAATAACGCTAACCCTTTCACGCTGGGGACGAATGCCGATGTGCTCACCCTGGATAATGGTATCGCCGCACCCGCCCTTGCCGTGGTCTTGGGCAATCATGTGATCAACGCCCCTTTGCGTTTAAATGGCCCATTGAACCTCGCCCCCTCGGTCGGCGCGACCCTGACTTTAGGTGGCGTGGTCAGCGGCTTGGGTAAATCGTTAAGTCTGGTCGGCGGCGGCACGGCGACGTTGAGCGCCGCGAACACCTACTCAGGGGGGACCATCTTAGCTTCGGGCTGGCTTAACCTTGGCCACGACGGTGCCTTGGGCAGTGGCCTTATCACCTTTGCGGGTGGCACGGTGGACGCAGTGGCTGGTGCGCGGACGCTCTCCGCTAATAACGCGCTGCAGGTGTCCGGCGACTTTACTTTTGCTGGCACGAATAGTCTCAACCTCGGGACGGGCCCGGTTGCGATTCCCATCGCTAAAACCCTCACGGTATCCGCCAGTACCCTCACCCTCGGCGGGCCCGTGAGTGGTAACGGCCTGACCAAAGCGGGTAACGGCACCTTGGAGTTATTAGGCAATAACACTTTCACCGGTCCTTTGACGCTCGCGGCCAACGGTGGGTTGGTGGTTCTGTCTGGTAACAATAGTTCCCGCAGTGCGGCCGCCACCGCCCTCACGGTGGTGAGCACTGGGGCTAAGCTCCAGTTACAGGCCAATGCCGCCAATACCGCGGCGGGGGTGTCCAGCGCACTTTCAGCCGAAACTTCCGGCAATGTGAAACCGCTTTCACTTTTGGACGGCAGCACCCTTCAGCTGCGCAGCGATTCATCGGTTACGTTTGCGGGCGCCAATAACCTCGGCGGATTAGGCGTCGTTGCGACGACCATCGATGTCGGCCAGGTCTCGGCGGCGGGCGTGGGTCGAATCCTCACCCTCGCCCCTGCTGGCTTTGCCGTTTCAGGGGCCACCGTGAACGTCACGGGCGCGAATAATTACACCCTGAGTTTACCAGTCATCACTGGGGTCGGTGCTTATACCAATACCTTTAACCCGACATCCGCTAACCTGTGGCTCGGCAGTTACAGCGGGACGGCGGCGACGACGTTGGTTTTGAGCGGCACGCAGACCGCTAATCGCGTCACCGGCGTCATCAGCAACGGTTCCAGCACCACGACGTTGATCAAAAACGGTGCGGGCACCTGGGAACTACAGGGCGCCAATACATATACTGGGGTCACAACCGTCCGCGAGGGAACGCTGATTCTCTCGGGCGCGCGGGCCGCGACGGCACTGAGTGGGCAGATCAACGTCAGCGATACGGCGGGGCTCAGTGCCACTTTGAACATCGTGGACGGCACTTATACCATCGCCCTGGCCATGAATGTCGGTAACGCCCCGACCACGGCGGCGACGGGCACCGTGAATCAGACGGGTGGGGCGGTGGTCTTTACGAGCATATCCGGGAATCAGTTATTGGTCGGGCAGGGGACGGTCGGTAATCAAGGTGTCTATAACCTGAGTGGCGGCAGTATCACGACGATCGCGAGCACGACCCGCGGCGTGATGTTAGGGGTGAATGGCGGTGGTACTTCCGCTGGCACCTTCAACCTCAGCGGAACGGGCTCTTTGAATATGAATGTTGCGGGGGGGTCGAATGGTAACGCGATTTTACAGATTGGGCGTTCCGATACCGTCGCCAGCAATTGCACCGCGCTCTTCAATCAAACGGGGGGGACGGCGAATGTCGGTATCCTGACGATGGGCGGCGGAGCCACCTCAGGTTCGACGGGCTTGGTCTCGACGTTGAATATCACGGGCGGTTTTTTCTGGGCCAACTCTTTTACCCTCCTCGCGGCTGGGGCGACCAACACGGCGACCATCAATATTGGCGGTACCGCGCTCGTGCATTTGCCGGCGTTCCCCACGGTTCGCGGAGCTGGCTCCACGGCGACCTTGAATTTTGACGGCGGCACCCTCCGACCGACGATTTCGAGCGCGGCTTATCTGTCGGGCCTCACGAATGCGTTTATTAAGGCCGGCGGGGCTCGTTTTGATACGAACGGTAGTGATATCACGATTGCGCAGCGCCTCTTAACGGATGTCACCTCCTTGGGGGGTGGCCTGACCAAGGAGGGCTTCGGCACGTTGACCTTGACGGGCAGTAACACCTTCACCGGCCGGGTGAACGTCAATGGGGGCGTCTTGGCGATTACTGCCGACGCCGCCTTAGGTGCCGTCCCGGCGGCCGCTCTGCCGGACCAAATCATCTTGGCTGGGGGCACTTTGCAGGCGACGGCGGACACGGTCCTTTCACCCAATCGGGGGCTGACGTTGGCACTTAACGCGGTCGGTAAACTTTCCACGGCCACGGGCACGACCTTCGCCATCAATGGGGTTATCACCAACGCGCCTGGCAGCGGGACAGTAAACTTAGCCTTGGGATCTGCGAACAGCGGGACGGTTGTCCTTAACGGGGCCAATACTTACGCGGGAACGACGGACCTGTATGGCGGTACGACCGTCATGGGAACAGTCGGGGCGTTTGGCACCTCGACGGTTAATGTATGGGTTGGTGCTAATCTAGACCTCAATTATTTAGACCCGGCCAGTTTGACGATTGTGCTGGCGGGGGGCGGGCTGCTGAAAGCGACCACTTATACAGGGGCGGTCACC
>CAIYEN010000154.1 GCA_903925205.1 uncultured Opitutia bacterium | reverse complement strand
GCCATTTCGTTCGAGTCCACTTCGTGGTAGGAACCAAAGACGATGCTGACCTTGAAATCGATCACCGGGTAGCCGGCGATGGTGCCATTCTTCGCAGCATCCTTGATGCCTTCGATGGTGGGCTTGATGAATTCCTTCGGGATGACACCACCCACGATTTCGTTGATGATTTCTTCACCCGGCACACCTGGCAAGCGGGCCGAACCAGGGTTTGGCTCAAGCTTGATTTCCACGTGGCCGTACTGGCCCTTACCACCGGACTGGCGGATGAACTTACCCACGCCTTCGGCCTTGGCCGTGATGGTTTCGCGGTAGGAAATCTGTGGCTTGCCGGACTTCGCTTCGACGCGGAATTCGCGCTTCAGACGGTCGACGATGATTTCGAGGTGGAGCTCGCCCATGCCCGAGATGAGGGTCTGGCCCGTTTCCGGATTGGAAGTCACACGGAAAGTAGGATCTTCCTGCGCGAGCCGCTGCAAGCCGAGGGAGAGACGCTCTTGGTCACCCTTGGAGTTGGGCTCGATCGACATCGAGATCACCGGCTCAGCGAAGGTGGTCTTTTCGAGAATCAGGTCGTCTTCGGAAGTGAGGGTGTCACCGGTGGCGATGTCCTTCGGGCCGATGATGGCACAGATGTCACCCGAGTAGGCGACGTCGATTTCTTCGCGATCCATCGCACGGAGGAGAACGATGCGGGAAACGCGTTCGTTCTTACGGGTGCGCGGGTTGTAGAGGGCTTCGCCCTTCTTAAGCTGGCCGCGGTACACGCGGTAGAAGACGAGCTGGCCGACGTGCGGGTCGGACCAAAGCTTGAAGCAGAGGCCGGTGACCTTGGCCTTGTCGTCCGGACCGATGGTGATTTCCGTGTCGCCACCGTCGGTGAAGGCCTTCTGGGGGCGCATGTCGACGGGGGACGGGAGGAAGTCGACAACGCAGTCGAGGAGCATCTGCACACCCTTGTTCTTAAAGGCCGAACCAGGGATGACGCCGATAAAGTTAAGGGAGAGGGTGGCCTTACGGATGCCCGTGCGCATCTCGTCGATGGTCACTTCCTGACCATCAAGGTACTTGGCAGCGAGGACGTCATCGAAGTCAGCGAGGCCTTCAATGAGCTTGGTGCGCCATTCAGCGGCTTCCTTCTTCTGCGCTTCCGGAATTTCGACCGTGTTGAACTTCATCCCCTTCGGGTCGGTCTCGTCGTAGACGTAGGCGACATTCTTGATGAGGTCGATCATGCCCTTAAATTCTTCGCCCTGACCAATCGGGATGAAGAGCGGGTGGGCATTGCCCTTAAGCTTGGTGCGGATGTCGTCCACAGCGCCGAAATAATCGGCACCAGTACGGTCCATCTTATTAACGAAAGCGACGCGCGGGACGCCGTACTTGTTCATCTGGCGCCAGACCGTTTCGGACTGGGGCTGCACGCCGGCCACGGCGCAGAAGACAGCGACCGCACCATCAAGGACGCGCAGGGAGCGCTCCACCTCGGCCGTGAAGTCCACGTGACCAGGGGTGTCGATGATGTTGATACGGTGGTCGATGTTGGCGAAGTGACCTTCCTTGGTCGTCCAGCCAGCGGAAATAGCGGCCGCGGTGATCGTGATACCACGCTCGCGCTCCTGCTCCATCCAATCGGTGGTCGCCGTGCCATCGTGCACTTCGCCCATCTTGTGGACGACGCCCGTGTAGAAAAGGATGCGCTCCGTGGTGGTCGTCTTACCCGCGTCGATGTGGGCAGCGATACCGATATTGCGCGTGTGCTCCAAGGGGAACGCGCGGGACGGGGAATTGAGCTCGGAAAGTTTAGCCATGGTCGGAACCAATAATCAGACGAAAAAGGAAGGCGGGGCGAATTACCAGCGGAGGTGGGCGAAAGCACGGTTGGCCTGAGCCATCTTGTGCGTTTCTTCGCGCTTCTTCACGACGTTGCCCGTATTGTTATAGGCATCGACAATTTCCGAGGCGAGGGCTTCGGCCATCGGGGAACCCTTGCGGCCTTGCGCGGCCAGGACGACCCAGCGCAGCGCGATGCTGTTCTGGCGTTCGTGGCTGACTTCAACGGGAACCTGGTAGGTGGCGCCACCGACGCGGCGGCTCTTGACCTCCAACTTCGGGCGGCAGTTTTCGAGGGCACCGAGCAGGAGCTCGACCGGATTGCCCTTCATCAGTTTTTCGGAGACCTTCTCGATCGCGCCGTAGACAATGCCTTGGGCGATGGACTTCTTGCCCGACTTCATCACCATATTGATGAGCTGGCTGACGAGGGGGCTACCATAACGGGCGTCCGGCTGGTGGACGCGCTTAACTGCTTTACGACGACGAGACATGAGGAGGGTGTGCTAAAAGTTAGGGACGGAGATTAGGCCTTCTTTTCCTTCGGGCGCTTCACGCCGTACTTGGAGCGGGAGCGACGACGCTTTTCGACGCCGGAGCAATCGAGCGGACCGCGGACGATGTGGTAACGGACGCCCGGAAGATCCTTCACGCGGCCACCGCGCACGAGGACGACCGAGTGCTCTTGGAGCTTGTGGCCTTCGTCGGGGATGTAGGAGATAACTTCCTGGCCGTTCGTGAGGCGCACCTTGGCGACCTTACGCTGAGCCGAATTCGGCTTCTTAGGCGTGCGGATCATGACCTGCACGCAGACGCCACGGCGGAAGGGAGAGTTGTTCAAGGCCGGGGACTTGGACTTGGACTTGGGTTGTACGCGTGGGTTGCGGACGAGCTGGTTGATGGTAGGCATGGACCTAAGGAAATAGGGAAAAGAGGGTTTGGGCATAGGGTTCGGGGGACCTCGTGCAAGCGGAAAGTGCGTAGCTTTTAAGATTTCTTTACTCGGGTACTGGCTAGCCCCTCCCCCCTCCCCGTTTTTGGGCGAGACAATTGGGGGCGGGTTTCCCATGATGCTCGTCCTCGTATGTCCCCCCCCCGCCCACTCCTCGTCTTCAGCCTGTGCGCCCTTTGCTTGCAGGGGTGGGCCCAATCCCCTGCCCCGGCCCCCAAGGCGGCCCCAGCCCCTGCGGCGGGCAAGGACAAGGCCGCCGGCCCTATCAACAGCAAGGAGGAGGTGGATGCCGAATTCATTATTTTAGCCGGCCTCCCCATCACGAAGGGGAAAGACGAAATCCTGCACTACAGCCGCCAGACGTACGTGAAGTCGGACCTCATTAAAGATGTGGTCCTGCGCCAATGGGTCCGGCTCGCCCTCTCCCGGATCGAAGATCAACCCGATAAGGCAGCCCTGATTCGCGAAGAACACCTGATTAAAGTGGCCGAATACTTCCTGGGCCAAGCGCAAGAGGCCCTCGTGGCCAACCGGATTGATGAGGCCTTTAAAATGGCCCAAATTACGGTGCGGATCAGCCCCGGTAACGCTAAAGGTAAGTTATTCTTTGCCAACCTCTTACATAGCAACTTCAACCGGACAGACGATGCGATCCAGACTTTGCGCCATGGCCTCGAGTTCCTCAATGTCAACGACCCGCTCGGCCGGGATTACCTCGATCGCTACTTCCAACTGCTGCAGCTGCGCGAGCGAGATGCCGAGGTCATCGAACAAAGCCTGAGTTTGCTGCAAAAAGGCAAGGACCTGCCCCCGCCCACGCGCCAGACCATCGCCCTTTCAGCCGCGACTTCACTTTACTGGGTTGGCCGTTACGCTGAGTCCGTTAACATCATTAATATCAATAACTTAGATGCTAATGTCGGCGGGCTATTACTCAAAGCCAAAGCGCTCTTTGACGGCGGCAAGACGCAAGAGGCCGTCGGCCTGCTCGAATCCAAGACGTCGCAGTTTAGTGGTTCCGCCAAAGACGCCCTCTACGCCCAACAGGCCCGCTTCCAAATCTTGCTCGGCAAAACCAAGGTCGCCTTGACCGTGACCAACGAGCGCATCGCCATCGATGACAAGGCCCCCTTCCCACATATCCAACGGCTGATGCTGCTCGATCGCTTGAATCTCAAAGACGAGTACGACAAAGAGCTGCAGTTAGTGGCGGAACGCTTCGCCGGCAACGCCGGGGCGATGATAGCCCTCGCGAACTACGCCGCCGAGCGTGGCTACGATGGCCTCACGTCCACCCTGGCAGAGGCTTCCGCCAGTCGCGGCTTCGAGCGTTCGACGTTCGCGGCCCTCCATCTCGAAGCCTTACTAAACGGACAGCACCCCGAACAGGTCATCACGCAATACCAGCAAGTAAACGCCGCCGACCGCGGCTACTTCTCCTCCAACCAACCCATCGTCAACGCCCTGCTCGGCATCGCCTACCATGCCCGCACCAAGAAGGATGACGTCACCACCAAAAGCGACCGTAACATCGGCGATCGTTATCTTAAAGAGTTCCTCACCGCGAAGAACCTCGGGCCCGAAGCCTATCGCTCCGTCGGCAAGCACCTGAAGCGCATCCGCGCCATGGACGCCGCCGTCCGCGTCCTCGAAGCCGGCGTCCAACTCTTCCCCCGCTACGCCCAGTTACGTGCGGAGTACATCGGTGCCCGTATGCTCGCCGGGCAGACGGAGGCCTATGGCACGCGCAAATCCGTCGCCGATGAACTGGACGAGCTCCTCAAGATGCGACGGCCGTCGCCGCTCATCTGGCACGAAGCGCTCTCGTGGCTCCGAAGCGAAGCCAAACTTCCGAAGGAACAGGCCGAGCGACTCGAGCGCGCCATCGCTCCGCTGGCCCGCCCCGACCTGGATCAAGACGCGCTGAACGGTCGCTAAACGACATGACTCTCGCCGCCAAGCGTGCGCAACTCATCGCCGAGCTCGAACCGTTCGGCGATCATCACGAACGCTTCCAATACATCATCGACCGCGCGAAGACCGCCCCCGGGCTGGAAGCGGCCCTCAAACTCGACGCCTTCCTCGTCGAGGGTTGCACCTCGAACCTTTGGCTCGTGCCGACGGTTGAGCATGGTGTCTGCCGTTTCCGCTGCGACGCCGATTCACTGATCACCAAGGGAATTGCCGCGCTGGTCTGCGAATTGTACGATGGCGGCTCGCCGCAGGAAGTCGCCGCGACCGACGCCAACTTCCTCGCCGAGGTCGGCGTGACGCAGCACCTCTCCCCGAATCGCCGCAATGGCCTGACCAATCTCGTCGGCAAAATTCGCGCCTTCGGGCAAGTGGCCAGCCGCTAGCCCCAGCAGGGTGACGAAATTCCTCGAAACGGATTTGCACCTTCGGCCGCCGCAAGTCTTATGAAGGCATGCAAACGTCGGCCGACCAAACCTCCTTCACCGCGGCCCCCGGACAGCCGGACGCGGGGCTGAAATGGCTGTGCTTCGCGACGTTAGGCTGGGCCGTGCTGGTGCTACAAGCGGGCGGCTTTACGACCAGCATTCAGGCCGGGATGGCCTTCCTCGATTGGCCGCTCTCCAATGGGTCCGTCAACCCAGCCGGTTGGTTGACGGAAATCGATAAGTTCGCAGAGCATTCGCATCGCCTCGCCGCCACTGGTCTCGGCCTGCTCTGCATCGCTATCGCCATTGGGCATTACCGTCGCGAACCGCGCCGCGGCGTCCGCCTCGCCGCCTACGCCTTGGTTGGCTTGGTCATCTTGCAAGGGGGGCTCGGCGGCCTCCGCGTGCTACTCGACAATCTGAACATTGGCGGCGACGGCAACCTGAAGGCCGTGAGCTTTGCCATTGCGCATGCGATTAACGCGCAGCTGACCCTCGCACTATTGGCCATCATCGCGGCCAGCCACACACGGGCTTGGCGCCAAGCGAATACCGATCAACCCCGCGAACGGCTGGCCGCCAAAATCGCCGTCGGTGTAGTTTTCTGCGTCATCATTTTCGGGGCCGTCATGCGCCAAAACCGCTTCACTTCATGGGTTAGCACGCCTAACTTGAGCGACCTCTTCTTGCCAGCCGGTGACGGCCTGCCGTGGCTCATCAACCTTCTCCACCGCACGGGCGCATTACTCGCTGGGCTAACCGTGCTCATTTTCGCCGCCACGGGGGAACGCCGGGCCCGGCGGTGGGTGCCACTGGCACTTCTCCTAGGTGCCCAAATTTCGCTCGGTGTTCTGAGCATCCGCCTGCCGCTGAATCCGCATGTCCGCACCATCCACCTCGTCGTGGGGGCCGCCTTATTCTCGACGCTGTGCGCCCAAGCCGCCCTCGTCCACCGCGCGAGGTCTGCGCAAGCCTGAGCCAGCGGCTCCGATTTGCCTTTAACCCGTTGAGGAAAGTCGCCACGACAAGTGCATGAGCGAACGCGCCGGATCTCTTCCCGCCGCCCTCTGGGAGCTGACCAAGCCCCGGTTGTCGTTCCTTTCCGTCCTGACGGCACTCGCGGGCTATTTCTGCAGCAACCCTCGGGGCCTAACCGAAGCGCCCGTGCTCGTCTCGCTCGCAGTCGGGACGGCCTTAGCCGCTGGCGGTTGTGGCGCGCTTAATATGTGGTGGGAAAGCGAGGCTGATGCCCGCATGGAACGCACCAAGAACCGGCCGATCCCCGCCAAGGTCGTCCACCCCGGCATCGTGCTTCTTTTCGGCGGAGCGCTTTGCACCGCCGGCGTGACCCTGGTTTGGTTCGGCGCCAACGCCCTCGCAGGCTTCCTGACGCTGGCCACCATCGTCAGCTACCTGCTTTTCTACACCCCCCTAAAATCGATGACGTCCTGGTGCACGCTCGTCGGCTCTTTGCCGGGCGCGATTCCGCCGATCATCGGGACGGCGGCCAAGCTCGGCCAAGGCCAAGCCAACGGCAATATCGACCCGATGGGGTGGCTGCTGTTCGCGCTGTTGTTCTGCTGGCAGATCCCGCACTTCATGGCCCTCGCCGTGATGTGCCGCGATGACTATGTGCGCGGTGGCTTCAAGGTTGCGACGGTCGAAGACCCCTCCGGCCGGTCGGCCTCGCTGTGGGCCATGGCCTTCATGATCCCGATGATCTTCGTCGCAGGTAAGATCGCGATGACGTTCTTCGACCCCAGCTACGGCTACGTCGGCAACCTGGGCGGCTTCAAAAGCCCGTTCCTCTGGATTTCACTGCTCGCGGGAGCCTGGTTCTTCAAACTGAGCCTCGACTTCGCCCTACCGCAACGCCGGGCAGAGGTCGCCAAACCGTTCTTCCTCGCGTCGATCCTCTACCTCCCGCTGGTCCTGTTGACTCTGACGTTAAATCGGCTCTTCTAGAGTCATGGACTTGCGTGCGGCCAAAGCCCAGCTCCGCGCAGAAATGAAAGCGCGCCGGGCGGAGCTCTCCCCCGCAGCCCACGAGCAACAGGCCGCCCAAGCGGCGCACGTGCTGGGTGCTTTGCCGCAGTGGGTAGACGCTCAGGTCGTCTGCCTCTATGCCTCGTTCAAACACGAGCTAGGGACGCACCTGTTGCTCCAGCGAGCGTTGGGCGAAGGTAAGATACTCCTGCTCCCCAGAACCCGTCCCGACGGCACCTTAAGCCTCCACGAGGTCTCTGACCTGAGTTCCTTAACCTCGTCTCACCTTGGCATCTTAGAGCCATCGCCCAGTGCCCCCGCTCGCCCCGCGACCGCAGTCGACGTTTTCCTCGTCCCAGGGCTAGCGTTCGACCCCTCCGGACATCGCCTCGGCTACGGTGCCGGGTTCTACGACCGCCTCCTGACCCAAGCTAAGCCGACCGCCTTCAGCGTGGGCTACGGCTTCGATTTCCAAGTCCATCCCGAGGTTCCGGTCGAAGCACACGACCAGGCCCTCACGGCCATTGTCACGCCCACTGGGCTGGTACCTAAGGTCTCTCGCTAGGAGGTTTGCCTATTGGGCGGTTTCGTGTCCGTTGGTGGGTCGCCGATGCCTGCCGCCCAACCCGATGCCATTCGACTCCGCGGAGTCCGCCAAAACAACCTCAAGGGGTTCGATATCGATATCCCCATCGGTAAACTGGTGGTTGTGACGGGCCTTAGCGGGGCCGGCAAATCCTCGCTCGTGTTCGACACCTTGCATGCCGAAGGCCAGCGACGCTACGTCGAAACTTTCAGCCCCTACGTCCGACAGTTCCTCGAGCTCCTCCCAGCACCCGCCCTCGATTCCGCTGAAAACGTCCGGCCCTCCGTCGCCATCAAGCAAGGCAATGCGGTCCGCACGTCCCGCTCCACGGTGGGGACGATGACGGAGCTTTGTGATTGGTTTAAGGTCTGGTTTGCCCACCGCGCAGAATTACGCGATCCCGCCAGCGGGCAACCGGTCATCCCGCAAGGCCCCGCGGCGGCATGGGAAACTTGCCTGCAAGCGCATCTCGGACAGCCCGTGGTCTTGGCGTTCGCCATCCAGAAGCCCGCTGGGCTGGCTTGGCCGACCATCGCGGAAGAATTTGTGCGGGCGGGCTTCACGCGGGCTTTCGTCGCCGGCCAACGGCTCCGCCTCGGCGAAGCAGCGATTCCGGAGGACGCCGACGAGGCACTCATCATTCAGGATCGGCTCACCATCTCGGCCCCCGAGGCCTCACGCTTCCACGAAGCTGCCCTCGTCGCTTTCCGGCTCGGCGGTGGCCGCATGCGGTTGCTGACGGACGCGGGGGTCGAGATCGGCCGCTTTAGCGAGATTCTCGAGTCGCCCGTCGATGGCCGCCGCTTTCGCCCGGCCACGCCGGCATTATTCTCCTTTAACTCCCCAATTGGGGCCTGCCCAGACTGCCGCGGTTTTGGTCGCGTCATTGGCCTCGACTGGCAGAAAATCATTCCCGACCCCAAGCTGACGCTCGCCGAAGGCGCCGTCGCGCCCTTCCAGGGCAATGTCTACGGGGAAAGCCAACGCGACCTCGCCAAGGCATGTAAGAAGAAAGGCATTCCGCTGGATGTGCCTTGGAACAAACTGACCGCGGCCCACCGGCGCTACCTGGAAGACGGTGACCCGACGTACGTACCCGGCGAATGGGAATCGAAGTGGTACGGCATCCGCGGCTTTTTCCGCTGGCTGGAATCGAGCACCTACAAGATGCATGTGCGGGTGTTCCTCTCGCGCTGGCGCGCCTACGAGGAATGCCCCAAGTGCCGCGGCCAACGTTTCCGCGAGGAATCACTCTGGTGGCGCTGGCAGGGGCGTAGCCTGCCAGAACTTTATGCACTGCCGGTGACGGAATTGCGTACGCTGCTCCGGCCGCACGCGCCCAAAGACTCTCGCCACCCCGCCGACCACGCCCTCGAAGCAATGCTGGCCCGCCTCGGCTACCTCGAAGCCGTGGGCCTGGGCTACCTTGCGCTCGATCGGCTCTCGCGCACGCTTTCCGGCGGCGAAGTCCAACGCGTTAACCTAACCTCCTGTTTGGGCGCCTGCCTCGCAGATACGGTCTTTGTCCTCGATGAACCCAGCGTCGGCATGCACGCGCGCGACCTCTCTCGCATGGTCGGCATCCTCCGAAGCCTCGTCGAACAAGGCAACACCGTCGTCGTCGTCGAACACGATGAATCGGTTATGCGTGCCGCCGATTGGCTCATTGAAATCGGTCCACGTCCAGGCGCGGCCGGCGGACATCTCGTTTACGCGGGGAAACCCACGGGCATCTTAAAGGCCAAAGATTCTGCGACGGGCGCTTGGCTCAGCGGGCGCAGCCAACCGGCCACGCGCGCACCGCGTCCGGTGACCGACACCACTCCCCGCCTGCGGATCGAAGGCGCCACCGTTAACAACCTCCGGGACTTCGCTTGCTCCTTGCCGTTGGGTCGCCTCGTCGGCCTCTGCGGCGTGTCTGGCTCAGGTAAGTCCACACTCCTCCACCAAGTCATCGGCCGCCGTGATCCGGAATCCGGCGACGAATCCGCCCAAGGCGTTGGCAAGTTGAAGTTCGACCAGGAACATGCCGAGGTCGCACTCGTCGATCAATCCCCAGCCACGCGCACGCCCCGCTCAAACCCAGCAGTCTATGTCGGCGCCTGGGATGCGATCCGCAACCTGCTCGGCAACTCCGAGGAAGCCAAGGCCGCGGGCCTGACGCCTTCACACTTTTCCTTCAACGCCGGCGAAGGTCGGTGCGAGCGCTGCGGTGGGGCGGGTTGGGAAACCGTCGAGATGCAGTTCGTCTCCGACGTCGCCCTGCCCTGCCCTTCTTGCAACGGCAAGCGCTTCCGCGACGAGGTCCTCGCCTTCCAATTCGATGGCAAGTCGGTGGGCGATTTGCTAGCCATGTCCGTCACGGAAGTCCGCGCGTTCCTCGGTGGCCGAACGCCCGCCAGCCAACAGCTCGCGGTGCTCGAAGAGGTCGGCCTCGGCTACCTCTCGCTCGGCCAACCCCTGACCACGCTTTCGGGCGGCGAAGCCCAGCGGCTCAAGTTGGTCCGTTACCTTGGCCGGCTCGACCCACGCAAACCAGGGGCTTTGCTCTTGCTGGACGAACCGACGACCGGCCTGCACCGCGAAGACGTGGCCCGGCTGATTGGCCTACTGCATCGTCTCGCCGACGCCGGCCACTCGCTCATCGTGGTCGAACACCACCTCGACGTCCTCAAGGCCTGCGACTGGATTTTAGAAATGGGTCCCGAAGCGGGCCCCGGCGGTGGCCTGCTGGTCGCCGAAGGCACGCCCGCGCAGGTGGCCAAAGCTGGCACGACCACGGGGAACTTCCTGGCGGCGGGGGACGCCGCTTTCGCAACGCCGGACGCCCGGACCGCCCAACCTCGACCGACCAGTATTTCCTTACGCGGCGCCCGCGAACATAACCTCCGCGACGTCTCGCTGGAGATTCCGCACGGCTCCCTCACGGTGATGACTGGCGTCTCGGGATCAGGGAAGTCGTCCTTGGCTTTCGATATTCTCTTCTCCGAAGGCCAACGCCGCTTCCTCGAGTGTGTCTCCGCCTACGCGCGCCAATTCGTCGAACAGTTACCCAAGCCGGACATCGACTCCCTGACTGGCCTCCCGCCGACCGTCGCCATCGAACAACGCGTCACGCGTGGTTCATCCAAGTCAACGGTCGCGACCGTCACGGAAGTTGCCCAATACCTCCGCGTCTTGTTCGCGCGGGCCGGCGTGCTCCACAGCCCAGTCACGGGCGAACCACTGGAGGAGATGACGGAAGACGCCGTCATCCGCCTCGTCACTAAACGCTTGCAGGCCTTAAAGAAAGGTAAGCTGCTGCTGGCCGCACCGCTCGTGCGCGCACGCAAAGGCCATCACCGACCACTCGCCGAATGGGCCGAAAACAAAGGCCTGCGCCTCCTGCGCTGCGATGGCAAACTCACGCCCGTCGCCGGCTTCGAAGGCCTCGACCGTTACCGCGAACACGATGTCGATGCGATCTTCGCGGTGTTGCGTGCCGACGGTACCCTCTTACATCCCGACGAGACCGAAGAGACCGGCGAAAAAGCGCTACGCACGCTCGTGCGCGCGACACTCCTGGCTGGCAAAGGGGCCTGTCTGCTTATTGACGAACGCGGCCAACAGGTTGCCTTCCTCTCCACCTCGCGCAGCGATCCCGCCACCGGCGAATCCTACCCCGAGGTCGACCCGAAGCACCTCTCCTGGAATTCGCCGCGCGGTTGGTGTCCCGACTGTCGCGGCCATGGCCTCGAAGTCACCACCTTCGCCGCCGACGAAGAAGAAACCCTGAATGAGAACGCGATGGCGGATCGTGTCGGTGAAGACGTCTGTCCAACCTGCCAAGGCGAACGCCTCGGGCCGATTGGCCGCTCCGTGAAACTACGCGGCAAGGGCGGCAAGGCCCTCTCGTTGCCAAACCTGCTCCGCCTGCAACCGGATGAAGCGCTGCTGTACCTGGGCGGCCTGACCTTAGGGCCGCGCGAAACAGCGGTGGTCGGAGCACTCCTGCCTGAGATTGCCGCCCGCCTCAAGTTCCTGAGTTCCGTCGGTCTGGGCTACCTCGCCTTGGACCGCGGTGCCGACACGCTCTCCGGCGGCGAAGCCCAGCGGATCCGTTTGGCGGCACAGCTCGGCTCAACCCTTTCCGGCGCGCTCTACGTCCTCGACGAGCCCAGCATCGGCCTACACCCGCGCGACAACGATCGACTCATCGAGTCACTCCGCGGACTGCGCGATCGCGGCAACACCGTCCTCGTCGTCGAACACGACGAAGACACCATGCGCGCCGCAGATCGCATCATCGACCTCGGGCCCGGTGCGGGCGTCCATGGCGGTCGCATCATCGCCGAAGGAACGGCCCATGACCTGGAAGCCAATCCCGCATCCGTCACCGGCCAGTCGCTGAAGTCCGCGATTCCGCACCCGCTGCGCGGGACGCGGCGCGCCATTGCAGGCAAGGACGCACCGACCGAATGGATCCGCGTGAAGCAAGCCTCGCTGCGCAACCTCAAGCACTTCGACGTCGCCTTCCCGACGGGGCGGCTCTCCGTCGTCTGCGGCGTCTCGGGCGCCGGCAAGAGCACGCTCATGACCGACTTGGTCGCCCCGGCGGCCCAGTTGGCGATTTCGAAGAAAAAGGATGGCCTCCACGGCAAGGAAGCCACCGAGGTCGTCGCGAACGGCGGCAAACCGGCGTTCCATAACCTGACTGGACTGAAGTCCTTCCGCCAACTCGTGATCGTCGACCAGGAGCCCATCGGCAAGACGCCGCGCTCGACACCCGCCACCTACATCGGCGCCTGGGACCTGATCCGTGAACGTTTGGCCGCCTTGCCCGAAGCCTCGATTCGCGGACACGGCGCCGGCTTCTTCTCCTTCAATACATCGGGCGGCCGCTGTGAAGCCTGTTCCGGCGCGGGTCGCATCAAGCTCGAGATGAGTTTCTTGCCGGACACCTACGTGCCTTGCGAAGAATGTCAGGGCACGCGCTACGGAGCCGTCGCCCGCGCCATCCGCTGGAACGGCAAATCGGCGGCGGATCTGCTGGCGATGACCTTCGAGGAAGGCGCGGAATTCTTCTCCTTCGACGCCAAGCTGCGCGACCTTTGCGGCCTGATGACCAAGACCGGCTTGGGTTACCTCACGCTGGGTCAAAGCAGCCCGACGCTGTCGGGGGGCGAAGCCCAACGCCTCAAACTCGTCAGTGAACTCGCGAAGGGCCTACCGACCTTCCGCGAGCGCGCCCGCGGACAGATTCGCCCCAACCTATACTTGCTGGAGGAACCGACCATCGGACTGCACCAAACCGATTGCCGTCGTCTCATCGAACTCCTGCATGCGCTCGTCGACCAAGGCCACACGGTCGTCGTCATCGAACACCACCCCGACGTCATCGCCGAGGCGGACTGGGTCGTGGAAATCGGACCCGAAGGCGGTCAGGCCGGCGGGCAACTCGTCCACCAAGGCGACCCCGAGTCCTTAGCGGCCAAGAAAGGCTCTCCGACTGCGCCCGCATTGGCCCTGACCTTGAAGCGCGGAAAAGCGAAACCGGCCGCAAAGAAGAAAGCCTGAGGAAACCTCCGGCCACAAAAGATGGTTTGCCGCCGATTAGGACCACTCCGCCTGCCCGCAGGGTGTTCGCGTTAGGTTCGCTTTGACCCGACCCAATTTCAGGTCAACTGTCGGGGCTGCACCATGTCCGTCCCTCCCAAAAGTCCACACCCGCGTGTTTCCGCTTCGAAGCCACGGAGCAATTCCGACCTTTGGGCGATTGGCATCCTCTTCCCGCTCCTGGTCGTCGGCGGCTGGTTCGGCTGGCAGGTTTATCAGCGCACCGTGACGCAGTCCAAACTGCCCCCCAAGGCGGAGCGCGGACTCATCGACGACTTGGCCGGCATCTTCCGCCCGGAGGAGGTCGTTGAAACCAAGCCCGAGGTCCCGCCCGTGGTCATCGCCCAACCGAAACCGCCCGTCGAACCCACCAGGCCCGTGGTCACGACGCCACCCAAGGTCGTCGAAGAACCCCTGCCGCCGCTCGCGCTCCAGCCTTATCCTTTCACGGGGCCTGATCTCCGTGACCCCCAACGCTTGGCCACGCTCTTGAAGGACACGAAGGCCCGCACCTATGACGGCAAATGGGAAAGCCATTCCGATCGGGTCAAATACGGCCTCTACCCGGCGCTTACGGGGGCGTCCAAAAATGACGGCTTCCGCCGCTTCGACCGTCTCTGGGACAGCCCTTACTTCGCCTTGGGGATGACGCAATACGCCTTCATCCAACGCGTCACGCCCGCCACCTTACGCACTTTCATCGCCCAGGAAGAAACCTTGCCGTTCCTGCAGGACCTCATGGCCGACTCCGCGTTGATGGAAAAGTTCCTCGCCAACATCAAGGCGGAGGATGACGCGGGTGAAGCCATCAAGGTCTGGGCGAAGCTCGCGGGCGACGACGCCCAGGAACTCAAAGGCAAGTACGTGAACCTTCAGCTCGCCGTGGCCTTCGTCTTCGACCGCAAGTTCACGTTCCGCCGCGCCCGCGACCCGAAGGGCGAAGCCTTCGCCGTCAACCCGCTCGAGCGCTACCGCTACTTCAGGGACAATGCGCAACGCCAACGCCTCGAGACCGACCTCAAGCGGCTCGAGCCCTATGAACTCGTCTGGGTGGTCAGTGCCGAAGCCACCACGGAGGAGATGGAATGGGCCCTCAAGGAAAACGACTTGAAGCGGCTGAAGCTCGCTACGGCTGACCAGAAAAACGACTGGAGCGAAGCCTACCCGATGATTAATTACCGTATGGACTTCGTGACCGGCGCCAAGCCACCGAAGGCTCCGCCCGGCAAGAAAGCCTACAAGCCGTTGGCCGAGAGCTTCACGCGCGGCACCCTGGAAGAAATCTTTGAAGTCGGTGGCATTTGCATGGACCAATCCCACTTTGGCGCGACGGCCGCCCGCGCTTACGGGATCCCCGCGGCCTCCGTCACGGGCGACGGCAATCGCGGCGGTCACGCTTGGTTCGCCTACATGATGCCCTCGCACCAGTGGAACATGGGGAACAGCTTCCACCCCTTCAACGAGCCGCGCAACCTCCCCGGCACGGGCCGCTACGCCGATGGCTACGCCAATGGCCACACCAAGGATCCGCAAACAGGCAAGGGCATCGGCGAATTCGAGGTCCAGCTCATGGGCGACCCCGAGCGACGCATGTCCGAGCACTACCCCAAGAGCCTCCGCCTCCGCTTCGCCGCCAAGGTCTTCCAAGGCAACAAGGACCAAGAGGGCCAATTGGAATGCCTCCAGTTCTCGACCGATGTCGCCAAGATGTCCCTCGATGCGTGGCTCGAGACCGCCACCTGCCTGGAGGCCATGGGCGCG
>CAIYEN010000153.1 GCA_903925205.1 uncultured Opitutia bacterium | reverse complement strand
GCTGATAGAGATGGACATGGGTTAGACGGTGACTTGGTCGATGATGTTAAGGCGCATAGTCTCCGAGTAGAAGACCGTCGTGCCGTAGGCGAACTTGATGTCCCAGCGGGCCGAGCCGATTGTCCAGGCTGAGGTCGGGGAGTAGGAGGCCACAAAGGACAGGCCGTTACCCGCCATCGTGATCGTGCAGGGGTAGGTGTTGTTGCCCGCGTCGATAATGTTCGAAGTGACCGTGGTGCTAAGGAGATTAGCAGGGCCGCCGGCCTCGGGGGTGTAGGTCACAGTCCCCGCAAAGGTCGTGCCGCGCTTGAAGGTGACGGAGGTCGAGCAGGTCATGGTCTAACCTTGGAGGGGGGTCAAATTAACCGGGCATCCCGACAGGCAGGATGACGCTTGTCTGCATGGAAGGCTTGGCGTATCCCGTCCAAGCCCCGTTCCAGGCATCGCACTCGGTCTCGTATTGAGGCCATGTCGCAAATGGCGAAGTCGAACCTGCGACGACCAGTTGGATGCCGTAGTATTGGATGATGTTCGGGAGGGTGATGGTGCCGATGAGCAGCTGAGTCACATCCCAAGAGTTGGTCGTGCCGTTCCAAGCGATGGAAGCCACCTTCACGCGTTGGCAGTTATAATTATATTGGACCGGGTCTGGGTCAAACCCGCTGATCAGGCAGCCCGAAGGGGTTCCATCGATTTCAACGGCGGTCGCACCGAGTCCACCATAAAGGCGGATGCTGTCGGTCGTGTCAGCCTCGCCCCAAGGGGTCGTCTTTTCGTAGGCGTCGGATGGAGCGAGGTAATAGTCAGCCATCACAACCAAGGATGGGCTGCGGTTCTGGGCTGACTTATTGAGGGGCTGTCGGACAATGTAGACGCCCCAGCCGTCGGAACCTTCCGCCGCCGCGTTGGCGATTGTGATGTAGCCGTCCGAGTCCATCCAAGGGCTGGAGGCCGTTGAGCCTGTGGTCTTGGAGCCTGTCGGGTAGGCCCAGACGCCGGAGAGTTCGTATTCGGCGGTCGTGGCGTCCATCGCCGTGCCGTCCCAGACGTCCTGCGTGATTACCCTACCGCGGGCGACCTTGACGCGGTTGGAGTAGACCTCGACCTTAAACTGCTCGGGACCGTAAGGTGCGGGGATATCGGGGAAGAGGATTTCCAGCGAGGCACCGAGGGGCGACTGGACCAAGTTGTAGCCGACGCCGGGTTGAAGGTCGCCCATGGTTTAGGTGATGTCGGCGCCCGCGAGAGGATAGACAGGCTCGGGCCATCCTTCGTTGTTGAGGCGGATGGTGTAGGAGCATTTGTAGATCACGCCGTACTCCTCGAAGTTGACGCTGGAGAGGAGAAGTTTGGCGCCGTACTTGCCCTCCCAGCCAGGAGATGCGGAGGTTCCGATGTAGGCGGGGATAATGGTCGGAAGTTTGGCGTTCCAATTTGACTCCAAGGAAGAGCGGCCGACGCATTGCCAGAAACGCTGGACGGTGCTGGTTGACTTGACGTACATGATACCCGAGAGGGTCGTCGTGCCGGCGAGGTAGTTATTCTTTGCGAAGTAGGACGGGTAGGCGGGGTCCTTGAAACCCGTGAAAGTCGTGCCGTTGGCGGTTTTGAAGTGTGCGCCGTTTAGGCCGACGAACTCGCCGGGAACGATTGAGGACGCCGCGTAGACGGGGGCACCATAGGTTCCGCTGCCGTAGCCGGCGATGGCGGTACCGGGTGAGCCAGGAGAAGCGACGCCCAACTGCTGACGGAAGAAGTTCGGGTGGGACTCCGTGCGTTCCGTTTGTAGGCCTACGGCTCCGCTCATGTTGGCGGTCGTGTTGTCCCCATCCGCGGCGATGCCGACATAGTCCACCTTGTAGATGATGCGTTGCGTGGACGAGTAGTCGCTCGTCACCTTGAACGCCTTCATGTAGGACAGGATGGGGTGGGCGTCGCCCTTTGCGGGTGCCGTGGCGGTTGTGTCCCCTTGCCAGACGACCGTCGAGGTCAGTAGGCCGTAGCCGTCGTTCTGGATGGTGACGCCCTTCTGGTAGACCAGAA
Organism: uncultured Opitutia bacterium; assembly: GCA_903925205.1. Taxonomy (GTDB): domain Bacteria; phylum Verrucomicrobiota; class Verrucomicrobiia; order Opitutales; family UBA953; genus UBA953. Next base: position 4,887 of record CAIYEN010000153.1, on the reverse strand, counting down.
TCGTGAGGGCGTTGCCTTTCTTGATTACAGCCATAGGTTAGCGGGATGGGAGGTTGAACTTGCGGGCGTTGGACTTGGTGAAGTCCGTGTCGATGGACTGCTTGACGAGTTCGCCGAGCTTGGAGTCGATGCTTGCGAGGGTGGTGTTGGCTTCCTGTTGCATGGCGATCTGCGGGGAAGCACCGACGCCGATGACGCCGGAACCCATGGAGGCATTTGCTTCAGCGTTAGCTTTGGATTGGGAATTGATTAACGCTTGAGCGTCTGGTGCTGGTAAATCAGTAGGAGCAACCGCAGGAGCGTTGGCATCTTTATTTAAAATCTGGTATAGTACTGCTCCAATGGGTCCAGAGCCAAGGCCCTTAGTAAAATTAAACCAATCAATTGCTGCGGCTTGGATTTGAGCGGCTAATCCCTTAACTCTTGCGGTAAATGTATCGACCTTATCATTGGCTTCGTCGATAGATTTTAAAGCGGTTCCAGAGACGATAGGTGCATCTCCAAATAGTTTAAGCAATTCAGCACGTCCACCTTCTAACATCGGGATAAGGTTCTGACCAACCTTGTCGCCTAATAGGGCTGTAGCAATGGCCACCTTATCGGCGTCGCTAGTAGTGGCTTCCATTGCTTTTGAAAGTTGCAGGAAGACGTCCGTTGCCTTGATGGTTCCGCTAGCAATCTGTTCGGGCGAGAAACCAAGGGCCAATAATGCCCGGCCCTTCTGGCCTCCTGGGTTTAGTTTGGCATCGGAAATTGCACCGTTGAGTTCACGGACCGCCTTGGTGACATCCTTGACGTCGGCGCCGCTCTGCTTGGCGGCATAGGCCAGCATCTGGAATTGGTCAGCCGCAAGTCCAGACTTGGAAATCTGATCAGCCAATTGACCGAACTCCCTAAAGTTATCGATGGCAAAACTTGTAAACTTATCAAACAATGCCATCGCCCCAAAAGCGGCGGTGAACTTAGAGACTAGGTTTGTTGAAAAATTATCGGCGGCCTTCCTGACGCGGTTCAATACGACGTCCGCGTTGCTTTTGGCTACGAGGTCTAATTCAAGTTTGCGGGCCATCGGCGGTTCTTACCCTTGCCGATTGGTCAAGGAGTTCCTTCTGGAGTTCCTCCTCTTCGCTGGTCAGTAGCTCGATTTCAGACCCGCCCTGACCAATGCTGTTAAAGCCCGTGGACATCCAGATGGCTTGGGCCTCCGGCATCATCCATGCCCGCTCCTCGGCGAAGCCGTTTTTCATTAGGTTGCAGATGACCTGCAAGACCCAAGGGATGGAGTTAACCGACCCGCTGGTCTTGCCCTGCTTCTCCCAAAACTTGGGCCATTGGTTGAGGAGAGTGAAGGCGACGAAGCGTTCCAGCTGCTCGTTCAGGTAGCCGGGGCGGTGCTTCATCTTGAGGGCCTCCCATTGGTCTCTCCATGTGACGCGGTCGATGGGTTCCTCGGCGCATACCTTGACGGCAAGGAGTAGGTCCGACGCCGTGATCTGCTTTCCCTCTAGGACAAGGGGAGACTCAAGGGCCAGAAGGTGCAGCCGATGCTTGAGGCAAAACGGATAAACGAAACGTCCCAGGATACGCACCCGGGACGGTTCTGTAAATGCTTGGACGAAGCGTTTGTCCAAGGATTAGGAGTAGGAAGCGATGGACTCCCACTGCTTGGCCTTGAGCGACACCTTTACGAACTCCTTATTGCCGCCCTTTTCCTCGACGGACTCGATGACGCCCGTGAAGGACGAGGTCGCACCGACATCGGTGGAGACGGCAAAGGTGATGGCGGCGCCGATTTCGGGCATATCGGAGGTCTTGACGATGCCGTCGACGGACAGTTCACGCATCACGCCATCGTAGCGGGCGGTCACGGTCTTGCCAGTTTCGTCCTGCACGGTGTCGTTAAGCTCGTAGTTCTTGGTCAGCGTGTACGACTGGACGTACAAGTTGCTGACGGTTCCAGCGACGCCATAGAGGCAAGTCGTTCCTTTGAGTACGGCGGCCATAGGTAGTTCTTAAACTTGGGGGGTTGGTCAACCTTACGCGGGGAGGACGCAAAGCACCCCATAGGACAGGGTCGTGTGCCAGATACGGGACTCGTGGTCGTCGGACTCGGCTTGTGGGGTAATGTCGTACATTGACGCGTCACCGCCAGAGGTAAAGACAGCCCCTAAATCGGTCACGCTGTCCATGTAGCCGGCGACTGCGGCGACCCGGGCACGATGCGTGGTCAGGCTGGTATCGTCAGCGGAGGACAGGACATGGACTTCAACCTGGGCGAGGAAGTTGCCGAGGCCTTCGGGGAGGTCGGGCGGAGGGTTGGCGGTCGGGCAGTAGCAGATGACGCGGGGCAGGGACTGCACGTCGGCGGAGTCGCCCGTGCTGATCTGAATGCCCGCGAACTCGGCTTGAGCGGTGAGGTAAGCAGAGACAGCGGTCTCTACGATGTGGCGGATGGATTTGGTGCCCATTAGTTTTTAGCGTTAAATGCTCGGATGTATGGGCCAAGGCGGCGCAATACTTCCTTGTCAAGTTTGTTGGCTCGGACGTTGAGGACGTGGTTAAGGGTTTTAGCGGAGGTAGCCCTGCCGTCATTGTCGCCCTGGTTGTTGCCGATGATTAGGGTGAAGTTACCCGTGGCCTCATTGCCGGCGAACCTGGAGTAGCCATTGCTCCCCATGTTGCGGGTAATCCAGCGAGGTACTTTAGAGGTCGAGGCGTATTGAACGCCGTCAGTCTTCTTGGGTGCTGGTAGACTCATAAGCGTATTAGCCCAACCGCCCTTGAGGAAGCCGACGGCCTTTTTACGCAGCTCGATGTAGGCCTTCAGTTTTGGCCCATCGACGAGGAACTTCATGCCGTTAAGGGCCGGGCCTTTGTTCTTGTGGATACGTCCGTTATAGCGGTCCTTGAATTGCTTGTGGATACCCGCAATGTCGGTCGTTTCCTTCGGTGCTTCCTTGGCGGCGAAGCTAGCGCCGAAGCGGTTCTTAAATGCTTGAAAGTCCTTTTGCGGATTACCGCCTAGGAGGATTGCCTGGAAGATGCCGCGAGGGTCACGACCTTCCTTTTCTTTGTACCAGCCATTGGAGCCTTTCCTCATGCTGGCCTTGGCGATGCCCTGCCACTTGAGGAAGCCACCTAGATCGCCCTTGCTGACGGCCTCGCCCATCTTCTGGAAGGCGGCACCCGGGTCGTCCTTGGGACGGAACAGGGTTTGGATGTCCACGTTGACGGCTTCCTCGCCCCAGCGTTTAGCGGTCCCGGTCAGGCCTTGGCCCCCGCTCTTGGGCATTGGGGGGCTGTAGCGCATGAACTCATAGCAGCAGAAACCAGCCTCGCGGATGAAGCCGTCCCGCATGGAGATGCCAGTCGCCAGCCGAAACTCGTTTAGGGCGAACTGAAAGCGGTCAAGGGATGCCTTATTGACGACTACTTGGACCGAGGTCGCCACTTACTGGGTGTCCGTGTGGACGGTTAGGATGACCCAAGCCGACCCGGGCTTGTACTGGGATGCCACGATGCGTAGGCCTAGGTTGGCCGCTGTGACCTTTTTACCAATGGAGAGGGCGGAGATAGCCACCCCACTCGATAAAGAGCCTGTAGAGCCTCCTACGTCACCGTCTGCGGTGGTCCACGCGGAGGTCGTGGCAATCACCTTGAGGGTGAAAGAGGTTTGATTAACGAACCCGCCGGCATCGAGGGTCTGCTGGACGGCGGCGTCGGAGGCCATGACGCGGAAGACCTCGCCCGTCGGGCAGGTCATTGGGATACCCCAATCGTTAACGAACTCCTTGGCGTCGGTCAGTAGGGTCTCCGTGTAATTCATGGTCTAACCTTGGAAGGGTGTAAAACAAAAGACCCCCAAGGGGTTAGCCAAGGGGGTCTCGTTTAAGCGGCTAGAGCCGCGTCGATTAGGCGGTCAGGAGGCGACGGAGGCTCGTGGCGCGACCGACAGCCGTGCCGAAGAGCAAGGTCGCGGTGACGTTGAGGTAGCCCGACTGCTCCTGGATGATCATGACCTGAACCGAGAGGCCGGTCGCCGGGTCCGTGGCCTGAGAGACTTCAGCGCCAGGGATTTCGTTGAAGGGCAGAGCGGTCGCCACAGCGATAGCGTCAGCACCACAGATGAAGCCCGCAAGGTTTTCGGAGTTCGTCGCGAGGTTGCTGAACTGGTAGACCTGAGCGCCAGCGATGGTGCCGAGGGAACCGGTCGAGATGACGTTCGCACCGAGCTGGAAGGCGGCGATGATGGTCGCGTCCGAGCGGAGGTTGGACAGGTAGGTGTTGTTCAGAACGAGGGCGCGCTTGTCGGGAGCCTTGGCGTCGTCGAGGGACTTCTGTTCAGCGACGACTTCGGCGTAGGACAGGGCGACACCCGTGACGGTGTTCGAGGAGTAGTTAGCGTTCGTGATCAGGCTGTTGATTTCCGTCATGCACTTCTGGGAGAGGGCGATAGCAGCCGTTTCCACGAAGTTATTGGCGAAGAAGCCCATGCCGTATTCGCGGACGTCCAGAGGCGAGAAGCGGCTGGACACCTTGAAGTGCTTAAGGGTGACGCTCGTCGAGGTGACGGTGGCGTCATCCTGCGTGAGGTAGCCACCACTCGAAAACTCGGTAGCGGTCGACGTGCCAATCAGGGGGACCTGAATGGTCTTGCCGGCGCCAGCGATGGACGAGGTGAAGACGGTGGAGAAGCCCGAGAGGACAGGCAACTTGTTGGCGAGAGCCTTGATGACGCCCTGAGCCAATACGGCTGGAGCGGATGCGATGCTGTTAGACATAGTTTATTTTAGGGAGATAGGGTGAGAGAAAAATTAGACCTTAACGCCGGCATAAATAGCCTGAGCGTTTTTGGCGAAGTAGTCGGCCTTGGCGACTGGATCGGTG
>CAIYEN010000152.1 GCA_903925205.1 uncultured Opitutia bacterium | reverse complement strand
GTCCAAGCTATCTTGGCTCAGCTCCGGTAAGCTTCGCGGAGTTTGATGGCCTCGGTACGCAACGCGCCGCCAAGGATAATCTCCCGTGCCCTGGCCGCACCGGCCGCGGGATCCTTCGCAACATTGGCCACCCATAGGGCCGTACCCGCGCTGAGGCAGAGGGTATCCAGTAAGCCATCGGAGACGCCGCCGACCAACAGGTCGGAGAACATCACCAAGTTTTCTTCCGGCGTGCCCCCACGGAGGTCGTCAACGGTGCATTGCTTGAAACCAAAATCGCCCGGTAGCCAGGTCGCATCAATGTGTGCTAATTCCCCACAACCGCGCACGCGGACCGGGCCAGCCGTCGTGACTTCGTCCATGCCTCCGCCAGCGGCGGTGTGCGTGACGAGGCCGCGCTTAACGCCTAACTCGTGCAAGGCAGCGGCGATGGGCTCAACCCAGCGAGCGTCGTAGACGCCGACCAACATGTGGGCGGGCTGGGCGGGATTGATGAGCGGTCCGAGGACGTTAAAAATCGTCTTCGTGCCGCTTTCGGCGATCTTCTTCCGCACGCCCAAGATAGCCTTGAAGGCGGGATGAAATGCGGGCGCGTAAAGGTAACAGAAGTTCGCCTCGTGTAAGGCTTTGCGGAGTTGCGCGGCGTCCGCCTCTAAGACAACGCCCAAGGCGGCTAGGAAATCGGCGCTGCCTGACTTGGAGGTGATTGAACGATTGCCGTGCTTGATGACGGGTACACCCGCGGCGGCCACAATCAACGAACTCGCCGAAGAAATATTAAAGCTACCCGAACGGTCGCCGCCGGTACCGACGATGTCGATGGCCCGGGCCGGCACGTCACCGAAGTCGATCTGCCGAGCCAAGCCGCGGTAGGTTTGGGCAAAGGCCGTGACCTCGGTCGCCGTCTCGCCCCGGGCAGCCAAAGCCAGCAAGAAGGCCTCCTTGGCGGCATCGGTGACGCCGAGTTCGACCATCGCGCTTGCCGCCGTCGCCGCCTCCCCGGGCGTCAAGGAACGGCCGTCCGTAAGGGCTTGGGTGAGGTCAGGCAGGGCCATGCCACGATTAGCCACGGGACAAGGGGGCGGGACAAGGGGAATTTATCCGACAAGGGGTTTGCATCCCCTAGTTTCCTGCCCATCGTAAACCCATGCACGACGGCGACCAGCCTCAGGGCGACTTCGACGGTTCCGGCAATGCCTCTTGGGGCGAAGCCGACTGGGCGGGCTACCTGTTGCGCAATGACCACGAGGTCGGTCGCTTCTTGTCCTACTATAACGAGGTCAAGCCCCTCCCCGATCGGCTCGATATCTCTGCCCGGCGTATGGGCTGGGAAAATGCCGACTGGGGGCCGGGCGACCCGCCCGACGACACCAACGAGGAAGACAACGACGGCCCAGACCTCCCCTACTGCATCCACCAGCATCCGGTCTATATCGTGGCCCGGGCCTTGGGCATCCAGCTGACGGTCTGCTTCCGGAAACTCTGCCAAGATTCCGGCCTCGCCATCAACGCGCTTACCGCCGCCGACCTGATGCACTCCTTCTGGGACGTCGAGCATCAGATGATCATGGCAATCAACGCGACGGATACGGGCGACATGTCCCTCGCCCTGGTCCACATGAAGCGCGGCCTCTCGGCCATCAATTATTCGATTGGCCTCTTGGCCCAAATCCCGACCGAAGCCCGCTTGAGCTCCGCCGAATCTTCGAGTGAGTTGGAAGGCACGCTCTTCGACCTCCGCGAAATCTGCCTGCGCGTCATGGCCGACTGTCGCTGGGACGGCTCGAAGAACTAAGCCTTAGGCTTTATTCTGGTCGCCGCGGCTCATGTGCTGGATGAGGCGGTCGCTGAACTCCTTGGCCGAGTCGTGCCCCATCCCGCGCAGGGCCTGCACCATCGCGGCCACTTCGACCAAGCGGGCCATATCGCGCCCCGGACGGACCGGAATTGTCATATGCGGGACCTTGCGGCCGAGGATCTCGAAGGTCTCGACCTCCAAGCCCGAGCGCTCTTCGTCCATGCCCGGCTGCCAGAGAACGAACGTCACGACCAGGTCGACGCGCTTTTCGCGGCGGACGGAACGGACGCCGAAGATCGAGGCGATATTGATGATGCCGATGCCGCGGCACTCCATGTAGCCACGGTTGAGCTCCTTGGAAGTGCCCTGGAGTTCGCGGTCCCCAATGAGGGTGACGATGACAAAGTCATCGGCGACCAAGGAGTGGCCGCGTTCGATGAGGGCTAAGGCGCACTCGCTCTTACCGACGCCGGAAGCGCCGCGGAGCAGGACCCCGACGCCGCGGATGTCGACTAAGGTGGCGTGCAGGTTGGTGCGCGGGGCAAACTTCTCTTCGAGGAGCACCGTCGCTTCGGCCGAGAAGTCCTTGGACTTCAGCTGCGTGCGAATGATTGGCACGTGGTGCTTGTCGGCGAGGCGCTTGAGCAAGGCGTCTACCTGTAGGCCGCGCGAAACCACAACGGCCGGAACCTTCTTTGAGAACACGTCATCAAGGAGCTTTTCCCGGACGCTGTCCGGTTGGTCGGCGAGGTAGGCCATTTCGCCGGCACCAAAAAGCTGCAGGCGACGATGGGCGAATTCCTTGAAGTAGCCCGTGACCGCCAAGGCCGGACGGTTGATGGATTTCTCGGAGATGACGTTGTCGAGGCCGTCGGCGCCCGCGAGGAGCTCCATCTGCAACATGTCGCGGAAGGAATCGAAAAACTCCCGCACCGAAACGGATTCAGGGCGGGTTTCAGGAGCGAGGTCGGACATGGCGAATTAGAGTTTGAAGCCTTCGCCCAGGTAGTGACGGCGGCTCTCAGGGTCATTCACGATATCCTGCGGCGTGCCGGAGACAAGCACGCGTCCTTGGTGAATCAGGTAGGCCCGATCGACAATGGAGAGCGTTTCCCGCACATTATGGTCCGTAATCAGGACACCGATACCCCGTTCCTTAAGGCGGCGGACAATCGACTGGACTTCCGCCACGGAGATGGGATCAACCCCGCTAAAGGGCTCGTCCATCAACAGGAAGCGTGGCCCCGTGGCCAAGGCCCGCGCAATTTCCAAGCGGCGGCGTTCGCCCCCGGAGAGCGTGAAGGCAGGCTGCCGGGCGAGGCGCTCCAAACCGAGGTCGGCCAATTGTTGAGCGGTGCGGGCATGCGCCTCACGGCCGGGCAGGCCCAAGGTCTCCACAACGGCCATGACATTATCCCACACCGAAAGTTTGCGGAAAATCGAGGCTTCTTGCGGCAGGTAGCCCAGGCCAGCTTTTGCCCGCTGCCACATCGGCATCTCGGTGATATTGCGGCCGTCGAGGAACACCTTGCCCGCGGTGGCTGGAATCAGCCCCACGACCATGTAAAACGTCGTCGTCTTGCCGGCGCCATTCGGCCCGAGCAAACCCACGATTTCGCCGGCCTTGAGTTGCAGGCTCACGTTTTGCACCGCGACCTTCGGGCCGTAGTGCTTGGCGAGCGACTCGACGCGGACCACGCCCTTTTCGCTGGTGTCTGCCATGGTTAAATGAGGAAGCCCTCAGCGTCCTTTGTCGAGGCTTTTGACCTGCGGGAGCGTGAAGTCTTGGCCCAAGAAAATCTTCGGGCGGACGACCTGGCCAGGCAAGTTAGGGTCAGGGGCTTGGTCCATGCGCCAAACCCGCTTCTTCATGTCGTAGGTAATCTCCTTGGCGGGAATGCCTTCCCTGCCCTGCGCATCGCGAATCCGGGCGTCGCCAAAGAGTTTGGCTTCGCCTGCCTCGGGGCGGACCTCGAGGGTGCGGCCATAGGCCGTCGTACCACCGGCCAAGACGTTGACGTTGCCGCGACCAACGATGAGACGGGCGGCTTGCTTGCCCTTGGCGTCAGGCTCCGCCAGCCCTTCAAGCAGGTCGCAGGTCGCGTCCGTCCCCTCGGTGCGCATCCCGACGGCACCCCGGAGGAAGAACTTGGTCATCTGAGGGGTCGCCAAGATTTCTTGGGCATCCGCGATGAACTCCGCAGACTTGCCGTTGCTAAAGTCGACGCCCAGCCGCGGGCGCGTTTCAGTGGCCCCACCGCTCAGGGTCAACAAACGCGGCCGACCCAAGAGGTTATCCTTCTTCAGAATTTCTTCGATCTGGACGGCGGGGACGTAATCGATGCGCTCCGCGGAACAGCGGAGGCCAGGCTGCGCGTAGCGTACGGCCCCAGTGAGGAAGACCTTCTGCAAGAGCAGCACACTGGGCTTACCTTTGATCAGCGGCGCCGATGCATAGGCCACCATGCGCTGCGACTCCGTATGCACATCTCCCGCCGCATAGAGGACGTTCCCGCTGAGGTCGACTTCCGCGGCCCCCGCTTCATTACTCAGGGTAAGACGATCGGCTTGCGCTAGTCCCATCGGCCCATCGACGTCGGCGGCGGGAATCTTCACGGAAGCCCGCTCGTCGGGCGAGGAGGTCACTACCACCTGCTGCTTCCGGGCATCGGAGCGAATGGACGCCCCGGCAATCTCGAAGCCCCGCGGTTCAAGCAGGCGTGGATGTCCGTCCAACTGCAGTTCCTGGCGAGTCCGATCCCAGCGAGCTTTCCCAGCCTTAAAAAGGTTACCGTCGGCCGCGCCTTGCACGTCACCTTCCCCCACGAGCACCTCCCCCTGCAGGCGGGAATCCGTGGCAATCAAACGCTGGGCAGAGACCTTCCCCTGCTCCGAAGTGAACTCGGCCGCACCATCTAGCTGGAGCACGCGAGTATCGGCCTTAAGGTCTCGCGTGATCAAAGCCGTCTTCCCGTAGGCCTCGGAGGCGTCGCGCCCCAGACGCGTGGACTGGAGATGCACGCGTTGCCCTTCAGCGGCGAGTAAGCGCGTCACGTTGGCCTTAGCATCATGCTCGAGTTGCTGCCCTTCGGCCTGCAAGCCTGGCTCGGACAGACGCACTGCACCGGTGACCGTGAGACGCTCGTTCGCTTGGTCAAAGTAAGCCGTGTTGCCACGCAAAGTCTGCCCATTGAGCGTCCGGACGACATCCCCGCTGGCTTCGAGCGAGCGGCAGGCTTTGTCGCCCTTGGGACCATCATCCAGCAGGCATTCGACGCGTTGACAGGTGAGCTTCTCCCCGAGGCGTTCGAGCACGACCTTACCCGCAAAAACCAGCAGCGTCCCTTCGGGCCGCGGCGAAACCGCCAAACTCGTGGAGCGGATGCGGAGGCGCTTCGTGATGGGCTTAGCGAGGTCCAGGTCAGCAACGACGTCGGACTCAATCGTAAAGGTATCCCCCTTCGGATCAGAGAGCCAACTCCACCCCATCCCCTTCAGGTTAAACGAAGGGGAGCTGGCGCTGAAAGTCGCGGGGCCGCGGGCGAGCCGCTTGGCCGGAATCAAAGTGCCGTAAGGACTCGCAAAAGACAGCACGACCTTGCCGTCCTTGAAGGACTTGCCTTCGAGTCTATCGAGATCCCAGGTGCCTGCCTCCGCCGTTGGCTTCATCGTGGCGGACCGCATCTCCCAAGCCTTCTCGGCCTTCGCGTCTTCCGCGTAACCAGCGACGACGGCATTAGTCACTTCTTGAAAAGTCACTTCCTTCTGCTGAGCGCAAAGCCCCGCCGACAGGAGCAAAGTCAACCATGTGGCGCGCATGCGTTATGACACCCCAGCACGGCCTTTAAATCAAGCGCTTATGCCTTCGGCAGGCGCGGAAACGGCGCGGAGGCAATCAACGGCGGCATCGCCATGGAAGGCAGCACGGCACCGACCGCTAAGGGGAAGCCAGCCAAGAACTCCCCCGCGGGCAACATCTTGCCACCGGGCCGTTGCAGCAGCGTCAATAAACAGGCACCCGTGCCACAGGCGATGCGGACGCCGGACTTATCCGCCGACAGAATAGTCCCGGCGGGCGCCCCTGGGCCGGCAGCCACGGCTTGGGCGGCACCGACCTTGATCACCACACCGTGGCATTCAAACGTACTACCGGGCCAGCCTTCCATCGCGGCGATTCGACCCGCGAGCAAGCGCGCGTCTTCGTTGAAATCAAGGGCAGCATCCTGACGGGTCAGTCGCCGGGTGTAACTGACCAGCGCTTCGTCCTGGGGCAACGGGACGGAAGCACCCGCCAAGATGACGGGCAAGACGCGGGTCGCGAGTTCCCCCGCGAGCACACCTAAGCGTGCACGTAACGCGGCACGGCCTTCGTTCGGAGCAATCGTCAAAGGAGCCGAGGCATGCAAGGGACCTGCATCGAGTTTACGCACCACCTGTTGCAAGGAGACCCCCGTCACGTCTAAGCCAGCGGCCAAGGCCCCCTCAACCGGCGTCGCGCCCCGCAACGCCGGCAATAAGGAGCCATGAAAATTCACTAACCCCAGCCGCGGGGCCTGCAGGAAATCGTCTTTAAGAATCTGCCCGTAAGCCATGACCACGCCCAGCGACACATCCAACGCGCGTAAATGGGCGGCATCTTCGGCGGAAAGCTTCTCGGGCTGTAGCAAAGTCAGGCCCTCCTGGCGCGCCCACGCTGCCACGGGATTAGCCCGCACCGCTTGACCTCGCCCCGCGGGACGGTCCGGCTGCGAATAGACGGCCACGACCTCGACTGCTGGGAGAGCCCGCGCGGCGACAAAGGCCGCCAGCGCGATTTCATCCGAACCCAGCAGGACGAGGCGGTGCCGCATCGTTTATTTGCGGGCCTGACGGGCCGCGCGCCCCTTGAGGGAACGGGGCTTATCCCAGCGCGTGAACGCTTTCTTGTTCGAAGCCTTTGAGCCGCCCTTGCCGATCTTGCCACTGTTGCTGCCACGGATTTTCCCCTTGGCCGCCGGACCAGCTGATTTGGCCGGACGGGCTTTGGCACCCGGTGCTGGCTTGGCGATGTGCGCCGGGGCGGCCGACCCCTCGATGCTGGTCGCGCCACCTTCGTGACGCGTCCCCGGAGGAGCAAAATATTTCCGGCCTTCCTGCTTGGGCTTACCGACCACGTCGATGAAGACGGGGACGCCGGACAGTTCGAAGCCCTCGTGGATGCCCTTGACCAAGAAACGCTGGTAAGCCTCTTCCAGGCGCTCTTCCGAATTACAGAACATGCGGAAACGAATCGGACGGCGCGACACCTGCGTCACGTAGTAACACTTGAAGCGACGGCCCGAGACCATGCGCGGGGGACGCTTAACCATGAGGTCCTGAATCACGCGATTGATGCGACCCGTCGGGATAGTGGCACCGGCGCGGATGTACACGCCTTCGGCGGCATCGAGCAAGTCGTCGGCGCGGAGGCCCGTCTTCGCAGAGACGAAACAGATGGGCGGATCGGGCAGGAAGAAGAGCTCACGACGGATGGCTGCCCGGAACTTCGCCCGGAATTCTTCTTCATCCTCGAAGCCACTGATGGCATCAGCACGGAAAGCGGCCTTGGCTAAATCCCACTTATTGACCACGACAACGAGCCCGCAACCGATTAAGGCAAGCTCGCCGGCCAGCTGCTTATCGATACGCGTCACGCCCTGCTGGGCGTCCAGGACGAGGAAGACCACGTCGGTATCAGCGAGAATCTCGTTGGCGCGAATCTGCGAAAAGAAGTCGAGCGTGTCGCGCTTGTTCGCGGTGCGGCGGCCAGCCGTGTCGACGAGGACGAATTCGGTCTTCGAGCCATCGGACTTAGCACGGGCTAAGCGCGAGCGCACGGGATCGCGGGTGGTGCCGGCGATTTCGCTGACGATGAGCCGCGAGCCACCCAGGAGACGGTTACCTAAGGAACTCTTGCCCACGTTCGGTCGACCGGCGAGGGCGAGGCGAATCGGGTGTGGCGAGGAAGTCGCTGGCTCTTCCGGGGCCGGCCCGAGCTTCTTGAGAATCAGGGCGCAAAGTTCCGCCATGCCGCGACCGTGTTCGGCCGAGACGAGGAAAGGGTCGCCGAAACCTAAGGCGTAGAACTCACCCACTTGGCGATCGCGCTCTTCGGTGTCCGCCTTGTTGGCCACCACGACGACGTTCTTGCCGGCCTGGCGCAGCTTCGCGGCGACTTCCATGTCGAGCGGGGCGCAACCTTCGGAGGCATCCACAATCAGCAACACGAGGCTAGCGGCGGCGAGGGCGAAGTCCACCTGCTCCTCCACCGCAGCGGCCACGACCTTAGGGGTGAGTTCGGCCTTATAGAGACCGATACCACCGGTATCCATCAACGTGTAACGCCCTTCGGAGACATCGGCCGTGATTAAATCGCGGGTCACGCCGGGCTGGTCGTGCACAATCGAGATACGCCGACCGACGATGCGGTTGAATAGCCGGCTCTTGCCGACGTTGGGACGGCCCACGATGGCTACTGCCCGGGAAAGTGCTGTGTTCCGTTCCATGAACACGGACAGTCACGACCTCCCGCCCCGCAGGCAAGCAAGGATGCTTACTTCCGGGCCGGCAAAGTGTCCAAGAAGCGGGCAATCCGCTCGCCGGCCTCGTGAATGCGCTCGTAACTGGTCGAGAAAGAGGCGCGGCAGAAGCCCGCACCGGCGGCGCCGAAGGCCGTCCCCGGCACCATCGCCACCTTTTGGGCGGCCAAGAGCTGGGAAGCGAAGGTCATGGAATCCAACCCCGTGCTAGTGATGTTAGGGAAGGCGTAGAAGGCGCCGCGCGGCAGGTGGCAAGGCAAGCCCAGTTCGTTGAAGCGACGGACGATGAAGTCGCGGCGCTCCCGGTACTTGTCGCGCATATGGAGCATCGACTCGCGGCCGTTCTTGAGGGCCTCGACGGCGGCTTCCTGACTGATGATGGAAGCGCACATGATGCCGTACTGGTGGATCTTGAGCATGCCGTCGATGACGCCGGCCGGACCACAGGCATAGCCGATGCGGAAGCCGGTCATCGCAAAAGCCTTGGAGAAACCGTGCAAGAAAACCGTCCGTTCGCGCATGCCGGGCAGCGACGCGATGGACACGTGGTCGCCTTCAAAAGTCAGTTCGGAATAGATTTCATCCGAAGCCACGAGCAGGTCCTTCTCGATCGCGAACTTGGCGATCTCCTCGAGCTTCTGGCGGTTGGCGGTGCCGCCGGTCGGGTTCGTCGGGAAGTTCAGGACGAGCACCTTGCACCCAGGCTGCCAAGCGGCGCGGAGGGCGGCGGGGTCGAGCGCGAACTGGTCGCTGGAGACCGTGCGAATCGGCACGGGCGTCGCATGGCAAAGCGTCACGCTCGGCGCGTACGACACGTAGCAGGGCTCATGGTAGAGCACCTTGTCACCGGGGTTGAGCGTGGCGCGGAGCAACGCATCGAGCGCTTCGGAGACGCCCACCGTGACGAGGATTTCGTCTTCGGGATTATACTCCGGGCCGTAATTACGGGCAACGTAGCGGGAGATTTCTTCGCGGAGGGCCAACGTGCCGCGGTTATCGGTGTAGGACGTCCGCCCCTTCTCCAACGCGGCCATGGCGGCCTCGCGGATATGGAATGGCGTTACGAAGTCGGGCTCGCCGATACCGAGCGAGACCGCGTCCTTCATCTTCGACACGATGGCGAAGAAATCGCGGATACCGGATTTGGGCAGCGTAGCGACGTGCTGCGCAACGAAGCGGGCGGAGTCATCCATGGGTCCGAGGCTCAGGGGCTGACCGAGGGCTGATCGCGGCGCGTGCCTTCATCGGTGATGACGAAGCCGTCCTTTTTGTAGGCGCGAAGGAAGAAATGGGTCGAGGTGCCCTGCACGCCTTCGATGCGGGCGAGGCGCTCATGCACGAAGCCCGCGACCTTATAAAGGTTATCGGCCGTCACGACGACGAGGAGGTCGTAGCCGCCGGACATTAAGTAGCAGCTTTCCACCTGTTCGAATTGGCTGATCCGTTCGGCGATACCGTCGAAACCGCCCGTGCCTTCGGTGCGGATCTTAATTTCGATGACGGCCCGGACGCGGCGTTCGGCTTCGTAGCTCGGGTTGAGCACGGCGCGCATGCCCAACAAGATGCCTTGGGCTCGTAAACTGGCGAGTTCGCGGTCCACGGCCTCGGCACCCAAGTTCAAGATCTTGCCAATCTGGGCGGTGTCGAGGGGCTCGCCCTCGAGGAGCAGCTTCAGTACATTGTTCATAGTGGTGCGAAAATTAGGCCTTGGGTAAAGCGCGGCGGGCGCGGACGGCGGCGGCGAGTTGGTCGAGGACCGGCCGGGTCTCCTCGAACGAGATACAGGCATCGGTGATGCTGCAGCCATAGGTGGAGCCTTCGCGGCCCTTCCACTCCTGACGGCCTTCGACGAGGTGGCTTTCGATCATCACGCCCCCCAGGATGCGCGAGCCCTTCGCGACTTGTGCCGCAAGGTCGGCCGCGACGAGCGGCTGACGGCGATGGTCCTTCGAACTATTGCCGTGGGAGCAATCCACGATGAGGCGCGTGGTAATGCCGGCCTTCTGCAAACGGGTTTCGGCGTCGGTGACGAATTCCGCCCCGTAATTAGGGCCCGTGCGCGAACCACCGCGCAGGATGACGTGGGCATCGGGATTGCCGGAGGTTTCAAAAATCGAGACCACCCCGTCCTTGGTGACGGAGGGGAACCAGTGCGAAGAACGGGCGGAGAGGCACGCGTCGACGGCGACTTGGATGGAGCCATCGGTGCCATTCTTGAAACCCACCGGCATCGAGAGGCCCGAGGCCAGCTCGCGGTGGATCTGACTTTCCGTGGTGCGGGCGCCGATGGCACCGTAGGCGACGAGGTCGGCCAAGTACTGGGGCGTGATGGGATCGAGGAACTCGCTCGCGGACGGCAGGCCGAGGTCCGCGATGTCGGCCAAGAGGCGACGGCCGAGGCGCAGTCCGTCGTTGATGCGGAAAGAACCATCAATCTGCGGGTCGTTGATCAGGCCCTTCCAGCCGACGGTCGTACGGGGCTTCTCGAAGTACACGCGCATCACGATGAGCAAGTCTTCGGTGTGCTTCCGGGCTTCCTTCAGCAACAAGTGGGCGTACTCCATCGCCGCCTTGGGGTCATGGACCGAGCAAGGGCCGACGATGACCAGCAGGCGGTCATCCTTCCCCGCGAGGATGGCAGCGGCGTCCTTACGGGCGGACGTGACAACCTCGGTGGCGCGCTCCGTCGGGCGAAGCTCTGAGAGCAAGAGCGCCGGAGGCAGCAGGGGGAGCCGGCTGCGAATGCGTAAGTCGTCCGTATTGTGGTACATCGGGAAGGGCCTTTCCTGTTGGGAAAAGGGCGTCAAATGAAGGGCAGACGCTGGCCCGTGTCAATGTCTCGTCCCGTATTGACTGCGGGGGCTCGCTGTATCAAAACTGTCTCAATTCGGCATGCCTAAGGCCACCCCACCAGATTCCCCCGAGCAATCGGACGCCTTCCGGGCCTACATCGCCGAACAGGGCCTGCGGGCCACCCGCCAACGGATGGCCGTCTTCGAGGCGGCCCGGAGCATTCCTGGTCACTACACCGCCGAAGACCTCCTGAAGAAGTCGCGTTCGCTGGATCGCACCGTTTCACGGGCGACCATCTATCGGGCCCTGCCCCTGCTCATCGGCGGGCACATCATCCGCGAGATCGATGTCGGCCGCGACCACAAGTATTACCTCGCCGAGGTTGGCTCATCCACCTTCCGCGCCCAACTCGTCTGCGAAAGCTGCGACACCATCGTCGAAGTGGATGCGCCCTTCATGGAGTGGTACGGTAAAGCCGTCGCGGCCAAGCATGGCATGAAACCCATTTCCCAGAAACTCCAAGTCACCGCCCTTTGCGAACGTTGCCAAAAACGTAAAGCCCTTCGTCCATGATTCCTTACCCGACCGCCACGGTCTTCCCTCCCCTGCCCGCCGGTGGCCTCCCGCTGAGCGACCTGCAACGCGAAGTCCTCGCCCTCAAGCAGGAGAAGGATGCCATCATCCTCGCCCACAACTACCAGTGCGAAGACATCCAGGGCATCGCCGATTTCGTGGGGGATTCCCTCGGCCTCGCCTACAAGGCCGCCGAAGCCAAAAGCTCCACCATCGTCTTCTGTGGCGTGCACTTCATGGCGGAAACGGCCAAGATCGTGAACCCGAGCCGGCGCGTCCTGTTGCCTGACCTCGAAGCAGGCTGCTCACTGGCGGACTCCTGCCCGGCGGAAAAGCTCGCCGCACTCAAGGCCGCCCAGCCTGACCTTTATGTCGTCGCGTACATTAATTGCAGCGCGGCCGTAAAGGCCCTCTGCGATGTCATCGTGACGAGCGGCAATGCCTCCAAAATCGTCAATAAGGTCCCCGCTGACCGCCCGATTCTTTTCGTCCCGGACCAGAACCTCGGCCAGTGGGTCGCCCAGAAGACCGGCCGGGCCATGCAACTCTGGCCAGGCAATTGCTACGCCCACGTCCAGTTCACGCCTGGGGCGCTGCTTCGCGCCAAAGCCGCTCACCCCGGGGCTCCCGTGGTGGCCCACCCAGAGTGCACCGAAGCGGTTCGTGACCTCGCGGACATGGTCTGCTCCACGGAGCTCATGGTGGAATGGAGCCGCCAGCAGCAGGCCGATACGCTCATCGTCACGACCGAATCCGGCATGATCCATCGCCTCCGCCGCGAAGTGCCTAATAAGACCTTCGTGGCTGCCCCCACGGACCGTTGCGCCTGCAATGAATGCCGTTTTATGAAGCTGAACACTTTGCAGAAGGTCCGGGACTGCCTAAAAAACGGCACCCCTGAGATCA
Source organism: uncultured Opitutia bacterium (assembly GCA_903925205.1). GTDB lineage: Bacteria > Verrucomicrobiota > Verrucomicrobiia > Opitutales > UBA953 > UBA953. Next base: position 12,555 of record CAIYEN010000152.1, on the reverse strand, counting down.
CCTTGCCGGAGCCGGTGCGGGTCGCCGCCGAGGTCCCGCTCCGCCGCATGCTAGAGTGGAGCCGATAGCAGTGTTTAAGGGGTTTAGGGGTGTTTTTAATAAGGTAAATAATTAGTTAAAAACGCATAGTGAGATTTGACTTCCTTCAAATATAATAAACTTTGGGCAAGAGTGAGGGTTAAACGAGCCTTATCCACCACCGTCAAAACCACTCATTCCACTTTCCCAATGAAAATCGACCTCACCCCTAGTAATTTCACGACCAAAGACGCTTTCGTCCGGGCGACCCTGTCGCGTGCCCGTGACCTCGCCGTCCAGTCGTGGGACATGGAACACTCGGATCGACACTCCGCCCTCGAAAAAGAGGTCGCTGCTTTGTCCAGGAATGAGTTGGCCCGCCGACTCCTGAAACTGCTCTCCCGTCCGAACCGCGCCCGCGCCCAGATCAGTGATGCGATGCGCTCCAAGGCCAAGGCGATGCGCAAGAAGGGCTCGCCGGTCCGCGAAATCGCCGCCGAGCTCGGCGTGTCGATTCCTTCGGTCTACAACATCACCAAGGACTAACCTTGCGATAGACGGCTCGGCATCGTTGATTAGCGGCGATGTACGAGTGGCCCTATGGCGACCCCGCGAAGGCTCCGGCCCGCTCCCCGCTGCATGTTGGCGGGACCTTAGACTTCCCCACCCTGCTGTCGGCCTACCGACACGGGGTTTTTCCTTGGTACTCCGAAGACGAGCCGGTGCAGTGGTTTTGCCCGAATCCGCGGTTCGTACTGTTGCCCGATGAACTCCGCGTGACCGACAGCCTCCGCAAGACGATGCGTAAGAAGGGCTGGCAGGTCACCTTGGATCAAGATTTCGAGGGCGTCATGCGCCGGTGCGCGGCGGTCCCGCGCCCTGGGCAGGCTGGCACTTGGATTACCGAAGACATGATCGCCGCCTATGTGGAACTTCACCGCCAAGGCTACGCCCACAGCGTGGAGGTCACCTGGCAAGGCGAACTCGTCGGTGGGCTTTACGGCGTCAGCATCGGCCGCATCTTCCACGGCGAATCCATGTTCCACACCCGCAGCGACGCCTCCAAGGTGGGCTTCGTCGCGCTGGTCGAACGACTCAAGGCCTCGGGCTACGTGCTCATCGATTGCCAAATGCCCACCCCGCATCTGGCCTCCTTGGGAGCCGGCGGGGTCCGGCGGACCGACTTCTTGGCCGTGCTGGCTTTAGAACGCGACCTAGCCCCCGCCGCCGATGCTTGGGTCAGTCCGCTTTTTTCGAGCGGGTCTTAAGCACGGCGCGAGCCTCGCGCTCATAGACGCGCTCGACGATGACGCAGAGCTGCTGGAGCGAACGACCGTCGGTGTAGACCGCGATCCCCGCCTGCATGTAAGCCTGCTCGCGCTGCTTCATAAGTTCGCGAATCTTGGCCTCGGGGTCTTCGCCCTTAAGGAGTGGGCGCCGGGAATTACCCGCCGTCCGGCGTAAAATGGTGTCCACCGAGGCGAACAGGGTGACGACGATACCCTTCGCCCGGACGAGTTCAATCATGCCAGGCTGAACAACGAGTCCGCCGCCACAGGCGATAATGGCATCCGACTCCGGCAACAGTTCCTCCACGACCTTGCGCTCCAAAGCGCGGAAATGCGCCTCCCCCTGCTGGGCAAAGATATCCGCAATCGAAGCTCCAGCCAGTTTCTCGACGAGATCATCGGTGTCGACAAAGGTACGGCGCCAACGCTTGGCCAACTGTCGCCCCAAGGCCGACTTCCCCGTCCCCATGAATCCAGCGAGGATCAGGTTGGGCTGTGGGTTGGACTGGTCACCAGACGGCATCCCGCAAGGCAAGGGCGTCCCCTGCCTTTCGGCAAGCGACAATCCCACCCGCCCCCAATCCTGGAATTACTTCAGCAGAGCGAGGGCCGCCTTGGCCCGCGGGGCCAAGCGCTCCGACAGACCTTTGGAAGCTTCTTCGAGCACTGCCTTATCGGCACCGCTGAAGACGGCGGGAACCGCATCCCAGGCGGCCTCGGTCAACTCATTGGCTGGGCCCTTGAGCAAGCCCAGGATGACGGCTTTATCCGCCTTGAGGGAAGGACGCACGGCAACGACGCGGACCCAGGCGGCCTTCGCGGCCAGCGGACCCTTCTCAATTTCGGCAAAGGTAGGGAAGCCTTGGCCAACTTGGGCCACTGGCAGGCGCATAATCTCGTCTTCAATCTGCTTCAACTCGGAGCGCTGAGATGTCACGGCCAAGCGCTTCCAGAGTAAGGGAGCAGCGGCCGACGCATCGACCCGACGAAGGAGGCGCAAGGCGCGGGCCGCGAATTCAGTATCCTTGCCGGTGGCAAGCTCGGTCAACTCAGCAACGGACAAAGCTGTCGGCTTCTGGCCGAGGTCAAGGGCACGCTCGGTGGCCGCCAACTTACCCAGGGTCGAAGAAACTTCCGGAGCAGGATAGTGCTTCAACGGATCCTTGCCCAACGGAGAAGTCACCGCGATGGCGGGGTCGAAGAGGAGGGCCGTATCGAGCGCGGCCTGCTCTTCCGCATCCTTACTCGCAGCCCGCTGGGCCCGGAGTTTACCGAACCAAGCCGCCGCCTCGGGCGAAGGGTTCGCAAACTTGCGCGAGGTGTTGATGACTTCCTGCATGGCCTTCACACGGGGCTCATTGGGGTCGACTTCCTTGGCCTTCGCGGCCGCGGGCTTAACGGCGGCCTTCGGGGCCGGCTTGTCTTCAGCACGGGCAACCACGCCGAGCGCGGCGACCGCGAGGAAGAGGAGAAAATAACGAGATTTCATAGGACGTAATCGGGGGCGAATAACGTGAAGCTTAGATGGTCCAAGGCCCGCGCATGATGGGCGAGTGCAGGCGGTCGGCCTGGGCGTCACCGACGAAGCCAGAGCCGTCGGGCTTGAAGTTGAGCTTACGGCCGAGGCGCACCGATAAGGCAGCAAGGTTCACCAACGTGGAGCTGTGGAAGGCCTCATTGACGCCATAACCGAAGGGGCGACGTTCGCGGGAAGAGAGGTCGAAGTCGTCTTCCTGACGCTCCGGCAGCGGGTACTCCATGGCCTTACGGATGAGTTCGGGCCGATCCGAACGCAGGTTCGCAAAGAGCTTGCCGTTGGGTCCTTCGAGGAAGGGCTTCTCACCCTTCTCGGCGAGTTCGGACTCCAGGATGATGCGCGTGCCATCAGCGTAGGTCATGGTGACGGTCTTCCAGACGCCACACGCGACGGGATCCTGCGGCGGTGCGTCGCACTCGACGGAGACGGGGAACTCGTTGTCCTTACCGATGAAGTATTGCACGGGGTCCAAGAAGTGCTGGCCCATGTCGCCCAAGCCGCCTTGGTCGAAATTCCAATAACCACGGAAGGAGCCGTGGCAGCGATGCGGGTGATAAGGGATGATCGGCGAAGGACCGCAGTACATATCCCAATCGAGGTTTGCCGGGACGGCCTGGGGCGTGAGGTTGGGCTTACCAGTCCAGAGATTCACCTTCCAAGCGATGCCACCAACGCAGGCGAGACGGACGGTCAACGGGCCACCGAGGACGCCGCTGGCGACGACGCGACGGATTTCGCGAGCCGGGCCGACGCCGTAGTAGTTCGTGGTATTGAGGCGGAACCAAGTGTTGATGCGGAACGGCACGCCAGTCTCTTGGACGACCTTACGGAGGGCGAGGCCTTCCCCAATCGTGCGGGTCATAGGCTTCTCGCACCAGACGGCTTTACCGAGGCGGGCGGCCGAGGCGGCAATCACGCCATGCCAGTGCGGCGGGGTGCAGACGTGGACGACGTCGGCATCGGCGAGGCCGATAATCTCACGGAAGTCGCGTGTGCTCTTCGGGGTACCACCACCAGCGGCCTGCACCTGGTTCACCCGGTTTTTGGCATGGTTATCATCCACGTCGCAGACCGCGAGGATGCGGTGCGCGCCTTTCATGTGGTCACCGAAGTGAGCGCCCGAGCCAGAGATGCCACCGCAACCAACGATGACGTGGTTGAGCGTCTCACTCGGGGGCACGAAACCGCGGCCCAAGACGTGGCGCGGAATGATGGTGAAGCCAGCAGCCGCGATAGCGGTCTTCTGAAGGAAGGAACGACGGGGTAATCGCATGGAGAATGGGTAGGAACCTTCCAGACCCCCTTCAACCCCTATAGTTCCGAACGACCCTATAAAATGAGGTATATGACCCATACCGTTCGTAAGGAAGGCGAACTTGCCTGCGCACCATCCGCTGACCACCTTTTAGCCATGCGCGTCTACGCCTTCCAAGACCCAGCCACCGGACAAAGCGTCACGGCCGCCCTCGACGCTACCGGCGTCTGGCGCGAAGCGGTCATTCAGGCGGGGCGCTTCACCCTGACCGAACGAGTCGTCGACCACCGCCACCCAGCCCTGGGTGCGCCTTTCACCCCGAGAGCTATTTTCTGTGCCGGCGTCAACTACGCCGACCACGCCAAAGAATTCGGCAGCAAGCAGCAGGCTCACCCCACCATCTTTATGAAGAACCCGGCCAGCGCCACGGGTTCGAGCCCCGTGCTGTTACCGCGTTTTCTGCGCAGCGATGCCGTCGACTATGAAGCGGAGCTCGCCGTGGTGATCGGCCGCGACTGCCACAACGTGACGCCCGCCCAAGCGCTCGACTATGTGCTCGCGTACACGTGCGCGAACGATGTCTCCGCCCGCGACTGGCAAAAGGAATGGGGCGGTGGGCAATGGTGCCGCGGTAAGTCCTTCGACACCTTCTGCCCGCTCGGGCCATGCTTGGTGACCCCCGACGAAATTCCGGACCCGCAAAGCCTGCAGGTTTCGTTCCGCCTCAATGGCGTGACGATGCAATCCGCCTCAACCGCCACGATGCAGTTCTCCGTGGCCGACCTCATCGCTTTCTTGGCAGCGAGTTCGACCTTGCCCGCTGGTTCAGTCATCCTCACGGGGACGCCGGCGGGAGTTGGGATGGCCCAGCAGCCTCCGCGGTGGCTGCAGCCCGGCGATGTGATGGAAGTGGAAATCACGGGCCTCGGCGTGCTCCGCAACGAGGTCCGCGAAGAAGCTTAGTTGAAAAGGACGCCGCGTTTTGCCTTTCGGGAGATTCCCGCTAAGTTGAGGACTGCAACCTTCATGCCTAGTTCGACCCTTCCCTCGCCTGCGACCAGCCCGACCACATGGTCGGCCACGCTCGCGCAGACCCAGGAGGTGCCCTTTTATGAGCGGGCCGACTGGGCCCAAGCACTGGCGGACCCTGCGATCAACTTGGGCGAACTCCCGCGCATCAGTAAACAAGAACTACGCGACCACTCACCCGAAGGCTTTCTGCCGCGCCGCTTCACGCTGGCGGCACTGACCGCAGCCGGCCTCATCGAAGAAGAAAGCACCTCCGGAACCTCCGGCGCCAGCGTCCGCGTGATCTTCGGGCGCACCTGGTGGGCGGAACAGGAAGCCCGTGCCCTCCGCCAGAACCCTCTCATCCGCGCCCTGCTCACCGCCGACCCGAGCGCAAAGCGGGCGGTGTTCACGACCCCGGGCTGCAGCGGTGTCAGCTGCTTTGCCCGCTGGCTGAACGTCGAACAACGCACCTTAGGCGCGACGCTCTACGTGAACCAGGAGCGCATCCCCTTCAGCTTACCTGAGTCGAAGCTCGCCAAGATGGCGGAAGAAACGGCCACCTGGGCTCCCGCCTTCCTCGACGTTGACCCCGTGCACGGGATGTGGTTTGCGCTTTATTGCGAGCGACGCGGCCTGCACTTCCCTTCGTTGCGCTTCATCCTCACGAGCTACGAGTACACCAGCGTGGTGCACCGACGCATTATGGAACGCGTCTTCGGCGTGCCTGTGATCAACCTCTACGGCTCCAGCGAAACCGGTCACCTACTCATCGAAACTGAGAACCGGACCGCCCTCCCGAGCACACAGACCGCCACCCTGGAACTCGTTGACCGCGACGACCGTGGCGTCGGGCAATTCCTGGTCACCACCCACACGAATCCGTACCTACCGCTACTCCGGTACGCCATCGGTGACTACGCGGAACAGGCCGACGCCGGCTATATCGTCCATGGACGCGTCCGCGATGCCTTGCGGCGAGCCGATGGCTCAGTGGCAACGACCCGCCAGGTCGACGCGCTGTTCACGGACTTGGGGGACATCGCCCATTACCAAGTCCGCCAGCAGGCCGACGGTCAGCTGGAACTCTTTCTCATGCCGGTGGAAGCGGGCGACGCACTGACCGCCAGCGCCGCCCTCCTTGGGGCTCGCCTGCCCGCCCTCCTCGGTGGTGCGGTCACGGTGCGCACCGGCGTCATGATTGCCCCCGAAGACTCGGGAAAGTTCCGCCTGACCGTCCCGCTGGGCTGAACTGACCGAGAAAACAGCAAAGTCCGCGTTTTTTCGCTTCTGGCTGGAAAACCGCCCGAAGAACGCCCAAGGTGGCTTTTTATATCGATGGAAGTCTATATCGACGGAAAGTTTTATCCTAAGGCTGACGCCAAAATCTCGGTCTTTGACCACGGTTTCCTCTACGGTGACGGCATCTTCGAGGGCATCCGCCTCTACCAAGGGTGCGTCTTCCGCCTCGACGAACACCTCGAGCGCCTCGAGATGTCCGCCAAGGCCATCTGCCTAACGATGCCTTGGACCCGCCAGCAGATCGCCGACATTGTCTGCGAATCCTGCCGCCGCAACAACCTGACGGACGGCTACATCCGCCTTGTCGTGTCGCGCGGCTTCGGTGACCTCGGCCTCTCGCCGAAGAACTGCCCCACCCCGTCGATCATCTGCATCGCTGACACCATCAAGCTCTACCCCGAGGAGCTCTATACCACGGGCATGAAGATCATCACGTCGCCGACGCGCCGCATCAGCCCAGCGGCGTTGCCGCCAATGATCAAGTCGCTGAATTACCTGAATAACATCATGGCCAAGATCGAAGCCCAGCAGCATGGCTTCCACGAGTGCCTCATGCTCAACGAACAGGGCTACGTCTCCGAGTGCACCGGCGACAACGTCTTCCTCATCCATAAGGGTCGCCTCATCACCCCTGCCTCGCATACCGGTGCCCTCGTCGGCATCACCCGCCAGGTCGCCCTCGAAGTCGCGGCCGCCCTCGGCATCCCGACCGTCGAGACAAACATCACCCGCTACGACGTTTGGAACGCCGACGAATGCTTCCTCACCGGCACCGCCGCCGAAGTCATCCCGGTCATTGAAGTCGACGCCCGGGTCATCGGTTCCGGCAAGCCCGGCCCACTGACCGCCAAGATTCTCGCCGAATTCCGCAAGAAGGCTTCCCGCGAAGGCGCGATGATTCGCTAAGGCCGTCCTTCCGGGCCTTAAACCCGGAAACTGCCGCATGTCCACTCCCCCTCCTTCCCCGCAGACGAACGCGACGGCCCCCACGTTGCGGCGTCTGCTGGGCATCGCGTGGTCGCACCGCACGGACTGCCTCCAACTGCTCGGCCTGCAGCTCATCCTGGTCGTCTTCACGGTCATGGTCTTTGTCCTCACGGGCATCGCCATCGACTTCATCCGCCACTGCGCCGATGCCAACGTGCCCGCGCCGGCGTTGCCGTTCTTCATCCCGAAGGACAGCGACAATGTGGCGACCCTCTGGTGGCTCTCCGGCGGCATCATCGCCGTGGCCCTGCTGCGCGCCGTGCTGTCCTTTGTCTTCGGCCTCATCTCCGTGCGCTTCATGCACGGGCGCATCGTGGTCAATCTCCGCGCCCAGGTCTTCGCGAAACTCCAGCAGTTAAGTTTCCGTTTCTTCGACTCCAACGCCAGCGGTTCCATCATCAACCGCGTCACCTCCGACGCCCACTCGGTCCGCATCTTCATCGAAGGCGTGCTCCTGCAGCTGGCCATCATCACGGTCACCCTAGTTGTCTGCTCGGTCTATATGTTCCGCACCGACTGGCGGCTCACGTTGGCCTGCCTCTCGGTCCTGCCGCTCCAGATCTGGTTCGCGGTGCGCTTCTCCAAAAAAGTACGCCCCGCCTACGAGGAAAATCGCGACCTCATGGATCGCATGGTTCTCGGTTTCTCCGAGAACGTCCAAGGCATCCAAGTCGTCAAAGGGTTCTCCTTGGAAAGTCGCGTGCTCGGACGGTTCGCTGGCTGGAGCGAGGACATCCGCGTCCAGAAGCGCAAGGTCTTCGGCGAAATTGCCCTCTTCTGGCCGGTCATCGATGGGCTCAACCGATTGTCGATGATCATCCTCCTGGGCTACGGCGGCTGGATGGTCATGCAGGGCCAGATCTCCCTAGGCACGGGACTCGTGACCTTCGCGGGGTTGCTACAACAGTTCGCCACGCAGGTGACCACGGTGGCGGCCGTGGTCGATAACGCCCAGGTCTCGCTGGCGGGCGCTAAGCGGATCTTCGAGATCCTCGACACCGATCCAGGCGTGGCGTCGCCACCCGAGGCCCGTTCCCCCGGACGTTTCCTTGGCCGCGTGACGTTTGACAATGTCTCGTTCGAGTACAACGAGAACGCGACGGTCCTGAAGGACGTTAACTTTGTCGCCGAACCTGGTCGACGCATCGCCATCGCTGGCGCGACGGGCTCGGGGAAGTCCGCCCTGCTCTCACTCATCCCGCGCTTCTACGACCCCCGCGGTGGCCGCGTCCTGCTCGACGGTCACGACGTCCGTACGCTGCCGTTGCAAGAGCTCCGACGTCAGGTCGGCATGGTCTTCCAAGAGAACTTCCTCTTCTCCAACACGATTGCGGCGAACATCGCCTTCGGCCATCCCGACGCGAGCCAGGAACGTATCGAGCGCGCCGCCAAGATTGCCGGGGCGCACGACTTCATCATGGCCTTCCCGGAGGGCTACGAGACCTTCCTCGGTGAAGGCGGCGTGAACCTCTCGGGCGGCCAACGGCAACGCCTCGCGATTGCCCGCGCGCTCTTGCTAGAGCCGACCGTCCTGTTGCTCGACGACCCGACCTCGGCCATCGACGCCGAGACCGAGAAGGAAATCATGGAAGCCATGGAGTCCGCCATGGAAGGGCGTACGACGTTCATCGTCGCCCACCGCCTCAGCACGCTGCGTCGCGCCGACCTCATCCTGGTCCTCGACCGCGGTCGACTCATTCAGCAAGGCACGCACGAACAGCTCATGGCCGAAGACGGCCACTACCGTCGCGCCATCCTCATCCAGTCGGAAGGAGCCCAAGCATGAGCCAACCTTCGCGCCTCGAGATTGCCGTTCGCCGGATTCGCCCCGACGAGGAAGAACCCGACCGCCTGCCGCTGCGCTGGTCGACCATCGCGCGCCTGCTCTCCTTCACGGGAGCCCACCGTAGCCAACGCAACGCCCTCCTCTGGCTCTGCGCCTTCCGCGCCATGGCCTTACCTTTGTTGGCTTGGCTCGTCGGCCACATCATTAAAGGGCCCATTACCGCCGGCGACGGCGTCGGCACCGCTGAATGGCTGCTCCTCTTCCTCGGGGCCGTCATTGTGGCCGACATTGCGCTGTACTGGCGCATTCGCCTCGCGCACCAGATCGGCGAGGCCGTCTTGCGCGACCTCCGCGACAAGCTGATGAAGCACCTGCTCACGCAGCCACTCTCGTTCTTCCACGGCCGCCGCCATGGCAGCCTCATCAGCCGCATGATTTCGGACATCGAGGCCATGCGTAACGGCATCCAGAATAACTTCTTCATCACGGTGGTTTCCATCGGGCAGATGACCTGCGCCGCCGGCTTGATGCTGTGGGTGAATCCCAAGCTCTTCCTGGTGCTACTGGCGATCGTGCCGGGCCTGCTGCTCATCCATGGCTTCTTCCGCGGCAAAATCCTGCAGGCCTCGCGCATCCAACAGGAAAGCTTCTCGCGCGTCACTTCAGCCCTCGCCGAAACGGTCCAAGGCATCCGCGTGACGCAAGGCTTCGCGCGCGAAGACACGAACGCGGGTATCTTCTCGCGCCTCGTCCATACGCTGGCTGGCAACGTGGTCAAAACGGCGAGCCTGAGCGCGCTTTACCTCCCCTTGCTTGAACTGAATTCCCAAGGCTTTCTGGCCGCCCTCGTGGGCGTCGGCGGCTGGGCAGCGCTCTCTGGTGGCGGCACGGGCCTCGGCGACCTTCTGACATTCTTCTTCTTGGCCGATCTCTTCTTCTCGCCGATCACCATCATCGGGACGCAACTCTCGGAAGCGACCTTAGCCATGGCCGGGGCCGAGCGTTACTTCCGGCTGCTGGACACTGCCCCGGCGTGGTCCGACGCGCCCACCGCCAAGGAATGCCCGCCGCTGAAGGGCAAGGTCGAGTTCCAGGATGTAACCTTCTCATATTTACCCGGCCAGCGTGTGCTGCACGGGGTCTCTTTCACCGCGCAGCCTGGGCAAGTCATCGCGCTGGTCGGCCACACCGGTTCCGGCAAGTCGACGATTATCGGCCTGCTCGCGAAGTTCCAGCTGCCGGACACCGGGGCCATCCGCCTCGACGACCTCGACCTTGCCGAGATCCAACAGATTTCCCTGCGCCGCCAGACCGGCTTCGTGTTCCAGCAGAACTTCCTCTTCGCGGGCACCATCGCCGATAATGTGAAGTCCGCGCGGCCGGATGCGTCCGACGAAGAAGTCCGCCAAGCGTTCCGCGACCTCGACTGCCTCGACCTCATCGAAGCCCTCCCCGGCGGCATCCAGGCACAGTGCTCCGAGAAAGGCCGTGGGCTTTCGCTCGGCCAGCAGCAGCTCGTGGCCTTTGCCCGCGCACTCATGGCCAACCCGCGCATCCTCGTGCTCGACGAAGCCACCAGTGCCGTCGACACCCTGACGGAATCCCGCCTACAGCTCGCCCTCGCCCGCCTGATGAAGGGCCGTACCAGTTTCGTGGTCGCCCACCGCCTCAGCACCATCCGCAAGGCCGATCAAGTCCTGGTGATGGATCAGGGCCGTATCATCGAACGCGGCACGCACGAAGAACTCATCGCCGTGAACGGCGCCTACGCGTCGTTGCACCGGGACTTCCTGAGTTCAACGAACTAAGGATTATTTCTTCGCGGGGGGAAGCTCTGGCAACGTCACGTCGCGAGAATTAGAACCGTGGCCGTTAGGGATCCGCGGCAATTCCCCACCACGCGGCAGCAACTGCTTCCCTTCGACCGGCGGAACGTCCTTGGGAGGCACCGGCACGTTCTCTGACTTGGCCCGCTTGGCTTCCGCTTCATTGGCCATCCGCACGACGTCCGTATACTCGTAATCGAAAGCATACGGCAGGCCCGTCTTCACTGGATCCGGTAGGTAGAACTGCCCGAACGGCGATTGCCGCACCACCGCGATGCTGCATAACTCATAGGGGGCCCACGGCGCCCCCTTTACATGGCTCGCCTGCGCGTCCTGTTGCTGCAGCGTCATGGTGAGCGACTTGAACAGTTCAGGGGCCAAGGTGACCGCCCGCCGCTCGCCGTCCAAACGGACCACGCAGACGCCCTGCGGGTCAGCCCCGACCACGAAACTCCACTTCCCTGCCCCCGCGAGCAGTCGGCTGCCATCTAAAGACTTCTCATCGGACGGCATCAGCACCAGCACCCGACGCACCGGACCACCACGGTTACCCGGATAGTTAAAGCGCTTACGCCAGAGCGGCCAATAGCGGCGACCGGCATCATCCAAGACCTCGGTCCCACCGGGCCCTTCCACCACCAAGAGGGACTCCTTCAGCGTCTTGATTTCGTCCGGCGCCAGTATCGGCAACTCGGCTCCGGGGCGACGCTGGGGGGCGTCATTTGCACGGACGGCGGCGGAGGCGAACAACACGACCTCGACCGGACCAGCGACGCGATAGTCGACCCAGCCAATGAAGCCATAGGGCACGGCCGTCATAGCAGCGGCAAGGAGCCCCCCCGCCAGCACGGAGCGCCCCAAGGGCTGTACCGCCGCCAAAGCCGCCAATAAGGCCCCACCGGCGAAGCCGGCGGCATGGATGGCGATGTCCGTCCCGATGTTCCAGCGGGCGAAGGCGTAATCCTCTGCATCGCCCGACCACTGGACGTAAGAGAGTTTCGCAATGGCCCAAAGCACGCCCAGCAGGGCGCCGAGCAAGGGCGCAAAACGGGCCCCGAGACGCTCATAGAGACGCGTCGCCAAGGTCGCCGCCAAGGCGGCCACCATCCCGCCGAAGAAGGCCGCCTTCACCGAAGTGGCGACCCCGGTGAACGAGGCCGCTAAGATTAGAAAGCCCCAGGTGAACCAGTAGGTGCGGCCGAAGTTTTTCATTCGCCGACCACCGTGCCAGGGGGAACGACTGCACCCTTCTTGACGACGATGACACCATCACGGACAAACAACGATTCGCTCTCCCACTTCTCAGGCAAGCCCGCCGGCGAGAGGCGACAACCCGCGCCGATGCGCGCATTCTTGTCGATGATGGCATTGCGAATGACGCAATTCGGGCCGACGCCAATGTCGGGGCGACCCAGGCCATGGTTCTTGGCGAGGTCGTGGGGGCGTTCAAAAGCATCCGCCCCCATCATGACGACATTCTCCAAGCGAGAACCGCCGCGGACCACTGAGCGGACGCCAATGACGCAACGCTTGATCTCGGAATCGTC
>CAIYEN010000151.1 GCA_903925205.1 uncultured Opitutia bacterium | reverse complement strand
GTCGTCAGCCATTCGAAATAGGCCGATCCCCACGCGAGCAGCGCCTGCTGGTCCGCGGCGGACCAATGCTTGGAACCCACGAGCAGGATCGCGGCGTCGGCGGCATCGGCGAGCCCGCGGGCCTCGAGGATGCCGGTGCCGCGGCCGTCGTTCACACCGGGGACGGCCTGAGCGAAACGGAAGTGCGGTGTCATCTTCGTGGCCGGATCAAGGAACCAGGTGCGCAGCACCTTGGCCGCATGCTCGGCATATTTCTCGTCGCCGGTGAAATAATAACCCAGCGCCAAGGTCTCGACGGTCGTGCCGACCAGGCGCGCACGCAAGGTGTCGTTGGCGGCTTCTTCGCGCGACTCGGGGTTCACCTTGCCATCCTTGCGCTGATAGGGGAGCCCGTCCTTGGTCGCTGGATTAGGCCAGTAATACGGCGCGATACTCATGTAGTCATGCTTGTCGCCGCTGGGCGGGACCTTCGTCTTCTGCATCACCGAGGGAGGGACCACGGCCAGGGCCTTGTCGGCGTCCGTGATCAGTTTCTTCAGGGCCTTGGCGACGGACTCATCGCTGGGTGCGGCCGCCTTCGCCTTTTGCAGGGCACCTGGGCGGGCTCCGAAGAAAGGTCGGCTCGGCTCGGCGGCGAAGAGCGCGGTCGTGGCGAGCAGGAGGAAGAGACGACGAATCATGGGGTCGTGACGTTGAGGCCGGAGACGGCGCCCTGCAAGGCGATGAGCTTACCGTACACGCCCACGGGTTTGCCGTTGTCATGCCCGACGCAGAAATCCTCAGCAGGCTGGCGCGGCAGCAGGCCCTTGGCTTTACCCGTCACGGCCTCTTGACCGGCGACGACGAGCTTCATCGCGCCATCGGCGGCGAGGCTGGCGTTCACGGTGAAGGATCCTTTGACCTCAGCCGGAGAAAGAATCTCGACGACTTCATCCGCGCCATGACGGACGGCGAACGCGACGCGACCGCCCTTGAGGTAGAGCGCATGACCGATGAGTCCGCCTTGCGCGACGATCACCGCATCGCGTTGCGCGGTCTCGACAGTGACGGAAACGGTGAAGGCTTTCTGGCCAACCTGCGGCGCGGCGGCGGCGGCGATCGTGTCGCCAGGTTTCGCCTGGGCGAGCGCGACGGGCTTCGCGGCTGACTTCTTCGCGGCCGCTTTGGTTTCGGCCTTCTTCGGCTCATTCGGAATATAATCTAACGTCGGATAAAGCGTCTTCGCGCCCTTCACTTCACCGGCCGGACGCCGAGCGGAAGGCTCCTTGCCGCCGATCTCAGCGGCCATCTTATCAGCAAGCGCCTTCAGCTTCGCGACGACCTCGGGATGCTGCGCGGCGACGTCGGTCTGCTCGCCGATCTCGGCGTCGAGGTCATAAAGACGCAGGCCGGCGGGCAGTTTAGGGCCCTTTTTGGCATTCATACCCTCCGACTGCGGCGCGATCGCGAGTTTCCATCGCCCCTGGCGGACGGCCTGCAGGTCGTAGCCGGAAAAGTAATAATG
>CAIYEN010000150.1 GCA_903925205.1 uncultured Opitutia bacterium | reverse complement strand
CCGCATTGCCCGTTTCCGACCTTCGGATTTCGATTTGCCGTCTTAACGACCGTCAACTCACCGGATTCTTGCGGGGTTTCGCTCTTGGTTTGGTTATATTCAGAGCGGACCTGACCCACAGAAACACACTTTTGCGGGCGCCCTGCAAGTTTATTCACAATAGGGCTGATTACTTGGGGGTATGGCTGGGTTGAAACTTGAGGTATTTTGCCCTTTTTGACGGCCGGGCGACCGACGGAGCTCGCGATCCGCCGCACCTGGCTGGCCAGTTTTGTTAGTTTTATTTATCTTAAGTAACTAATCATTATATGTTTATGGTTTATTAATTCTTGGAGATGGGGGCAGGTGGCGGGGCTGGGGATAAAAAATGAAAAGAATGTGAATAGTTCGGGCCCGACCTGGTTTCTAGGGAAAGAATTGACCCTCGCTCCAACCCGACAATGCCTCACGTTGTCGTGATTGACCCTGTAGAAGCCATCGACGCGCTGCTTGCCGAACTGCACCGCCAAAAGGCGGCCGGGGTTCGTCGTGTGAGTGTCTCAGATGAGTCGCTCCAAGCCTTAAAGGTCTTGGCGGGAACCGCGTCTCCGGCCCCGGCCAGGGCGACGACGGCAGGACAGACGGTGCCCTCGGCGGTCGCCGCCCAGCCTGTGGCTGCTCGGCCCCGACCAATCGTGGTCGCCGCCCCCGTACCCAAGGTCACGGTCCCGATGGTAGACCTCCGTCCGTTGCCCGGCCCACGTGCGCTTACTTTGCCCGCAGGCACTCAGGCCGAGCGCCTCGCTTGGGTGCACGGTCAGATTTCGCAGTGCCCCGTGACCTTGGAGCACCTCAAGGCGCCCCAGAAGCCCGTGCTCGGGGTCGGCGCGGCCGAGGCCAAGATTCTCTTTGTCGGTGAAGCCCCCACGCTCGAGGAAGTTGAAGCCGGTCGGGCGTTCGTCGGTCCCGCTGGCGAATTACTCCGCAAGATCGTCGCCGCCACTGGCCTGTCCGAAAAGGATATCTACGTGACGAGCCTCATGGGCTGGCGGCCCGAGCCGCCGACGGCTTACGGCAAGCGCCCCCCCAACGCCAGCGAGGTGGCCTTTAATCTCCCTTACCTACGCGCGCAGATTGAAGCCATTCAGCCGCAGGTGATCGTCGCTCTCGGTGCCCAAGCCTTCGAGGCATTGATCCAAGCTAAGCGCACCATCACGCAGGAACGCGGCCGCTGGCATGAGTTTGAAGGCCGGCCGCTCATGCCGACGTTCCATCCGAATTACCTGCTCCATAACAGCAGCCTGACGGCCAAGCGTACGGTCTGGGAAGACTTCCTCCTCGTGATGGAGAAGGTCGGTTTGGTGCCCACGGAAAAGCAACGCGGGTTTTTCCTCGCTCCGCCGCGCCCAGTTACGTCCGACGACGAGGACGTCGACGCTTAGCGCACCGAGTCGGCGAGCTTCTTCAGCGGGAACTGCAGGACGTGCGAGTTACGGCCACTGGCTTTAAGTTCCTGCCGACGGACGGCGGGTAAATCCTTGAGCGCAGCTTCGACGAACCCGCAGGAAGAATGGAAGAAGCCCGAGGTCTGCGTCGTGAGCGCGAAGAGCTTCTTGGCGCCTCGGTCCTTCGCCCGGCGCTTGGCATACTCGACGAGCTTTTTGCCGACGCCGCGGCCGTGGTAGAACGGCTGGACATAGAGCGCCCCGAGTTCCATGGCCTTACCGTCCGCATAGGTGCGGAGGGCGGCACAGCCAATGATGCTGTCGTCGATTTCGTAGACAAAGAAGTCGGCGATGGACTGTTCGATCTGCTGGCGGGTGCGGAGGACGAGGGCCTCCGACTTCGCCCCATGCTTGGCGAGGTTGTAAAGGGCTTGGGCATCCTTCTTCTTGGCCGGGCGGATGCGGTCGTAGTCGTTGGCGTGCACCATCGTGCCCAGACCGACTTTATCGAAAATCTCAGTGAGGAGGCCGCCGAAGACCCGACCATCAAGGATGTGCGCGCGGGGCACGTCTTCGTCCAAGGCCTTGGCCGCCTGGGCGGCTTTGCTGCGGATGCGCGGGTCGAGCGTGACCTTTTTGTCGGCGAGCAGCGTCTTGAGTTCGTCCTCGGGTAAGTTGATCTTCACGACGCCATCGACCTGGAGGCCCGGGAAGGGCGTGAGGTAGATGAGCTTCGAGGCGCCCATCGCAACGGCGAGCTCCATGGCGAGGTGGTCGCTGTTGACGCGGAGGGACTGGCCTTCGCGGTCGCAGACGATGGGCGTGACGAGCGGAAGAATATCCTGCGCGAGCATGGACTTCAGAATCGCAGCGTCGACTTTCTCGATCTTGCCGGTGAAGAGGTGGTTGCGACCCTTGATGACGCCGACGTTCGTGGCGCGGACGGCGTTGGTGATGGCGCAGCGCAGGCCCGCCTGTGTCAGGTGTTCGAGGACGGTCTGCGAGACGAGCGCGGCCGCTTCCCGGGCCAACGACATCGTGGGCGCGTCGGTGATGCCTTCGCCTTGGATATCGGAGAGCGCGACGTTGTGTTCGCCAGCGAGGGCGACGAGCTGGTGGCCGATGCCATGGACCAGGACGACCTTAATCGATAAGCTGCGGAGGACTGCGATATCGGTGACGATATTGGTGAAATTCTCGTGGCTGACGATCGAGCCATCGACGGCGATCACGAAGACGTGGTCACGGAACATCGGGACGTAACGGAGGATTCCCCGTAGGTCGGTCGGCTTCATGGCGCGCTCACGCTGGCTGGACATACCGAATCCTTATGGACTCATCGGACCTTTCCGCAATACTGGATGAAACATGGGAGCCCCTCGTCGAAAGAAAGCCACGGTGGTCCCGCCTGACCTCCAGGAATGCGTCGATGCCTTCTTGGCCTACCTGTCGCTGGAGCGTGGGTTGGCGAAGTTAACGGTATCGGCCTACGAGGACGATTTGGCCCGGTTCGCCGCGCACTGCGCCCGCTTGGGCAAGGAGCGCTGGACGGAGGTTGGTCTGGCTGAGGTGGAGTCGTGGGTGAAGTCCTTGGACCGTCGTGGGCATGCCGCCGCCTCGTTGTCCCGCCGGCTTTCCGCGGTGCGGACCTTTTCCGCTCATCTGGTCCGGAGTGGCCTCCGTCGCGATGACTTCACCGAACTCGCCCGGGGGCCGAAGTTCCGCCGGACTTTGCCAGGTACCTTAACCGCGGAGCAGGCCGCGAAGGTCGTGTCGGCGCCCGATACTTCCACGCCCCAAGGCCTGCGCGACCGTGCGATGCTCGAGCTCATGTACGGCTCCGGCTTACGCATCTCCGAGCTCTGCGGGGTCGAACTACAAGCGCTCGACCTCGAGTCCGCCTTGGTCCGTGTTCGGGGCAAGGGCTCCAAGGACCGCGTCGTTCCCGTCGGTGAAACCGCCATCGTCGCTTTAAGGGCATATTTAGAGAAGGGCCGTCCGGCGCTGACGCGGCCGAAGACTGGCAGCGCGGTTTTCCTGAGTGCGCGTGGTCAAGCCCTGTCGCGGAAGACCTTTTGGTTGAGTGTGAAGCAAGCCGCCGCACGCTCGGGTGTCGACGTGCCGGTCAAGCCGCACCTCTTGCGGCACGCCTTTGCGACCCACCTTTTAGCCGGGGGCGCCGACTTACGTTCCATCCAAGAGATGCTCGGGCATGCCGACATCGCCACGACGCAGGTCTACACGTCGGTGGAACGCAGTGCCTTGAGCGATGCCCACCGTCAGCATCACCCGCGTGGCCGTAAGCCCGGGGCTTAGTTGCGGAACGCGAGGAGGCTGCCGAGGATCGTTGCGGCCGACAGCGCCCCAATGAGGAAGCGCGACGTGAACGATACTTCGAGCGGCACAATTTCGTCCTGATCTTCGGTCGGACGGACCACGGCTTCGCGGAGGATGGCGAAGTAGTAGTGGATACTGATCGCAACACTGAGCAGGGCGGCGGCGAAGACCCACCAGAGGTGGAGCTGGGCGAGGAAGATGAGGATGAAGAGTTTGGCGAAGAAGCCGATCGAGGGCGGGATGCCGGCGAGTGAGCCGATACCGAAACCCAAGGCACTCGCGAGGATGGGGGAGCGACGCAACAGACCGCGGAGGCCGAGCAAGGGACGGTGATGGTCCTCGGCGACCGGGAGTTCGATGACAGCCTGCGAGACGAGGAACGTGCCAATCGCGTAGGCGATGAGGTAGATGGAAAGCAGCTTGGGGCCGTCGCTGGTGCCGGCGATGACGACGGCGGCGATGGCGGCGAGCAGGAAGCCAGCATGCGAAACGCCGGAGAGGGCGAGTACGCGCTTCACGTCGGTCGTGGCCAGGGCGGCGAGGTTGCCGACTAGCAGCGTGAGGATGGCCGCGATGGCGAGCATTGGGGCGAGCTTAGGGGCGAGCGGGGCGAAGGGCCCCGTGACCAGGAGGAGTAGCGTGAAGGCACCCGCGGCCTTGGAGGCCGTGCCCAGCAGCGCCGTGGTCGGCGTCGGAGCACCTTGATACACGTCAGGAATCCAGGCGTGGAAGGGGAAGGCGCCGAGCTTAAAGGCCGCGCCGCCGAGGATGAGGGCGAGGCCGACCATCGTCAGGGCCGTGGCCTTGCCCGCCGCGAGGGCGACGTTGATTTGGTCGAAGTTAAGCGAGTCCACGCCGGGTGCGCCGAGCGAACCGTAGACGAGCACGATGCCCATGAGGAGGAGCGCGGAGCTCAGGCCGCCCGAGACCAGGTACTTCACGCCGGCTTCCAAGGAAGCTTGGCTGCGACGCAGGTAGCCGACGAGGACGTAGAGGCCGACGGCCGCCGTCTCGAGGCTAACGAAGAGCGTCACGAAATGGTTGGACTGGGCGAGCAGCATGAACGCTGCGGTCACGACGAGGAGGACGTGGTGGTAATCGGCGATGGGGGCAGGACGTTCCTTGAAGAAGCGGCCGGCGAGGAAACTCGTCAGGAGGGCGCTGAGGAGGAACGTCAGACGGATGCCTTGGGCGGAGTCAGCGGAGAGCTTGGTCAGGCCAGCGAAATAAGCCGTCGCGGCTTCGGGGTTCCAAGCTGTGCCCCCTTGCAGGGCCATGATCATCACCAAGGCTAGGCCGACGCGGGCGGTGGTCGGGATGAGCCAGCGTAGGCTCTTCGGCAGCGCCATCGCCTGCACGAGGCAGAACAGGGCAAGGCCAGCGACGCAGATTTCAGGGAGAATCGACGCCCAGTCCGCGTTACGCGGGGCGAGGGCCTTAAAGGCGACGTCGATGTTGGCGAGCGAGGAAATCATCGGGCGGAAGGGGCAGGGGTAGCGGCCTGAGGGGCCGCGGCCGGGATGACCGTCGCGGCGGGAGCCTTGGGAGCGGCGGAGCGGACGGCGGCGGCGGCGATGCCGCGGGCATCAGCGTTCGTGCAACGCGTGACGAGCGAAGGGATGAAGCCGATGGTCAGCGAAGCGGCGAGGAGTAGGCCGGCGGCCAGACGTTCGGTGAAACCCAGGTCGCCGAACGGCGCATGGGCCGCGCGTTCTTCGATGGGCTTGGAGGTTGGACCGAAGAATACCGCGGCGACGGCGCGGAGCGCGTAGATGGCGGAGACCACGACGGTCGAGGCGACGAGAGCCTGCACCCAGAGTGGTTCGGCGCGCAGGGAGAGGAAGACGCCGACTTCCCCCCAGAAGTTACCGAAGCCCGGGAGACCGATGGAGGCCATCGTGGCAGCGACGAAGAAGGCCGCCAGAACTGGTGTGCGGGCGGCGAGGCCACCGAGTTCCTCGAAGCGGTACGTGCCGGTGCGGGTGCGGACGGCGTTGGCGAGGAGGAAGAGCGCGGCGCAGGACAGGCCGTGCGCCACCATTAAGAAAATCGCGGCGTCGATGCCGTCCGCTTTGCCCTTGGCCGTGCCGACCCAGAGACCGAGGAAGATTGGGCCCATGTGCGCAACCGAACTCCAGGAGAGCAGTTGCTTGAGGTCACGCTGCGCCATGCAGATAAGTCCGACAACCAAGAGGTTCGCTAAGGCGCACCAGAAGAACCATTGGCCCAGGGAACCCTGGCCAATCTGCATGGAGGCCGCGGCAATCATCACGATGCCGTACAGGCCGAACTTTTTGAGCGCACCCGCGTGGAGCATCGAAACTGGCGTCGGGGCGGCGGAGTAACCTGGTGCGGCCCAGGAGTGGAAGGGGAACAGCGATGCCAGCGTGCCCAAGCCGAAGAGCGTCAGGGCACCCGTCGCGGCCGGGAGCGGAGCCTCGGCTGCAAAGAGGCCTTGGAAGAGGGCACCGAAGGTCGCGTCCCCCCAGTTGAGGCCGGCGACCTGCATCGCAATCAAGATGCCACCCAGCGAAAGCATCGCCCCGACCGTCAGGTAAATCGCCATCTGCATGGCCGCCGAACGCCGTCCTTCGCCGCCCCAGAAGAGCGTCAGGATGAACGTGGGGATGAGTGCGAACTCGTGGAAGAAATAGAACCCGATGATATTATCCGTGGAGAATACAGCCAGCGTGCCGCCGAACATGAATAAGATCAGGCCCAAGTAGGTGGCCCGGGCTTCGACTTCTTGAATCAGGGCCTTAAGGCCAGCCGCAAGGCCGACCATGGCGGTCATCGCAAAGAGCGGCGTCGAGACGCCGTTCAGGCCGAGCTTGAAGAGCCACGGACCATCCACGCGGAGGCGGAGGATGCCGTCGAGTGGACCCGAGAGTGGCAAGAGGAACCAGAGGACGACGGCGGCCGGGACGGCGAAGCCCACGAAGGCAAGGCCGGAGACCCAACTGCGGGGTAAGACGCGACCAGCGAGAAGCAGAAGGCCAACGAGGATCGGCAGGAAGATTGCCGTGACCAGCAACCAAGCGTTGAGCGTGCTAAAAGTATCCATGGGTTAGCGGGCGAGGAGGTACCAAGCCAGAAGAAGGGAGCCGATGACGATCCAGAGCGCGTAGCCCCGGGTCTGGCCGCGGTGGAAGGTGCGGCCTGTGAGATGGCCGAGGGCGGCGGTCGCCCCACCGGCGATCCAGCGGACGGCGACGCCGTTGATGAGTAAGAGGTCGAGGAAAGCGATGAACTCAGCGATGCGCCGCTGCGGGCCATCAATCCACCAGCGGTAAAGGCCATCCATCCAGCGACGTTCGAGGAGGGCGTAGGTCCGCGGCGAGACGACCTGCAGGGCGTCGGTGCCCCGGGTCGTGCCGTAGAACTTGAGCGCACCGCCGAAGCCGAACCCCAAGGCCAGCAGGCCGACAATCGTCGAGGGAGCGGTGAAGCTAAAATGCATTTCTTCGAGCGAGGCGTGGACGACCTGTAACGAAGAGGCAGGAATGAGGTAGTGCGCAGCGAAACCGGCGCCCACGGCAAAGACGAGGCCGAGGACGGTAATCGGGAGTGTCATCGTCCACGGCGACTCATGGGCGTGTTCCGCCGCTTCCGAATTGGCTTCGCCAAGGAAGACGAGGCGGATCATGCGGCCGCTGTAGAGGCAGGTCGCCAGTGCGGCGATCGCCAGGAAGGTGAAGACGGGCAGGTTATGGCCATGCCAAGCGGCTTCGAGAATGGCATCTTTGGAATACCAGCCAGCGAAGAAAGGCACGGCGCAATTGGAGAGCGTGGCCGCAATGAAGGTCGCCGCCGTGAGGGGCATCTTCTTGAGGAGGCCGCCCATCTTCAGCATGTCTTGTTCGTGGTGGCAGCCATGGATGACCGAGCCAGCACCGAGGAAGAGCGTCGCTTTGAAGAAGGCGTGCATCGCCATGTGCAGCACGGCGAGCTCGGGGTGACCAAGGCCGAGGGCGCAGCCCATGATGCCGAGGTGGGCAAGCGTCGAGTAGGCCAGCGACTTCTTGATGTCCGTCTGGGCAAGCGCACACAGGCCGGCGAGCGCGGCCATGCCGGCCCCCGAGATGGCCATCCACGAGAGGACTTCTGGGGCGAGCAGGAAGCTCACACGCGCCATGAAGTAAACGCCGGCTGCCACCATCGTGGCGGCGTGGATGAGGGCGGAGACTGGCGTCGGGCCCGCCATCGCGTCCGTCAGCCAAACATGTAAGGGGAACTGCGCGGACTTCCCGAGGAAGCCGCACATGAGCAACGCGCCGACGGCGACGGGAACGGCCGGCCCCGCGGCGGCCTTGAGCGCGACGAAGTCGAGCGTGCCGTAGAGGTGGAGGCAGAGCGCGATGCCGAGGATGAAGCCGAGGTCACCGATGCGGTTCGTGATGAACGCCT
>CAIYEN010000149.1 GCA_903925205.1 uncultured Opitutia bacterium | reverse complement strand
CATCAAGGAAGGACTGATCGCAGATGGCGAAGTGGACACAAGATCAATTGTCGATGTTCGACCTTCCGACTTGGCAGGCTTCAATCAGTGCCACTTCTTCGCCGGGATCGGGGGCTGGTCCCACGCCCTCCGCCTCGCCGGATGGCCCGACGACCGGCCTGTGTGGACTGGAAGCTGCCCCTGCCAGCCGTTCTCGGTCGCGGGCAAAGGCGCCGGAACTGACGATCCAAGGCACTTGTGGCCCCACTTTCATCGCCTCATCAGTGCCGTCAGGCCCCCTGTGGTATTGGGAGAACAGGTTGCGGGAGCGGCTGGCTACGGTTGGCTCGACGGAGTTTGCGCTGATCTGGAAAGAGAAGGCTACGCCAGCCGGGGCGCCGATCTCCCAGCTCTCGCGGTCAACGCCCCGCACATTCGCCAGCGCCTCTACTGGATTGCAGTGGACAAACTGGCCAACGCCAACGACGCGCGATTCCAAGGGACAGAGCGGCGCCGGTCGGCAGGAGCGGAAGGGGAACCCGTTGGACACCCTACCGAACGCGATAGCGGCGACTTGGCCGACGCCTCGGACAACGGATCAAGCTTCGGGCCGCATTTTGACGCCGGACGGACAGAGGACGAACGCCGCAGGGACGATGACCTTCGGGGCGAACATCTCGGATCTGGTTCACTTGTACGCTATATGGCCGACGCCGACGAAGGCGGACGGGGACGGCGGCCATGTGATGGGGACGGCGAGCGCGACGGGCAGGCGGGAGGACGGGTCGAAGATCACGGTGTCGCTGCCGGGGGTGGTGAAGATCGTCTCGACGTGGCCGACGCCCAGAGCGGTGGATGGGGACAAGGGATCGCGGACACCGGAGGGGTGCGAGAAGGAGATAGCTCGCAAGGGCCGACTGGACGATCTGCCCAGCACGGTGATGCACAATTTGGCGACGTGGCCGACGCCGCTGCAACAGGATTGCAGGGTTCCTGCAACGCCGGAAAGCGCGCAACGGGAATGGGATCACAGCAACCTTCGCGGGATAGCGGCTTTTGGGACGACCACATCTGGCTCACCGGATCAGACGGGAAATCGAGGCGCTCTCAACCCGGCCTTCCCCTGTTGGCTTATGGGGTATCCAACCGTGTGGGACGACTGCGCGCCTACGGCAATGCCATCGTCCCGCCGCTCGCGGCAGAAGTGATCAAAGCATTTATGATGGGAGATGATAAATGGGTATGACCCCCGCCGCCTTCAGAGAACTCACCGCCGACCTCGGCTTCACCACCGGCGACGTGGCCGTCCTGATGGGCGTGACGCGCCGGACGCCTCAGCTCTGGCTGTCGGGCCACAGCCCCATCCCCCAGTCCGTCGCCATCCTGCTGCGGGCCATCAAGGACGGCCTGATCCCGCTGGAGTGGGTCGAGGACAGAATACTTGAGACCATCAAAATCGCCTGACGCCCGAGGGGGTGCTGTCAGGCATAGGGGGCCGGGGGCTGGTTCAGCGTACCCCGGCCCTTTAAACTTTCCTGTTAGGGTTCGCGTAGAAGAAATCGTTTTCCGGCGGAACAGCCATGTAGAACTTCTCCTCATGGCCGTAGGTGGGGTTCTTGACCTGAACGACGAAGGGCGCATGGTCGTGCTCAAGCCTGAAGCTGGTCGGGTCGCTGTGCGTGAACATCCGCATGGCCTTCTCATCCGCCCGGCTCTCGATGGCCGCCGTCTGAAGACCGGACAGAGACATTTGATTGGTGGCTAAGCCGAGGCGCCCGTAAAAGCTCTCGCTTAGGAAGGCGAAGGGATCTCCTGCCGTCTCCATAAGCTTGGTCTCGACCCACTTGCCGGTGACAAGATCACGGCCCCTGACGAGCATGTAGGGGTCGAACGGGATGACCTTGATGGGCATCAGGTTCTGGGCGCTGACGATTGCGGGCGCCGCGAACAAGGACGCCACGCCGGTCAGGAAGCCCCGGCGTGAGGTTGGCTGTATGATCATGCTCATT
>CAIYEN010000148.1 GCA_903925205.1 uncultured Opitutia bacterium | reverse complement strand
CGACGAGTTCTTCACCGGTGTCGTCGGCGTACATACCCGTCCGGCCACTCTGATCACGCAGCCGGTCAACATCCGCCGCCTGATGCTCATGGCCTTCGGAGACAGCGGTACGATCCTCATCCCCACCGTTCAGGCCACGACCCGCATCGTGCTTCCAGACGACTTTCGCTCCTGGACGGTCAGGGTGCCCGATGATTTCCCGCGTAACGCGACTATCGACGTCGTGAACCGCGGCTGCAACTCGGTCACCTTCGCCGCTGTCAATAAGGCGCTCTTCAATGGGCGCGCCACCGCCGTCCATTCCCGCACCTCTGGCCAGATCCTCCGCGTCACCGCCATTCAGTCGGGCGGGGATCCTGGCAACTGGTGGGTCACCGGCTGACGAACATGCCTACCTACGAATACGAATCCGAGGAGCCGCGCCTGCGCGTGATCTGCGTCCGCTCGGTCGCCGACCGCGATAAGCCGATTCTGCTCACGCGTGTGCAGATTCCTACCGGCATCTCGCTCGCCAATACCGACACGGGCCGTTCCAAGGCTCCTTCCCTCGAGAAGGACATCATGGCCGGGTACGCCAAGCTCGAGGACTCCAAGGGCTCTCGCTACCCGGAAACTGGTGACCTCTTTTCCAAGGACGAGGTCACCAAGGCCTGGCAGGAGCCCCAATCGCCGTCGGAGCCTACTTCCTGATCGATGCCTGTCACGGTTACCATCCAAAGGCCTAACTTGGTCGACGGCGACGTCCTCGACGCCGCGGCGCTTGCCGCCATGACGGCGGTCAACGTTACCGTCGCCGGTGCCGTGGCCACGGACGAGTTCACGGCCTACAAGACCCAGGCGACGAACAGCCTCAACGGTTCGATCTCGGCCTTGGTCTTGGTCCCCGTCGGCGCGGTCGTGCCTTATGCCGGCAGCGTCACCCCGGCCAACTGGTGGGCATGTGAGGGTCAGCTACTTTCCCGTACGAGCTACGCGGCGCTCTTCGCAGCGATCGGCACCGCCTGGGGGGCAGGGGATGGTTTGACCACCTTCGGTATCCCTGACCTCCGCGGCCGAACTCTCCTTGGTCTGGACACCGGTGCGACCCGTACTCCGGGAGCCGCTACCATCGGAGCGACCGCCGGCGTTTCCTCTGTCGCTTTGACGACCGCGCAGATTCCCAGCCACACCCACACGGTCGACCCGGCGATCGCGACGACCTCCACCGCTGGTTCACATCGCCACGGTATCTCGGCGAATGTCGTCCTCCAGAAGGCCCAGGTCGGTTATCCCGACGAAGACATCTGGGGCAATGGTTACAACCAGACGCCCGCCTACGCCTTCCCGGCCGAAGACCCCGACCGTTTCACCACCACGGACCCGGGGCACTTTCACACCATTGACATCCCCGCGACGGCTACGACCGCCACCGGGTCGGGCGGCACGCATGACAACATGCCGCCGTTCGCCACTATCCGCTGGATCATCCGCGTACGCTGACGATGGACGCCGGACAGATAGTCGACCACGCTTGCCGGCTTGCCGGCATGGAGGACGATCCAACCCGCGAGATCGCCTGGGACTTCCTGCGTAACCGTTGGTCTCTTGTCTGGAACGCCTATCTTTGGCGGACCGGT
>CAIYEN010000147.1 GCA_903925205.1 uncultured Opitutia bacterium | reverse complement strand
GTTCTGTTTTTAGGGAACGGCGCTGAACTTTCAGTACTCCGTACTCTGTAATTCGCTTCAGTAATCTGTACTCCGTAATCTGTACTCGGTACTCTACTTCCCCCCCATCACTTCATCCCAGCTCTTGAAGTCACAGGTCTTGAGGTAGGGGGCGGCCGTGGCGTTCCATTCGGGGGTGCCGGCGGCCTTAAAGAGAAACCAGATGGGACGTTGCCGCGCCGGATCCGCGATGGAGCCAGGCTTGTTTTCCCACAAGCCCAACTTCAGTCCGCCTTCCAAAGAATGGTCGACCTGACGGTGATAGAGGAACGAGTCGATGCCGGAGAGGCGTTGGATTTTCTCCCACGCATAGGCATAACCCGCCGCCTGGAGCTCTTCCGCGTTCGGCGCCTTGCCGACGTTAAGCCCTTGTTCAGTGAAGCTCAGTCGCCGCGGTTTGCCTTGATAGAGCAGTTCGGGCGTCGCCAGTTTACGCGTCAGTACCTCCAAGTTCTTAAAGGTGATTTTGAGCGTCTGGTCATCGTAGGTCACCTTATCCTGCCAGGTCCGTGGGTTGAAAAGGTTAGCCGGGTAAGGATGGAAGGCCACGTTCCAGTCAAAGTCACCGCGCTCTTTGGCTTGCTTGGCGAAGGCCTCGAGGAGTTCACGACCCGGGCAAGCCTTGGTCGGGCTGGCGTTGCCCTTCGCGGTCCAATGGTGCTCCAGCGAAAGGTAGACCCGGGCGTTCGTCGAGTGCTTGCGCAGCGAGCTCCAAGCCAGCCGGGTCTGGTCCTCGTATTGCGCGGCCACCTGCTCGGTCGTGGCTGGCCCCATCTGGTGCCATTGTCCGTGGGAGTTGACTTCGTTGCCGATGACCCAGCCCCAGACGCGTCCGTGGGCGTGATCTTTCCCTGACCAGCGCGCGGCGATGAATTCGGTCACGGCCTTATAGCAGGCCCGGCCTTCCGGCGTGACGGTGTTGGCGGCCATGACCGTTCCTTCGGTCGCACTCGCTTGCGGGTGGATGGCGATAGCGTGGAGCCGGGGATTCTTGGTACGGTAACTGATCAGGATCAGGTTCACCACAACGCCCTTGTCGGAGAGTCCCTGGATGGTCCGGTCAAGGCCCTTGGCGTAGCCCTCATTAAAGGCGAAGGTAAACCCGTCGACCGTCAGCGTCGGTTGGCCGGGTTTTGCTTCCACCGAGAGCAAGGAGGGCAAGTTGACGTTCAGGCCGGCGTGGTGAATGCCCAGGGCGAGCGCGTCATCGACCATCTGAATCTGGAGCCCCTTAACGCTGGGGGTCGTCGGGTACGGGGCGGCGTCCGGCTCTGCCCAAGCCAAGCTGGCCCAGCAAACGAGGGAGAGGAGCAGGGGGCGCATGCTGTGGGGACAGCGGAAGGCGGGGGCGGTTCCAGACGTTTCCTTGTAATATTAAATCCAGAGACCAAAGTCCGCCGTAGCCCCCTACGCCCCATGTTCACCCGTTTCTGCCTGCTCCTCCTCAGTGCCATCGCCGTGTCGGCGGCCCCGCCCGCCAAACAGCCTAACATCGTGTTCATCTTCTCCGATGACCACGCCTATCAGGCCATCAGTGCCTATGGGGATGAACGGAAGCTGATTCAGACCCCCAACATTGATCGGATTGCCAAGGAAGGGATGCGCTTCGACCGGGCCCTCGTCACGAACTCGATTTGCGGCCCCTGCCGCGCCGTGATCCTGACCGGCAAGTATTCGCACCTGAACGGCTTCTATAACAATACGAACTCGGTCTTTAATGGTGCCCAGACGACTTTTCCGAAATTACTGCAAGCCGCCGGCTACCAGACGGCTCTGATTGGCAAGTGGCACCTCAATAGCGACCCGCAGGGGTTCGACTACTGGCAGATTTTGCAGGGGCAGGGCATCTACTATAATCCACCGATGAAGACGGCGCAGGGGGTCATCAAGACCACGGGGTATGTCACGGACATCACGACGGACGCCTCGATGAATTGGCTCAAGGGGCGCGACAAGAGCAAGCCGTTCATGCTGATGTGTCAGCAGAAGGCGCCCCACCGCGAGTGGTCACCCAACCTCGCGGACCTCGGTTGGGATAAGGGCCGCGTCTACCCGGAGCCGGCCACTTTGTTTGATGATTATAAGGATCGGGCCTTCTCGGTCGGCGATCAGGACATGACGTTGGAGAAGACCATCAGTCAGTTGGACATGAAACTGGTGCACCCTCCTGGCATCACGCCCGAGCAGGCGAAGGCGTGGGATGCGTATTATGGTCCGGTCAATGAAGCTTACCGTCAGGCTGACCCGAAGGGCCGCGACCTCGTGAAATGGCGCTACCAACGCTACATGCATGACTACTTAGGCTGCGTGAAGTCCGTCGACGACAACGTCGGTCGCATGCTGAAGTTTCTTGAAGACGAAGGCCTCATGGAGAACACCATCATTGTCTATTCCTCGGACCAAGGCTTCTACCTCGGCGAGCATGGTTGGTTCGATAAGCGCTGGATCTTTGAGGAATCCGTCCGCACGCCCTTAATCGTCCGCTGGCCGGGCGTCACCCCTGCAGGTTCCGTTAATAAGTCCCTGGTCGCCAACGTCGACCTGGCCCAGACCTTCTTGGACATGGCTGGCGTTGCCGCCCCCGCGGACATGCAAGGCCGCAGCTTGCGTCCGCTCCTCGCGGGGCAAGTGCCCGCCGACTGGCGGAAGGAGTTTTATTATCACTATTACGAGTACCC
Source organism: uncultured Opitutia bacterium (assembly GCA_903925205.1). Taxonomy (GTDB): domain Bacteria; phylum Verrucomicrobiota; class Verrucomicrobiia; order Opitutales; family UBA953; genus UBA953. The sequence goes on along the minus strand of CAIYEN010000147.1, from coordinate 7,945 downwards.
CCAGCCGCACCACGTCTCGCCCCACTACGGTATCATCACCGACCGCTATAAGTTAATCCATTACTACGGCACGGGCCACGACGCCGTGGATCTCTTGGATTCGACCAAGGATCCCTTGGAGCTCAAGAGTTTCGCCGGGCAGGCTGATTATGCGGACATCCAGGCCGACCTGGAAATCCGGCTGAAGCGTCTCCGCGCCGAACTCAAGGTTCCGGACGTCGACGACCCAGAAGCGACCGGGGAACGCACCATCCGCCGATCGCAGGAGCAGGCCAAGAAGAACGCTGCGAAGAAGAAGTAGCCCTTACTTCGTGGCCTTCTTTGCCGCTGGGCCCTTCGCCTTCGCGGGCGTGGGGTCGTAGTTCGGATTGACGGTCGGCAACTGCGCGTCGACGGACTTCAGCCAGGCGTCCAGTTGGAGGCGTAGCTCCTTGGCCTTCTCGGGCTGGGTGGCGACGAGGTCCTTGGTTTCGCCGATGTCGTGGGCGAGGTCGTAGAGTTCGTCGCGGTTATCCTCGTAAAAGTGGACGAGACGGAAGTCGCCCTTGCGGATGGCGCTATGCGGCGTCGCGCCGCCGCCATGGTAGTGCGGGTAGTGCCAATAGAGAGCATCGCGTTCGACCTTGGCGCCGGACTTCAGGAGTGGCGCGAGGCTGACGCCGTCGACGAGGGTTTTCTGCGCGGTGATGCCCGTCATCTCGAGTACTGTCGGGTAGAGGTCATGCGTGATGTTGGGCGTCGAATCCACGCGGCCGGGCTTGCTCACGCCAGGCCAGTAGACGATGAGCGGGACGCGGATGCCGCCTTCGTACGCGGAACCTTTACCCACGCGGTAGGGCGAGTTGTCGGTGGGGCCGATCTTGCCGCCGTTATCGCCGGTGAAGATGATGATGGTGTTGTCGTCGAGGTGGAGGCGCTTGAGCCCAGCGCGGATGGTGCCGAGCGCATCGTCGACGCTGCTCACCAAGGCGGCATAAGTCGCGTTGCGCTGCTTGAGCGTGGGGTCGGCATCGACCTTCGCCTTGTATTTGGCGATGACCTCTTTCTTGCCGTCCAGTGGCTGGTGGACGGCGTAATGCGGTAGGTAGATGAAAAACGGCTTATCCTGATTGGCCTCCATGAACTTCACGGCCTCGGCGGCCTCGCGGTCGGTGAGGAATTCGCCCTTCGGCCCGTCGACGAGGGTCGGAATCTTATAGGGCGAGAAGTAGGATGGCGGCTGTCCGCGATGATAGCCGCCGAGGTTGACGTCGAAGCCGTGCTTTTCGGGGTAGTAGGCTTCGTCGCCTTTCTCTAGCCCAGGAGTCAGGTGCCACTTACCAATACTGGCGGTAGCATAGCCAGCGGCCTTGAGCTGCTCGGCCAGCGTGACTTCCTCGAAGGGGAGGAACTTCTGCCAATCGGGAATCTTGAGCTTCGCCTTGGGGTGATTTTCGCCGGCAATCCAGTCGGTGATGTGCAGGCGGGCCGGCGCTTTGCCCGTGAGCAAGGCCGAGCGGGTGGGGGAGCAGACGGTACAGGCGGAGTAGCCTTCGGTGAAGCGGACGCCCTCTTGGGCCAGTTTGTCGACATTGGGAGTCTCGTAGAGGCGGCTGCCGTAGCAGGATAGGTCGTTCACCCCGAAGTCATCCACTAGGATGACGATGACGTTCGGCGGGCGCGGGGCGGCGATGGCATCACTGCCAAGTAGGCAGAGGCATGCGATAACGGCACACCGGCTGAGGAAGGCCATGAGGAAGGCCATGGGGGAGGGCATGCCGCATTTATGCACGCTCAACCCAATTCTTCAATGCTATAGGCTTAGGCCAGCACGCCCTTGACGACGTGGGCTTCCTCGACGCCGGTGAGCTTTACGTTGAGGCCGCGGAACTTGAAGGTGAAGCGCTCGTGGTCGATGCCCAGGCAGTGCAGGATGGTCGCATGCAGGTCACGGAGGTGCACGGGGTCCTTGGCGATGTTGTAACCAAAGTCGTCGGTGGCACCGTATTCAAAGCCTGGCTTCACGCCGCCCCCAGCCATCCAGATGGTGAACGAGCGGCCATGGTGGTCGCGGCCCGAGCCCGGATTGCCGAAGCCGCCTTGGCTGAAGGCCGTGCGACCAAACTCCGTGGCGAAGACCACCAGCGTGTCTTCGAGCATCCCGCGGGCCTTGAGGTCCTTGAGCAGTGCCGCGGTGGGTTGGTCGATGTCATGACACTGGTTGGGCAACTGACGGGAGAGCGCCACGTGTTGGTCCCAACCGCGGTGAAAGAGCTGTACGAACCGTACGTCTCGTTCCAGGAGTCGGCGGGCGAGGAGGCAATTCGCGGCATAGGAGCCAGGACGCGTGACCTCGGGGCCGTAGGATTCCAGGGTGGCTTTCGATTCGCTCGAGATGTCCGTGAGCTCTGGGACCGAGGTCTGCATGCGATAGGCCATCTCGTAGGCCTTGATTCGCGTGATGGTTTCGGGGTCGGCGATTTCCTTGGCACGCTCCGCGTTGAGGGCGCTGAGGTCGTCGAGTAGTTCGCGGCGCTGGGCGCCGTCGACCGACGGGGGGTTCTGTAGGTAGAGGACGGGGTTGGCTCCTGGACGCAGGCCCACGCCTTGGTGGTTGGACGGCAGGAAGCCGCTGCCCCAGAGGCGGGAGAAGACTGGCTGGCCCGGATTCTTGCCGGTGCCTTGTGAGACCATCGCGATGAAGGCCGGGAGGTTGGCGTTTTCCGTGCCGAGGCCGTAGCTCGCCCAAGCACCCATGCTCGCGTACCCTGGCAACTGGTTGCCGGTATTCATGAACGTGATCGCCGGGTCATGGTTGATCGCTTCGGTGTAGAGGCTCTTGATGAAACACATCTCGTCGGCGACCGTCTGGAGGTGAGGTAGGAGGTCGCTGATCCAGAGTCCATTTTTGCCACACAACTTACCGTCCTTGAGCGAAGGCGTACAGGGGTAGCTGCCTTGGCCGCTGGTCATGCCCGTGAGGCGTTGGGTGCCTTTGACGGAGGCCGGGAGATCCTTGCCGGCCATCTGCTTGAGCATCGGCTTGTGGTCGAAAAGGTCGACGTGCGAAAGCCCACCGGACTGGAAGAGACAGAGGATACGCTTCGCCTTGGGGGCGAAGTGCGGCAGGCCAGCTAGCCCGCCTTCGCGCGTGCCCTTGCTCGCGGCGAGTAGTTCCGGGAAGAGCATCGTGCCCAGCGCGAGGCCGCCGACGCCGCGGGCGGTCTGCCCGAGGAAGGTGCGACGGGTCAGGTGGTTGAGGCGTTCTTGAATAGGGTCCATGGCTTAGTTGCGGGTGACGGCTTCGCTGAGGTTAAGGAGGAGGGTGGCGACCTGCATCCAAGCGGCGTGTTCGCTCGCCGGGATTTGGACGTCGCGGGGGGATTCGCCGATGGCGAGGACAGTTTGGGCCCGGCGGGCGTCTTGTGCGTAACGGGAACGTTCGCGGGCAAGGGCCTTGGTTACGACGGCCACTTCCTGAACGGTCGGTTCACGTGAGAGCACCTCGAGGAAGGCCCAGCGGAGTTTGGCTTGGTCGTTGCCGGCATGCTTAGCCAAGCGTTCACCGAGCGCCCGGGAGGCCTCCACGAATTGGGTGTCGTTCAAGGTTACCAGTGCCTGCAGGGGCGTGGTCGTGTTGCCACGGGTCACGGTGCAGACTTCGCGGTTAGGCGCATCGAAAGCGACCATATTGGCCGGCGGGGCCGTGCGTTTCCAATAGGTATAGAGGCTGCGACGGTAGAGTTTGTCGCCGTGGTCTTGGAGGAAGATCTGCGCGGTGGCGGGGGTCGAGCCATAGTGGCTGACTTCGCGCCAGAGGTCGAAGGGCGAATACGGGTTCACGCTCGGGCCGCCCACTTGCGGGACGAGGAGGCCGCTGGATTTCAACGCCACGTCCCGGATGATTTCGGCGGGCAGTCGGAAGCGTGGGCCGCGGGCGAGCCAAGTATTGCTGGGGTCGGCTTCCTGCAAATGCGCGGTCGGTGTCGACGAGCGCTTATACGTGTCGCTGGTGACGATGAGCGTGAGGAGTTTCTTCACATCCCAGCCGCTGCGGCGGAATTCAATAGCCAGGTTGTCGAGGAGCTCGGGATGGCTGGGGAAAGAACCTTGATAGCCGAAGTCAGCAGCAGAACTGACCAGCCCTTGGCCGAAGAGCTGTTTCCAAAAACGGTTTACGGCGACACGGGTGGTCAACGGGTTTTCCGGCATGACCATCCACTGGGCGAGGCCCAGGCGATTGGCCGGGGCGCCCGCAGGCAAGGGCGGCAACTTAGCGGGCGTCCCGACGCTGACCTTTTCGCCCGGTTGCGCATAGTCGCCGCGCTTCAGGATGAATGTCTCTCGGGGCTTGGCGGCGAGGGCCATTACCATGATTTGCTGCGGTTCGGTGAGGGATTTGAGCCGCTGTTCGGCGTTGGCGAGGTCGGTGCGCACGGGTTCCATGGCCTGGGACTTTGCTGCATAGTAGTCCCAGAGTTGGCGTTGCTGCGGCTCGCTGCGTTGGGCCGCAGGCATGGCCATGAGCGCGATGATATCGGCGGGCAGGTCGGTGCCGTCGTCGGTCCCCGTCACCGCGAAAAGCTGCCCTTGAGCAGGAGTCTTTCCGCCCATCGCGAAGTAGACTTGGGTCGTGATGTAGGCCTGCTTATCCGCCGTGATTGGCTGGTCAAAGGTGAGGGTCAGGTGCGGCGCGTCGTCGGACTTCAGGTCGGGCGACCAGCCACGGCGAGGGTTGAAGGCGCGCACGTCAATCGCGGGGAACTCGGGTTGCCAGGAACTCGCCGTCACGCGGCTGAACTTCTGCAGTCGATGGATGTTCACTTGATCGCCGGCGACCTTGTCAGCGGTCACATCCACCGCGCTGACGACGAAGTCGGATTTCTGGGCGGGCTTCAGGACCTTCTTGGCATCCTTGGGGTCCATGGTCGGCTTGCCTTTGTTCGGCGTGAAGACCAGGCGGATGCCGGTGATGGGTTCAGGGGTCTTCGGGGTTTCGCCGAGGATATCATAGGCGGCGCCGCCGAGTCCCTTGAAGGTGTTGCCTTCAACGGTAAAGCCTCCGCCGCTATTCGGGGTGGAAATCTTCAGCAGGTTGATCGGGTAGAGTTTCAGGCCGGCTGGGCGCTTCCCGAGTAAGGCCTGCTGTTCGCTCACCCAGCGGGCGAGGGCAGCAGGGTCCGGGGTCGCGACTTTGAGTTTCAAGGCCGCGATGCGGTCGGGCAGGGTGGCTTGGTCGAGGGCTTTGAGGATGGTCTTCTTGTTGACGGAAGGGCCGGAGTTATTGCCGGCATTACCGTCGAGGCCGGCATCGCCGAGCGTATTAAAGTAGGCGAACAGCTGGAAATAATCCTTCTGACTGATCGGGTCGAACTTGTGGTCGTGGCACTGGGCACAGCCGAGCGTCAGGCCGAGCATCGCCTCCCCGAGCGTCTTCACACGGTCGGCGTTGTAGTTGACGAGGTTCTCGGCCGGGATCGTGCCGCCCTCGTGGGTGTTCATGTTGTTACGCTGGAAGCCCGTGGCGATGAGCTGGGCGTCGGTCGCATTTGGCAATAAGTCCCCCGCCAGTTGTTGGAGGACGAATTGATCGTACGGTAGGTTATCGTTGAAGGATTGGATGACCCAGTCGCGCCAGAGCCACATATTGCGGCCGCCGTCGATGGAGAAACCATTGGTGTCGGCGTAGCGCGCAGAATCCAACCACTCGAGGGCCATGCGTTCGCCGAAGTGCGGGGAAGCCAGCAGGCGAGCGACGAGCTTAGCGTACGCTTGCGGGTCTTGATCGGCCACGAAGGCTTGCACCTCCTCGGCCGAGGGCGGTAGGCCGGTGAGGTCGAGCGACACGCGGCGGATTAGGGTCGCCCGGTCCGCCAAAGCCGTGGGCGCGAGGCCTTTCTTTTTAAGGGTCGCTAAGACGAAGGCATCGATCGGGTGGCCGGCGGCCGGCGCTGGCGTTTCTTTTGGAACCGCAAAGGCCCAGTGGGATTCGTACTGGGCGCCTTGTTGAATCCAGGCCTTCAGCGTGGCCTTGTCTTGCGCGCTCAGCTTGAGGTGGGATTTGGGCGGAGGCATGACATCCTCGGGGTCTTCGCTGATGATGCGTTGCCACATTTCGCTCTTGGCGAGGTCGCCCGGGACGAGCGGCGTGCCGCCTTTGTGTTCCCGCGTGGCTTCTTCGGGCAGGTCGAGGCGGAGTTTGGCTTTGCGCGCTTTCTCGTCGAAGCCGTGACAGGAGAAACAGTTCTCCGACAAGATTGGGCGGACGTCGCGGTTGAAGGCGAGGGCGGTTTCGGCGGCGGGTAGCGCCAACGGCAAGAGACAAAGGGGTAGGAGACGGCGGACCGAGTTCATGGGGTGTTATAAGACATGGACGGCGGTGGATGGGTTTCAAAGGAAAACACCCTAACTTTAGAGAAGGTCTTCGGACGAGATGCACGGCGTCTAAATGACGGATAAAGAAGCCATGGGCATGGTCGGCCGGTATCGGGAGGCTCGACAGGCTCAGGGGCATGGGTCACTTTAGGTCAATTCCAACATGATTCGCGTCCGTACGCTGCTGACCATCGCCCTGCTTACAGCCCAGGGGGTATTTCTCTCTGCTGCTGACCTCATCGACCCCCCAGCGGGATCGTCCATCGTCCTCGTCGGCGGCGGCCAAGGGGAACGCTTGCTGCGTTATCCCGCTTTCGAGGTCGAACTCCAGCGTCGCTTTGCCGGCCGCAACTTAGTCATCCGCAACCTGTGCGATGACGGTGATACCCCAGGTTATCGCGACCACTCGGGCCGTAATTCGCCGTTCGCCTACCCAGGCGCCGAGAAGTTCTACCCACTGTCCAAGGCCAAGGATTTCTGGGGCTCCGGACATGCGGGCTCGGGTTTCTCCCAGTCGCCTGACCAATGGCTGACGGGCCTCAAGGCGGACGTTATCTTGGCTTGGTTTGGTTATGCCGAGTCTTTCAAGGGTCCAGCGGGCTTGCCGGCTTTTAAGGAAGAGCTCGAAGGCTGGCTGGAGTATACCGCCAAGCAGAAGTACAATGGTAAGGCCGCCCCCGCGGTGGTCTTGCTTTCGCCTTTAGCGCTGGAAGAACGCTCGGCCCCGCAGGGTCCGGTGGGTGCGCAAGCCATTAACGCCAACCTGGCGCTTTATGCGGCGGCCATCAAGGAAGCCGCGGCGCGACATAACCTGCGCTTCGTCGACTTGTTCGCCTACAGCCAACAGCTTTACGCCGAGGCCAAGGCGCCCTTGGCTCGTGAGGGGATGACTTGGGGTGAGCCCGGGCAGCAACTGATTGCCGCCAAACTCGCCACCGCTGTCTTCGCCGCAGGGTCGTCGCACGGTGACGCCGCCGCGGTGGCCGCCGCGGTCGCAGATAAGAATTGGTATTGGGAGAAGCTGCACAAGGTCCCGAACGGCGTCCACGTCTTCGGCCGCCGTAACCGGCCCTTCGGCCCCGACAATTTCCCCGCCGAGCTGGAGAAGCTCGACGAACTCGTCCTCATCCGTGACCGCGCGGTCTGGGCGGCCGCCAAGGGCGAGCCGTTCGATGTGGCTGCGGCCGACGCCAAGACGCGCGTCTTGCCGCCAGTGAAGACCAATTACTCCTCCAGCAACAACAAGAACGGTACGTCGACCTATTTGCCGGGGGCCGAGGCCGTGAAGTCTTTGGCGGTGCCGGAAGGCTATAAGGTCGAGCTTTTTGCCTCCGAGGAACAATTCCCTGACCTCGCCAATCCGGTGAAGCTGTCCTTCGATAACCGCGGTCGTCTGTGGGTCGCCACGATGCCCAGCTACCCGCAGTGGCGTCCCGGGGATGCCAAGCCGGATGATAAGATTCTTATTCTGGAAGACACCGACGGCGACGGTCGGGCCGATAAGCAGACCGTCTTTGCGCGCGGCCTGCACCTGCCGCTGTCGTTTGAGTTCGCCCCCGAAGGTGTCTACGTGCCGCAGAGCAGTCACCTC